>SLEO01000283.1 GCA_007124745.1 Myxococcales bacterium
ATTCAGTTCATCGAACGCGCCACCTGTCTGCTGCTTATCTGACAAGTCGTTAACGTCGCTAGTCGCTACGGCGTCGGTGGTGCAGGCGGGGGCCATCCATGCGCAGAGCATGACGGAAGGGGGTAGAAGGCTCGTTAGTATACGGGTTCGCATAGCGGTCATGGGGCAGGGTATGAGCACGAGCCATGCCGTGTAGGTTCGTGTCGGCGGCTCACGACAGTTGTCCATGACTCTGGCTTAGCTTTAAAGGTGGAGTGATCTCAACATGGTACGGAGGCACGTTTGTGTGTGCGTGCGTTCTCTTTACCGTGAGCCCATCGAGAAAAGAGTGGAATGCTTGGCGTGTCGGCCGCCGACCCACACACGAGAGTGCCATCATCGCGAGCCTAGACCCGAGCCGTTATGGGGCCTTCCGTGGTCAGTGAGGTCTTCCGAGTACCCCGCACGCTAGCCACCTAGCACTTACGTTCAGTGGGACCTCTTTCACAATTTCCCCTGAACGCTTGTCTCTGAAGCGCGCTCTAGACGCGAGTCGTGTGCCGTAAGGCTGCGGAGGCCTGGGTGCTGGCGGCTGGAGGGGGGGATGGTGAGCGCCAGGTGTCGGCGAGGAAGACGATGCCGAGAATGATGAAGAGGAGGCCGGCGCCGCGCTTGAGCATCAGGGGCGAGATGATGCGGCTCAGGGCTTCTCCGGCGAGGACGGCGACGCCAGTGGCGGTGATAAGCGCAAGCGCCGCGGCGAGAAAAACCTGAAGGCGCGAGTTGCCGCCACTAGCAAAAGACAGCGTCGTGAGCTGCGTTTTATCACCTATTTCTGCAATAAATATCGTGACGAAGGTCGTCACCATCAGCCGCCAATCCATCGCGCCTCGCTTTCGCACGTCCAGCGTGTCTCATCCCCCGGCCGAGGCAAATGCGCGCGAGTGCGCTCCATTCTAGGCGTGTTTGCTGAGTTCGATGGAGCCGGATTGCCTTAAGACGTAGCGGCGTTCGGCGTAGGCGCAGTCTTCTTGCCAGAGGCGTTCGGCGCGCTTGGTGAAGAGGGGTGCGAGGGCGTGTTGCATCCAGGGCCTCAGGCAGTGAAAGCCAGGGCGGTCTGAGGTGGCAAAGGTGGCTTCGATGACGCGGGTTCGGCCGGGACCCAGCGGTACGGCGTGGGTCTCGACGAGCGAGCCTTGGCCTTCGCCGGAGACGATGCGCATCAGGATAGTGCGTGGCCCACAGCAGAAGAACTGAGCCACTACGGGCACCTTCACGCCCGGCAGCAGCCTAAAGGCCACTTTGACGGTGAGGACGCCCGCCTTTTCGCTCACTACCTCAAGGTCGGTGAAGGTATGCGGGTGGAAGTGGGCGCCGTGCCAGGGGTCAAGACGGTTGGCGATGATGTCTTCCGGGTCGCAGTGCGCATCGCGGTAGACGACGGACGCAACGTGCGGGCTAGGACGGTAGCTCAACACCTTCGGCACGTAGGCAGTCGTATTGGAAGGGGCGTTGTCACTTCGCTCGCTGGAGCCTGGCGTCTCCCGGCCGATCGTGACTAGCTGGGGGCCGCTGGGCCTTGGGCGTGGCTGCAACCAGAGGAGCGTGCCGTCGTCGAAGGTAGGCAGGGGCGTCCAGGTTGGATGCGTGCCTTCGGTCAGTGCCAGGCCGTGCCAGGGGCAGCGCAAGCGCCCTTCGCCGTCGACCCAGCCGCCGTCGCTTAGGTCTGCGCCCATGTGTGGACATGCGGCAGGCCCCGCTAGCAGCTTCCATGGTGCGCTGAGCTGGCGCCAGAGCACGTAGTGGATGCCGTCGATGGTGGCGGCACGCACGGCGCCAGGCTTCACTTCCGCGCTCGGCAGCACTGGGTAGAAGCCATCGTCATCTAGGGCAGAAGCGCGGCGCAGTAGGGCGTCTACCTTGGCGGAGGAAATCTTCTGCCAATCGGCATCTGCCTTGCCCTGAGACTGCCGCAGCCGACGTTCTCGCAGTAGGGTCGTAAGCTGGCGCGGTAGGTGGGCTAGGTCCATGGAATACTCGGCGCGAGACGGTTTGAGCGAGTCCGGGCCAGGAACTCGCGGGCGGTGCACTCCCACGAAGCGTGCCGCACCAGGCTGAGGTATTGGGTCACGTGCGGCGAGTGCCCAGTTTGCTTCCCGTTCGCCCGAGCACAAGCCGTCTAGGCGGTGTCAGGCGTTTCGAGGTCTGGGTGCTCCTGCGGGTCGAGGCTGCCTTTGGGGTAGAGGACGTAGAGGGTGTAGAGGGCCAGCAATGTGCCGAGGGGCATGTAGGAGAGCACGATGCGCAGCACACAGCAGATGAGGATCAGGGACCGACGCTCGGGCAACATGCGCTTAATGCCCTGGGCGCAGCGCAGGTAAAGCACCGCTAACGTGAAGCCGCCGGCGGTGACTGCCAAGGTCAACCCAAAGGCTAGGCCGATGACCAGCGCCTCACCCATGCCAAAATCGTCGTTCAGTCGGTGTTGCAGCTCGGCTTGTCCGAGGTAGCGGCCCAGGGTCCCCGTCGCGAGTGCCACGCTCAGCAAGACCGTGACGCCGAGACCGGCCACTGCGACCAGGCCCGCCAGCACCGCCTCACAGATAAATCCCAGCCATGCCACCTTGTGGTGGGTCTCGCGTGAGCGGTTGACCCACTGACGCACGTAACCGGCTGAACCGGGAGCGTCTTCGGAAGTTGGGGGCGTGCTCATAGGGTCGGCTCCTTTCCGGTGTAGCACGGAGGCGCCTCCGTGAAGTGTGCCCTTGGGCTCTCGATGGTGCGCGCTGCCGTACACAGCCGGCTCAAGCTAGCGCGCGAAGGGTAGAAGGCGAGTGAGCAAGGTGCGGGTGAAGGGCAGAATCGGCACGCTCGACATCACCTGAACATCCTCCTTGAGAGACGAGGTATCGCCCAAAAAGCGGATAAGGCGCGGTGTGGGATTGTGGGCGAAAAGCCGCTGGTAGAGCATAGGGCCCTCCGCGAAGTTGTTCGTGAGGTAATCGAGGAAGATGGCGTCGACGGCACGTTTGCGCGCTGGCCGCGCCGGCGGCAGCACGACAGCGTCGGCGTCGTTCATGATGGCGTCCGCCAGCGCTGCGGCTTGCGCGCGCATCGCGAGAAAGCCGTAGCCGGTGGAGGGCTTAAGCGCGCCGCCGCGACTCCCGATTTCTACGTAGGCCGGGTGAACGCGCTCGGGAGGCGGTTGTGCGCTCATCGGCAGCACGCCCTTTTCCATGCGCACTATCCGGTGCGGTCCAGGAAAGTGCGCCGCGAGATAGGCGCTGAGGTCATTGAGATAGGCGGTTTGCGTGACGCGGCTCGGCGAAAAGTAGGTGACCTCAAAGAGCCCTCGCTGTGCGGAGAAAGGCAGCAAGTACATGAAGCTCACCCAGCCCGGCTTCGGTGGGTAGAAGTCCATCAGGACGCAGCGTTTTGGCTTGCCCGAGGCGTCCATGAAGGGTGCGAGGCGCGCGTCGGGAAACTCGACGAAAGCGCCGAGGAAATGCTGCAGCAGCGTTCCAGGCGCTGGCATTTGCGGCCGCGTATCCACCACAAGGTCCCAAGCGCGCCCCCCTGCCCAAGGCTTGCGGCCACTTAGGTCGACCTCGGCGCGCACGCCAAGTTCAAGGTGGGTGCGGGGCGAGGTCCGGATGGCTGCAAGTGCGTGCCCGACAAACGCGGATGCGGTGGTCGTCGCGTACACGAAAGGTGCGGCGTTGTAACGGGCGCGCTGGCCTTGAGCGCCCACTTCAACCTCGCCCCAAGTGTGGCGCACGTAAGGGAACGCGCTCGGGTCTTCCGTGAAGAAGCTCCAGGTTCGGTCGTTGTGGTAGCGGCTCCGAGCTTCGAGCAGCGTAACCTTGCCCGGGTAGCGCCGCTCAAGCAGCGCCAGTGCCAGGTGAAGACCACTGCACCCCGCTCCAAGCACGCAAATATCCCGCGCTCGAGCGCTCAACGGACGTGCTCCCGAGCGCGTGCTCCGAAGCCGTTGCCGGGCATGTTTCGGTGTTCGACGGCACTTGCCCAGATAGACGCTAGGTGAGGCTTCATGGTGTCAGCGGGCGGAGGCTGCCACGATGCGGGCAAGGCCCTGGTAGGTCAGCTCCAGCGGCGTACGCTCGCCGGTGGGTTGGCGCAAGAAGCGATTGATCTCGGGCTCAAGGGCTACCGCGCGGTCGAGTTCCGCGTCTTTGCCTTCCTGGTAGTTGCCTAGCAGGAGCAGGTCGCGGTCCTGCTCGTAGCGCGACAGCAGACGACGCAGCGTCTGACTGACTTCGCGATACGCTTCCGAAGTCACGAAGGACATTTGCCGGGAGAGGCTGCGCAGTGGATCTACCGCCGGGAAGATGCCCGCTTCGAAGCGCGCCCGCGACAGGATGATGTGACCATCTAGCAGTGCGCGGCTTTCATCCGCGATGGGCTCGTCGTGGTCCGAGCCTTCGACGAGAATGGTGTAGATGGCGGTAATCGTGCCCCAAGAAAAGGCGCCGGCGCGTTCGATAAGGTCCGCCAAAATTCCAAAGACGCTCGGAGGGAAGCCGCGCTGAACGGCGGGCTCTCCCAGCAGAATAGCGGTTTGCCGGGCCGCGCGCGCGACCCGCGTCAGGCTGTCCACAAGAAAGAGCACCCGTTTGCCTTCCGCAGCCAGGCCCTCCGCCAGCGTCAGAGCGGTTTGCGCGCAACGCACTTTCGCGAGGGGCGGCGCCGACGATGGCGCGTGCAACACGTAGCCCGAGCCGATGCGGCCGCCGAAGCCATCCTGGAGCATGGCCTTCAGCTCCCAGCCGCGTTCACCGATGAGCGCGATGACAAAGACATCTGCATCGCTGTTTTTTGCCAGCGCGGTCAGGAGAGAAGTCTTTCCCATGCCGGGTCCGGCAAAGAGCCCCATGCGTTGCCCCTCGGCGAGGGTGCAGAAGCCATCGATGACCCGAATGCCCGTCGAGAGGGGGCGCTTCGGCAGTTGACGCCGCAGCGCCGAGGCGGGCGGCTGGAGCACTGAGAGGCCGAGCGGGCTCGGCAGTGGCGGACGCGGAGGCGTTCCCAGCGCGCCCGCCGCGTTCACCAGTGCGCTGCGTTCGCCCGCACCCGCATCTGGTGGTCCAAAAGTCCGGCCTAGCGCATCAAGCAGCAGCCCCTGGGCTTGCGGCACGCGCGCCCGCAAGGGGTAGCCCAGGCCTTCCACAGGCAGCCCCGCCCGCGGCGGCGGGTGGTCTTCAAGGGGCAGCAGCCGCACACCCATCCCAGAAAAGTCGGCTACTTCAAAGAGATAGGGGGCCCCGCCGATATCGACGGCCACAAGTTCCCCCAGCGTCGCTCCCGGCAGCGTCGCCTCAAGCAAGCCCGCGCGTAGCGCCCGCACCTGACCCCGCCGCTGCGTTATCAGCCCAAGCGCATCCGTCCCCACCCGCACCTGCCCAAACACGCCTCCGTTCACCCTGCACCCCTTACGTTCGTTCAGACGCTAACACAGGCGCCCGGTTGCTTCGCGTTCCTGGCAAGCCTGCCCGGTGAGCCGGCCAGCTTAGCTGGCTTGGGCAGCGGGGATGGACTGGGGGGCGGTGGGCTCTAGGCGTTGGAGTTCGACGCGGGCGACGTGGCGGGGGTCGGCTTCGCGGATAATGAGGGCGAAGTCGCCGAAGTCGACGGATTCGCCTACTTCTGGTACGCGTCCAAGGCGTTCGATAAGCATGCCGCCGAGGGAATCGTAGTCGCCCTCTTCCTCGCGCAGCTTGGCACCGATGACTTCCTCAAGATCGTAGACCGAGACCATGGCGTTCGCGAGAAAGCGCCCTGGCCCAAGCTCGACGATGGGCTGCTCCTCTTCGTCGTCGTGCTCGTCGCGGATTTCGCCGACGATTTCTTCGAGGATATCCTCGAGCGACACGACGCCACTCGTGCCGCCGAACTCGTCCACCACCACCGCCAGGTGCACGCGCCTTGCCTGCATTTCTTTAAGTAAAATGCCGATCTTCATGCTTTCCGGCGCGAAGAAGACGGGCCGCGAGGCGATGTCTTCTAGGCTGAAGTTCTCACGGAAGTTGGGGTCGAGCAGGCTCTTGAAGAGGTCTTTGGCGAAGAGAATACCTTCGATTTGGTCAATGCGGTCGCGGTAGACGGGGTAACGGCTGTGGACCTGCTCATTCATCGTGGCGAGCACATCTTCGAGCGGTGTCTCTGATTCGAAGGCGACCACCTGGGTGCGGGGCACCATGATTTCCCGGGCGATGGTATCTTTGAAGTCAAGCACGCGCCGGAGCAGCTGGGCGAGGTCCGCCTCAAGATTGCCAGCCTCCTCGGCGTGCTGCAACGTGGAGCGCACGGCGAGTTCGGTCAGCTGGGCTTCGTTACGCGCCCCACGCTCGGGCACCAAGCGGGCGAGCACCAAGCTGACACCGCGCACGAGTAGCTCAAACGGCCACATCAACCGCTCAAGCCAGCCGAATCGGCTCAGAAGCTTCAGCACGTTTTCTGGGTGAGAACGCTGGGCGAGCAATGCAAAGAGGTAAGCAATACTTCGGCAGGCCAACACAAGAACCATCGCCGACCCCGCGAGCACCCAGCCGTCGTGTCGGCCAAGAAACTCGACGGTTGGCAGGGCAAGCAGCGCCACCACGAGAAAAAACCAGGCGCCTAAGTGCCAACGCGCAATGATGCGCGTGCGGTCCTGGAATGCGCGGCCAGCGAGGTCTCGCAAGGCCGCGCAGCGGTCGCTAAGCCCCTTGAGGTGGGCTTTATCTATGTCGCCAAAGGCCGCCGCGAGTGCTGCATAAAGCGCTGAAAGCGCTGCTGCAGCCACCACGACGACCCAGGTACCTATACTTGGATCGTCCAAACCTTCAACCCACTTGAGCCCCTCGAAGCGGGCCGCTTAATCACTATGCTATGCATGAATTAGCCAGAGGCGCAAGCGATCCTGCGCACACAAGGCACCCCATTAGGCCTGGCCATGATGCGTATGGACTTGATGCCTGGAGGTTGAACACCAGCCGCCAGCGCCGCCCTACGGCGGCCGCTATTTCTGCTGGTTCTGCCTTGCGGCCAGCTGAAGGCGTAGCGCCTGCAGCCGGATAAACCCCCCGGCGTCCGCTTGGTTATACAGGGTATCCGCCTCAAAGGTAGCCAAATCTTCTTCGTAGAGGCTGAAGGGGCTGCGTCGTCCGGTGACGCTCGCACTGCCTTTGTAGAGCTTGAGACGCACCTCGCCCGTGACCCGCGTCTGGCTTTGGTCGACAAGCGCTTGCAGCGCGTAACGCTCGGGGGCGAACCAGAAACCGCGGTATACGGCAGTCGCATACTCGGGAACGAGCTGGTCCTTCAGCCGCAGCACCTCGCGGTCGAGGGTCAGAGACTCGAGGGCTCGGTGCGCCTGATGCAGGATCGTGCCGCCGGGCGTCTCGTAAACGCCGCGGGACTTCATGCCCACGAAGCGGCTCTCGACAATGTCGATGCGGCCGATACCGTGGCGCGCACCGAGGGTGTTGAGGCGTTCGAGCAGTAGATGCGGCGCCAGCGCTTCACCGTTGACCGAGACCGGGTCACCCTGTTCGTAGCCGATGATGATCTCTTCGGCTTCGTTCGGTGCGGCTTCGGGCGCGGTGGTCCACTGAAACATCGACTCGATGGGCCCCGCCCAAGGGTCTTCGAGCACGCCGCCCTCGTAGGAGATGTGCAGCAGGTTTGCATCCATCGAGTAGGGCTTCTCGGGGCTGACTTCGATGGGAATCTCGTACTTGTTGCAGTAATTGATGCAGTCGGTGCGGCTTTTCAGGTCCCAAGTGCGCCAGGGCGCGATGACCTGAATGCGCGGGTCGATAGCCGTTGCGGCAAGCTCGAAACGCACCTGGTCGTTGCCCTTGCCGGTCGCGCCGTGGGCGATGGCATCCGCGCCTTCCGCGGCGGCGACATCCATCATCGCCTTCGCGATGAGCGGTCGGGCGATAGAAGTGCCGAGCAGGTAGGTGCCTTCATAGATGGCTCCGGCGCGGAACATCGGGAAGCAGTAGTCGCGGACGAACTCTGCCTTGAGGTCCTTCACGTAGCAGCGTGCGGCGCCCACTTTCAGCGCCTTGCCTTCGACGCCACTGAGATCTTCGGGCTGGCCAACATCCGCGCAGAAGGCGATAACCTCCGCCTGATACTGTGCCTTGAGCCAATGCAAGATAACGGAAGTGTCAAGACCCCCGCTGTAGGCGAGGACGATGCGCTTGGGCGATGTGCTCATGAAGGCCCATCCATGCCGCGCCTCTCGCCCAAGTCAAGTGAGGTCGAAGGCATGGTGGTTATGCCTCACTAGTTGGCGGGTTCCGAGGCAGGCGGGGCGGGAAGGGCGGCGCAGAAGCGTCTGTCTTGGCCCTCGGGGTCGATGAGGCGTGCGAGGGGGTTGCCCTCGTTGTCGGTGAGTAGTTCTGGGCGTAGGCAGCCGTAGTTGTCGCGGCAATCGTTGCTGTCGGAGCAGCGGCGCATGCAGAAGCGTTCCGTTAGGCGTGCGGGCTCGAAGCGAAACTCGACGCATTCGGCTTCCTTGGGACAGGTGCCGACATCGCAGAAATCGATGGTGCAGTAGCCGCCGGGCTGGGTGGTATCGCAGAAGCGCTCTCCGCCGAAAGAGCAGTCCAGCGCGGCGCGGCAGTCATCCCCAATGCGTGGCGGACAGCCGCCCAGGAGAGGCGTGAGCGCAAGAAGACAGCAGGCGGTGAAGGCAGCGTGCCCGCGGCGCCCGGTGCCCTGACTCCCGCGTGCGGCGCGACGCGCGTGGCCGCCCGGTGAATACCGCGACCTCCTGTCAGCGCCTCCCCTCGGGGTGCTTGCGGGGGCCAGAGCTTGACACGAGGCGCTTAGCGTATGATTCTCCAGATCTGCCGAGTTAGTCACCGCCTAGCTCTGGCCCGAAGCCTATGCTGTTGCAATACGCGGGTCGAACGGACGTTGGCCAGAAGCGATCCGTGAATGAAGACGCTTTCTGTGCGGTGGATACCTACGGTCTGTACGTCGTGGCCGACGGTATGGGGGGACACCGAGCGGGCGATGTCGCGAGCAAGCTTGCGACGGACTCCATCCGCGACTTTTTCGAGGCGACTGCGCGGGAAGACGCCACCTGGCCCTTCGATTTCGACCCGAATCTCAGCGTCTCGCAGAACCGCTTGATGAGCGCCATCAAGCTTGCCAACCGGCGGATTTTTGATGCTTCCGCCCAGCGCAAAGACGTGCAGGGCATGGGCACCACCGTGGTCGGCGCGCTCTTCTCGCCGAGCGACGGCCGGATGTACATCGCCCATGTCGGCGACAGCCGCGCGTATCGTATTCGCGAGGGCGCGATCGAAGCGTTAACCCGCGACCACTCGCTGGTGAATGATTACTTGCTGGTCATGCCGCCGTTGACCGAGAGTCAGCGCCGCGATTTGCCGCAGAACGTCATTACGCGCGCGCTCGGTATGCAAGAAAGCGTCGTGGTCGACATTTGCGACGACCAGTCGAAACCGGGCGACCTTTACGTTCTCTGCACCGACGGCCTGACGAACATGCTCAGCGATGAAGCCATTTTGCGTCTCGCGAAGCGCTACCCGGATGATCTCGACGCACTGACGACGGCGCTTATCGACGAAGCCAATCGCGAAGGCGGTGACGACAACATCACCGTACTACTGTGCCGCTGCGTTGATGAGGATGCCAGCGAGGCTTGAGCCGGCGCGTGCGAACGCAGGCCGCGGTGTGCTAGAGGTTCTCTTTCAGCGGAGAGCATTATGGGAACCTTTAAAGTCGATCACCGTTTTCCAATCAGCGCCGAGGCTTACTGGGACACGCTCTTTTTCGACGAGGCGTTCAACAAGAAGTTCTATCTCGAAGAGCTAGGCTTCGAACGCTACGAGATTAGTGATGAAGTGACCGAGGCAGACGGCTCGCGGCGCCGGACCATCGAGAGCAAGCCGAAGAGCGATATGCCCGGCGCGGTGAAGAAGATCATCGGCGATGACTTGGTGTATCTGGAACGCGGCCGTTTCGACGCCAAGACCAAGCGCTACATCTTCGATATCGAAGTGCCGCGCTTCAAGGACAAGGTGCAGATCAAAGGCGCTTTTTGGGTAGAGCCCGATGGCGATGAAGCCTGCCGCCGTATCTGCGAGATGTCCGTCGAAGTGAAGATGTTCGGCGTCGGCGGCCTGATAGAGGGCTTTATCGAGCGCCAGACCATCGAGAGCTACGATCAGGCCGCCCAGTACACGCTGCGCACCCTCGCAGCGAAGTAGCCGCTAGCGGCCGGCAGGGGCGCTGGGTTTGCGCGGGTCGGTAACGGCGACGAGCTGGGTCTCACCGCGGTCGTGGACCACGCGGATGAGCTGTACTGCCGCGGCGTAGTTGATGGGGTCGAGGCGGTGGCCGCGGGCAACGAGCGAAGCCTCAACTTCTGGGGCAAGGGGCTGGAAGAGTTCGGTGCGCACAAGGTCCTCGCCCGGGCCTTGGTGGTGGATGCGGCCGGCGCTCACCGCCAGACGCGGGTCGAGACCGGCGACGAGGGTTTGCAGGGCAACCTGCGTCACGGCGGAAACAATGCGCGTGCCCCCGGAGGAAGCGCCGATGCACAGCGCGAGGCCTTGGGCGTCGAAGACAAGCGTGGGCGCCAACGTAGACAGCGGCCGCTGCCCAGGTCGGGGTAGGTTATCGATTTGGGCAGGCTCGGCGGCCCGTTTGGCGGAAGCGCGCTGCGTTGCGCTTGCTGGCTGTTTGGGGGCCTGCGCGCCGGAGGAAGCGCCCGCACCGCTCTTGGCCTGTTTGGCTCCGCCCGCGTCCGTCGTCGCGGCGCTTGCGCTCTGTAGCTGGGCAGCCGTGGGCACGGAGAAATCGTCCATCTCGTTGTTGAGAATGATGCCACGCGCGCCGATGCGGGCGCCGAAGGGTAGATTAACCGTGCTCGTCACGACCACCGCATTGCCCAGGCTATCCACGACGCACACGTTGGCGGTGCCGTCGCCTTCGGGAACGCGGGCGAGCGGATCGCGGTAGCCAACAATGGGTGCGGCATATTCCGGACTGGCTTGGGCGAGCAGCGGGTGAAAGCGTGCGGCGCGAAAGGCGGTGCGGCGCGGACTGAGGAGCTGATCGATAGGTACCGCAACGAAATCCGGGTCGCCAATAAAGCGCTGCCGGTCCCAGAAGGGCCCTTTGAAGGCCTCAATGACCCCGTGAACCAAGACATCGCTACGCATGGGCTGCCCTGGAGTCAGCCAATGCTCCAAGAGGCCAAGCGCCTGGAGCAGAATCACGCCGCCTGAGCTTGGCGGAGGCGCCGATACCCAGCGGTAGTTGAAGTGCGCCGATTGCACGGGGGGACGCACCTTGGCTTCGTAGCCGCGGAAGTCCGCGAGCGTCACCTTGCCGCCGGCCGCGTTGATGCGGCGCATGAGCGCCTGGGCGATGGGGCCGCGGTAGAAGTCGCGGTCGGCGCTGGCGGCGAAACGCCGAAGCGTCTCTGCAAGGTCGAGGCGCCGCAGCCTCGCACCGCTGACGAGCGCCGTTGCGCCGTCCGGAAACCACTGCGCGCTGTCTTCGTCGCGGGTGAGCTGGGGCCCGAAAATCTCGCTGAGCATGGCGAGATGGTCCGAGACGATGAATCCGTCTTCCGCCAGATGCAGCGCCGGCGCCGTCACGATGCCGCGGTCGAGGCGACCAAAGCGTGCGTGCAGCAACGCAAGCCCTGCCGGTTCACCCGGGATGGCGACCGCCTTGCCACCGTATTCAGAGGCGGCGCTTAGGGGCCCAGAATCCGTGGCATCCTGAACGTCGACAAACATCTCCGGGTAGGCGCTCGCCGGCGCTGTCTCCCGGAAATCGATAGCCGCAACCTGGCCGGACTTCGCATCGTAGACGAGGGCGTAACCGCCTCCGCCGAGACCGCTAGAGGCAGGGTGCACGACGCCTAAGGCGAGCATCGCGGCAACCGCGGCATCGGCGGCGTTGCCGCCGAGGGCGAGCATCGCCGCGCCGGCGGCGGCGCCGTCGCTGTGGTCGGCGGCGACGGCGTACTGGTTGAAAACGGCGCTCGGCGCGTACTGCGCTTCTGCTGCGTTTTCGGTGAAGTACAGGCTGGCGCCCTGGTGAAGAGCGAGGGCCAATGCTACCTGAGCGCCTATGCGTATCCTCTTCATCATGGACCCGGTCTCTCGGATTGCGGTGGCAGAGGATACCACCTACGGGCTGGTGCGCGAGGTCCAGGCGCAAAAAGGCGAGGCCTGGCACGCCCTCGCCTCAGGCGTGCGCTTGGAGAGCCGGCCGGAGAAGCCCTCACGGCTTCAGATAACCTGCGCGCCCATATTGCCACCTGCATCCTGCTCTCCAGCGAGTTCCACAGCGAGCGCTGCGGCGAATGCGAGTGCGGCATCGGGCGCGCTCGCCCACCCGCCGCTCCTTCTGGGCGAGCTGCAGACCAAAGCGCCCACTGAGTTTGACCTCATCTGGGTACGCAAAGATCCACCCTTCGACGCGGGCTATCTATGGCTAACGCTGCTGCTTGAACATGCGCGGCCCCACGTGCGCATCGTCAATGACCCCCGCGGCCTACGTGATGCGAACGAGAAGCTCTACACGTGTCACTTTTCTCACCTGATGCCGGAGACCGCAGTCTGCGCCGCGCGTTCAGACATCGAGGCGTTTGTGCGCGACGTCGGCGGACAAGCGGTGCTTAAGCCCATTGATGGTTACGCCGGTGGCGGCATCTTCCTACTGCGCGAGGGCGATCCCAACTTCGGCTCGATCGTCGACAGTCAGACCCGAGAGGGCACGCTCTCCGTCATGCTGCAGCGCTTCCTGCCGGAGGTGGTGCGCGGCGACAAGCGCATCCTGCTCGTCGCCGGCGAGCCTATCGGCGCCATCTGGCGTGTGCCCCAGGGCGGCGATGTACGCTCAAACATACACGTCGGCGGCCGCGTAGCACTCGCTGGTCTCGCCGATGATGACACGCGCATCTGCCGCGACCTTGCGCCGCGGCTCGTCGCCGACGGCCTCGTCTTCGTCGGCCTCGATGTCATCGGCGGCAAGCTCACCGAGGTCAACGTCACCTCGCCCACAGGCCTCCGCCAAATGGCCGAACTCACCGGCCACAACCTAGCTGCCCGCACCCTAACCCTCCTCGGCCTCTAGCCGCTGTAGCGTTGCTCCCTTTTCCCCTTGCTTTGAGCGACATCGGAGAACGGGTTCTGGCTAAGTTCACTGTAAGCGTTCAGGGGGTCCAGGTCTGAGCCATCCCCTCAATCAGCCTGGGGGACGAAAACCGCGGGGAAATGGGCCTTCCGTGCGCGGACCCACCCACCCCACCATACTTACTCCAGGCCCATTTCCCCGCGGTTTTCTGCGTCTCGAGTTAGTGAGGGGATCGCTCAGGGTCCAG
>SLEO01000325.1 GCA_007124745.1 Myxococcales bacterium
AAGTAGCCGCGGTTGCGGGCGTACTGGCGCATGGCGTCGTTGACCAAGTAGTCCACGGAGCATTCGAGCTCCTGGCTCATTTGCTCGAAGACTTCCCAGAACACGTCGCGGCAGCGAAAGGTGCGGGTCGATTTATCCGTAGGACTCGCCATGCTGTGTCAGAACCGTAAGGCTGGTCACGCGGCCGGGCTAGGGTCCCCAACGGGTCACCTCATTAGCCACTCACCTGCCTCTGCTAAAGCGTAACAAACAAGCGGGCCTGTTGGCGAGAGCGTAAGCGAGCCGAGACCGTAAGCGTGTCGCGGCTAGCTCTTGGGTTCTTCGGTGCGGGACTTGAGTTCGGCTACCGCGCCCTTGGCAATCTTGCCGACGGTGAGTTCGGGGTCCCAATAGTCTCCGCGAGGTTTGGCGGCGTCGTTCGTGAGGCGCTCGACGGCGGCGAGCTGCTCTTTGCTGCCTTCCCGCGCGAGAAACCGCAGCGCAATGACGCGGTTAAACCACTTGGGCGAGCGTAGTTGCTTGATGACCTCGCTCTTTGGCGAGGGGGATAGCTGGACGAGCCGGGTCACGTACATCTCAAGCTCGTCTTCTGTGTAGCCCACGCTGGGGCCGTCGGGGAGCTTGTCAAAAAAGGTGGGAACACCCTTCGTCCCGCCGCTTGCGAGGGCGATCTCCGCCGCACGCCAGCGCACACGATTGTCGCTCGCGCTCTCGACGAGGGGCCACAGCGCTTCAACGGCCTGGAGGGAACGCAGGTCCGCCAAACGGTCGAAGGCGAGATCGCGGACGGCACTTGGCTGTGCTTCATTGGTGGCGAGGGCGAGCAAGGGCTCGACGCTGCTCTCCGTCAGCTGGTTGGCTAGCGACGCCAGCGCTTGTTTGCGCATTTCCTGCGCTTCATCGCCTGTCGCATCGGAGAACGCGAGTTCCTTCAGGAAGGAGCGTACGGGCTCGTGGGAGGAGACGTGCTTCATCGCCCCAAGCGCGCCGTCGATGACAAAAGCGACCTGATTGAGCTTGGCGATAGACTTGATGCGAGCCTCACTTGTATCACCGCCGGTGCGTTCGACCTGCTCCTTCACGCGGCCTTCAAGGCGCTTCATGTAGGCTTCAGAGGACATCTCTTTGAAGAGGGCTACAAGCTTGGTGGCGGCCTTTTTGCGCGCATCCTCGTTGCCCACTTCGGCGATAAGCTGAGTGGCCTTGACGAGGGCGGCGGCGGGCATGTCCGAGCGCATGGCCTCGACGAAATCCATCGCGGACTCGGGGCCGAGGCGCCGCATGACCTGTTCGACGCTGTGGTTGCCCGCGAGCGCGCGTCGGTCGAAGTCGGCGGCGTACCAGCCGGTCATCGCTTCGACGAGGACGGCGCGGTCCGCAGCCGGTGTCTCATTGACGAGCATGTAGGCGGCATCCTTGGCGCGAACTTGGAGCGCCCGGTCAACGGCGCTCACTTCCTCGTCGGGCTTGTGGCCCGCCCGCAGCACCTCGACAAGCCTCGGCACAAGCGCGCCGAGCACCACCGAACGTCGGGCTTCCGGCAGTGTCTGCAACGCGTGGTTCAGTTCGACGACGCCATCGATATCCGACCGGTCGACCTCGACCAATGCCAGCGCGGCCTGCGACCTAAGAGGCAGCGCGTAACGCTCGCTCTGTAGCACCGCGACGATCTTTCCAGGCCCCTTGACCGTGCCCTTCCAGGTCTCGATGTCGCGCTCGTTGATGGCGCAGGCACCGCTTAGTACGGCGAGAAGAGGCAGTAGCAGCCCGGCGGAGGCACCACGGTATCGAGTGGCGTGAGCGTGACCCGCTAGCGGCGCGCGTGCGCCTGCAGCGAGTGGGGTTGACGTCGATACCTTCACCATAGGGGTTGCTCCTGTCATGCCGCGCACGTCCCTGCGAAAGCAGAGATGCCATCAAGCCCTGGACCGCGCGCCTAGCTCCACCGCGCTGACCGCAAGTGGGGTAGTCCGCCTAAGCGTCGCGGGGACTCGCCGCAGTCTAGTGCCCAGAGCTACCGCGACGCAACAGTGCACCCAGCTCCCCTCAAGAACCCGTGCCTTCATGAGGATTCGCGCGAGTCCGTCGTGCACTCGTTAGCCAAGAGCCTGCGAGATCTAACACGGGCCCGAAGTTGACCAGGCGCGCGTTTTTGGCCTAGGTTTCACCGTTCCTTATGGTTGCTCAATCCCGCGCGGCATACCCGCCTTCCGCCCCCCGCCATGAGCTTCTCGGTGTACTCACGGCGGCGCTGGCGTGCTGGCTCGTGCTTGCCCTCGCCGGATTAGACAGCACCGGCCAGCCCTCAGGCGGGGGCGCGGCACCGCTCGCCGGCGCCCTGGGCGAGGGTCTTGCCACCAAGCTGTATCAGGCCTTGGGTATCGCGTCCTGGCTAGTGCCGCTTGAACTGCTCCTTGCGGCCTATCGCTGGACACTGGGCCGGCCAAGCTTGCTCGGCGCTACCACGCTTGCGTCAACGTTAGCCATCGCGCTTGCGATCGCGGCGATGGCCCACGTGCTTGATCCCGAACTTAGCCGGGGCGGCGTCGTGGGCATGATTTTAGGCGAGCTGGCGCAAGCGCTTTTTGGTCGGGTGGGCACGTTCGTTTTGGGAGGCGCGCTCTGCTTGAGCTTGATGATGCTGCGCACACGGCTGTCACTGCTGCGCATCGCCGCGGCAGGCGCCACGGGGCTTGGTGCTGTGCTGGCGGCTGGAGGCGCGGCGAGCGCGCGGGTGGCGGGCCGGGGGCTAGACCAACTTGGGGTGGTTTGGCGCCGGCAGCGCGCCGCAAGGGCTCTGGCCCGAGAGGAGCGCGCTGCGATTGAGCTGGCCGCCGCAGAAGCCACGGCCGCCGCCAGTCCGGGTGCTGGCGCGGCGGCCAGGAAAGACGCCACGGTGCCTCCGCCCTCGGGCGAAGCCGGTGGTCCGCGCATCGCGCGCCCACGGAAGCGGTCGTTAAGTCAGGATACGCAGCAGACTGCGGATGAGCCTTCAGCGGAGGCCGAGGACCTTGACCCAGCCGAAAGCCAGCCTTTGGCGCCATTGGCGAAGGTGGCGCGCGCCAGCCACAGCGCCGGCCCTACAGCCGCCGACACTGCGGATCTCGCTCCAGCGCGCGGTTCGGCTCGCGCGCTGACCGGCAGCTTCGTGTTGCCGCCAGCGACCCTCCTTGATGCTCCGCCGGTGGTGGTGACGGCGGTAGATGAAGCGCACCTGCGGGGGCAGGCCGCAAGGCTTGTGGATAAGCTGGCGGCCTACGGTGTCACGGGAAGGGTGGACGAAATCCACCCGGGGCCCGTCGTCACCATGTACGAGTTCGAGCCCGAAAGCGGCACCAAAGTCGCCAAGATCGCGTCCCTCGCCGACGATTTGGCGATGGCGCTCGCGGCTGCCAAGGTGCGCATCGTCGCGCCTATTCCGGGCAAGTCGCGTGTAGGTTTCGAGCTGCCGAACCCGGTGCGGGAGATGGTTGCGCTGCGCAGCGTCCTCGAGACGCCCGAATGGGACGCGCACCAAGGCGCCCTGCCGATGGCGCTGGGCAAAGACATCTTCGGCATTCCCGCGCTGACGGACTTGGCGCGCATGCCCCACTTGCTCGTGGCGGGCGCCACGGGCGCCGGCAAGAGCGTGGGCCTAAACGTGATGCTGGTGTCGCTCTTGATGCGCAAGAGCCCGGCGGAAGT
>SLEO01000341.1 GCA_007124745.1 Myxococcales bacterium
AGCCGATAGCGCTCTAGCGTCGACTGCCCCTCCTTGATGCCGAGGCTTGCATAGGGCGCGCAAGTCACGGGGTTGGGCAGCGGCTCGCAGATGTACTCGTTCGCGCTCATCTCTTTGGCGAGTTCGAGCAGCTCAGGCGCGGCGGCTTGGTCTGCGCGCAGATCCGGGCGCGTGAGGTGGCCAAGCACCACGTGGTGCACCTCATGAAGCAAAATCCCGAGCCGATACTCGGGAAAGGCAGCGAAGTAGCTCGGCGAGACGTGCAGGAAAAAGTCGCGCCCATCGAAACTCACGGCCATAGACGACACCGAAGCATCTTCCAGCCAGCGCAACTTAGACAGCACCGCCGCATAAAACGGGTAGCGCCGCCAAGCCTCCCCCACCACCCCCTCAAATCCCCTCAACATGCTGGCGTGACCTTATGAATGCCCACCTACGTGGGGCGGATGGGGGTGATGCCGGTGGCGCGGAGGGTGTCTACTAGGGGCATGGCGTAGTCCATACCGACTGTCGCGAGGACGGCGCCGAGGCCGCGCCGGAGGGCGTGACTGCGGCGCACCGTGGCGAGGGCATCGCCCTTCAGCCAGAGGACAAGGCCGGTAATGAGCAGGTGCACCTGGTGATGCTGTGTCGGTTCTTTGAGCCAGCTTTCGAGCGCCTTCAGGGAGGCGCCGCCCTCTGCGAGCTTCGGTAGCAGCTGCTCGGCGGCCTCGGGCAGGAGCGGGAGGGCCGCGGGGTTGCGCCCCAGGGTGCATTGGAGCTGTTCGCGGGTGTCGCCGGGCAGGATAGCGAGCAGCTTGCGCAAGCTGGCGTCCGTGATGGCATCGCTCGCCCAGAGCGCGCCGAACTCGGCACCGGCGAAGAGCGTTTCAAGGCGCCGGCTCAGCTCGATGACCGCATCGCTGCGTCCCTGCTTAAGCCAGGCGCGCAACTGGGCGTGACCCGCTGCAGCATCTCTGCCCAGGAACTCCGAGACGTCGAGACCGTCCGCTTCGCTGCCGAGCGCTAGCGCGACGGCAGCCGCCATCGCCGGCGGCAGGTAGCCCGAGAGCAGCGTCAAGACGAGCGCTTCGTCCTCGGCTTCCGCAGGCGTTAAAGCGGCGAGCACCTCGGCGGCGTAGGTGTAGGCCCGCGGTGAAGCGACCGCGAAGGCATCGCTGTGTCGGCGCACCGCATTGATGACGGCGGGGTGCAGCGCTGCCGCCTGGGCCCACTGCAGCCAGGTGCTGCGCTCGGCGGTGACGCCCAGCACCAAGAACCGCGACCGCAACGCGGGGTCGAGCGCGGTCACATCGTAGCCCTCGCCCTCGGGGTTAACCGCCGCCACGCAGACCCAGCCCGGCGGGAGGCGGTAGTCGTGAAGGGAGCGGGCGCTGAGGAGCTGAAGCGCCGGCTGCTGCACGAAGCGCTCCGCGCGATTGAGTTCTTCTAGCAGTAGAACGCCCTCGCCCTCCGTGGGCAAAATAGCCGGGCGAGCGTAGCGCGTCACGCCAGCCTCGATCACGGGCAACCCCACCAAGTCCGGGGGCTCGAGCAGGCTAAGGTCGAGCACGCGCACCTCCCAACCTAGGCTAGCCGCAACCGTCGCGATGATGTGCGACTTGCCAATGCCCGTGGCGCCTTCAAGCAAGATGGGCTTTCGGGCGCGCAGCGCCGCGCGCAGCAACGCTTCAAGCCGCGGGCCTACAGGTGTTTTCTGCTGCGTTTTCATCTCGAGCGCCGGTACTACAAGCTCAGCGACCTATACGCGCTGATGCTTGTCAACTTCACGCTAGCTCCATCGCGAGTTGAGCATCGTCGAGACGCGGCAGGAGCTCAAGGAGCTTCAGCGCCAAACGAGACATGGGTATAGCCTCAAGCCGTGTCAGGGGAACCCACCGGCGCGGCGCCGAAGCATTGGCGCACAACCTCTGCATTCCCGCCGCCGCATCCCCCACAGAACCTAGGGCGTGGAATGCGCCCGGCTCACTCGGGATAGCAGCGCGCTCCGGCATCGACGTAGCGTTTTCGACAGCCGGGTGGATGTGACCATGAAGCACGCGCACGTCGAGCCTGCGGTGGGTAAGAACATGGGTAACGCGCCCAACTTCAGTCCACGCTACGGCCGAATCGATGAGTGCTCTGTCGGGCTCCGAACGCAGCGGCGGCGACCACAAACCGCGAAATAGATTGCCCGTCGCCTGCTCCAGCAGCACTTCCCCGCCATCGGTTTCAAGCACGTAGGCGAGCAGCGCCACGGGCGCTTGAGCCACTCTCGGCTTGGGTCTTGGGAGCTGGGCGGTCAGACCTTGCGCAAACGCGACGCAGGCGTCCGCCCAAGGACAGGCGTCACAGCGGGGTTTACGCTTCGTGCATACGAGCGCACCGAGCTCCATGAGGCCTTGGTTAAGGGCGCTGGGCTGCGTGGCCGCTTCGACAAGCTGCGTCGCGGATGCCCAGAGCGCCTCCGTGCTCGCACGGCTTCCGAGCGGCGCGTCCAAACCCAGCAAGCGCGAGAGCACGCGCGCTACGTTGCCGTCAACGATAGGCTCGCGCTCTCCGAAGGCGATGGATCCGATAGCGCCATTGGTATACGGCCCAATTCCCGGTAGGGTTTGGCGGGCCTCGCGCGCAGCGGGCAGCTCGCCCCCGTACCGGGCCATGACTTCACGCACCCCTGCATGAAGCAGCCGAGCGCGCCGGTAGTAGCCAAGCCCCGCCCAGGCGCCGAGTAGCTCCTCCTCGCTCGCCGCAGCGAGCGCCGCGAGCGTCGGAAAACGCATCATGAAACGCTCGTAGTACGGGAGGACCGTCGCCACCTGGGTTTGCTGCAGCATCACCTCGGACACCCACACGGCGTAAGGGTCCGCGCGGCGGCGCCAGGGCAAATCACGCGCAGCCGTCGCGAACCACCGCTCGAGGGCTTCAGCGAGCGCGCTCACGTTCACCCGTCCAGGACCGCTGACAGACTTCACTTTTCTCGTTGCAGATAGCAGCGAGTCGGCGCCAGACGCCGGTTTTGCCGGGCCTCCGCCGCGCTTGCTCGCCTTCGGTCCCACTCTCAAGGACCTGCGCAAAGTGCTGCGGTCGTCACTTGGGCGGCCCACATCTAGGGTAACCTTTCAGGGGGGCATTCTCCAAAATGCCCCGGGGTTTGCGGGAGTGAATCCCGCAAACCCTCCCCCAAAAACCTAAAGCTGCGCGTGGGGCCCCAGCACCCACTTGCTCTTTCCCGATGCGTTTTCGCGTTATCCACCCCCTGAACGCTTACCATCTAGGCATTCACTTTTTCGGCAATGACCCGCGAAAGTACCGCTTCAACCTCGTCGCGAATGGCCGTAAGCTCGGCTTCGCTGCTGGCCTCGAAGCGCGTGACGAGCACCGGGCCTGTATTGGACGCGCGCACGAGACCCCAACCATCGCCGAAGGTGATGCGCGCACCGTCTAAACGGTTCACCTCGTGGGTCTTGGCGAAGTGCTCGGTCACCGCCTGCACCACGCTGACCTTGAGCGCGTCGGGGCATTCCGTGCGCAGCTCGGGTGTCGTGAAGCGCGTCGGCAGGTCCGCGATCAGTTCGGAGACCTTCACTTGCCGGGCGCTTACGATTTCAGCCAGGCGCAGCGTCGCGTAGATGGCGTCGTCAAAGCCGAAGAACTTATCGGCGAAGAAGATGTGGCCGCTCATCTCACCCGCGAG
>SLEO01000027.1 GCA_007124745.1 Myxococcales bacterium
AAGTTCCGCTATCCGCTCGTCCTGCCCGTCGTCCGTCACACGAACCTTAGATCACAGATCCTCGCCCCTGTCGATCCCCTAGCGTCTCGCCGCGCCAGGGACCTTTTGAGAAGTCTCAATCCGACTGCCCTTACGACTCCTTGAAGAAGAGTCTAAGGGCTCTGAAAAACCAGCTGCCGCATATTCGGCGGCTGCGCTTCGCTCAGTACCGCTCCATCAAGCGTGATGAGGAGCTTCAGCTCGGATTTCCGGTCACCGTCCTTCTGGGAAAAAACGGCACGAATAAGAGTTCGATACTTCACGCGCTGGCAGGTAGTCCATTAAGGAGAACCATCAGCGAGTATTGGTTTGAAACCAAACTTGATGCGATCCCGGAGACGACGGACGGTCGCAAACAGAGCGTCGTGCACGCATTCTTTCGCGACGAGTGCGAAGTAGAGTGCATCAAGGCACGAGCCCCGCGCGACATACGCGATCCCGATTATTGGGAACCGATAAAGCCGTCGGGTGCGTACGGTTTCCCACCCAATGCACAACGTGAAACACCGATTGAACTGGAGGTTCTGTATCTCGACTTTCGTGCCGAGCTGCCAGCGTTCGACAAATACCTCTACTTCCCGGACCCGGCCCACCTGAAGAAACTCCAGAGGTACGACCGTAAAGAAAGCCTTCGGCGCATGTACAGGCCTCAGGATTACCTTCGCAGTCGCGCAGGTTTCATTCGGAAGAAGCTTGAGGATCCAGATAGCGAGATGGGAGAGGAGGCACTTAGTTGCCTTCGCTACATTCTCGGGCGTGACTATGGGGAGGGTTGGATAGTCCACCACGACATCCTCCACGGGCACGCTGGTTACACGATTCGCTTTCGCACCCCGGCCCTTGTGGACGGCTACTCGGATGCCTTCGCGGGTAGCGGAGAATCTGCGGCAGCCATACTTGTTCACCGAATTCTACAGGCCAAGGAGCGAACGCTCGTGTTGCTTGACGAGCCCGAGACCTCTCTGCATCCGCAGGCTCAGCAGCGATTGCTCGAGTTTCTGTGCCACTATGCAGCTCGAAAACATCTACAGATAGTCATTGCAACGCATTCTCAATACTTGTCGGAACCGCTGCCACAGAGCGCGATACGCACCCTGCTTACTGATAAATCCGGGCAGGTTCTCATACGAGACGATTATACACCCAAGGAAGCGCTGAACGAAATCGGCCATCTTCCGCGAGGAAAGACTGTCTTTGTTGAAGATGCGCGTGCTCGAGATACGCTTGAAGCGGCGTTCCGTAAGTATGCTCGCCAAGCGCTTGAGGAGGTCCATGTCATCGTTCGACCCGGCGGGGCTTCGGGCATGTGGCGTGCGATCCAGGCCTATGCGGATGGTGTGAATTGGGATGTGTGGGTGCTTTTTGACGGGGACCAGCGCTTCTCCTCGGACGTACCCGCGCCGAAGTATATACCGCGAGACCTGCTCGAGATGACGAAGCTTGCGCAGGAACTCACGAAGGGTCGTGACGAGAAGGGACCGCGGCTGCCCTTCGCTAGCGAGGAATGTGGTCTTCGCTACTTCGACTTTCTGCGCGAGCGCACCTTGTTCCTTCCGGCTGATATCCCAGAGGATCTGGTGTGGAGTACGGAGGCGGCGGCCGCGCTTCTCGACGGTGAGTTGCCGCAAACTGTTGCGGATGCGCAGGATACAAAGGCGAAGATTGCTGCTGTCGCGGACGCCCACATCTCGTTGCGACCAGATGACGTTTTCCGCACGTTGCTTGGGCATTTTTTTGGACGCGAATCTGAGGCGGCGGACGAGCTAAGGCGCTTAGTTGACAGAATACGCGGGGTACCGGTGCCGTAAACGACGGCGGCATTCTGCGCTTTTGGGTAAACGACCGTAGTAGCAGCTGCACTCCGAGGGTGAGGCGTGCGACGTCCTTTAAACTTACGTATCTCAAGTTTATGCATTGCGTAATGCAACAGTTGTCAACTGGCTTGCACCGGCGCCCTGAGGCCCGTGCCATCGTGTTTGCGCATTGTATCAGTTCATAGTGAGCGCGTCCGGGCACCTCGCACGGCTGGGCATGCGCGTTGCGTCTGTTGTCTCGCGCAACACTGGCACGCAGGGGAGTCCAGCGAGGCGTGTTCGGCCGAAGCGTTCCGTAGCCGGGCGAGGAGTTGATCCCGGACATCGACCGTCCAACGGGCCAGCAGCCAACGGCGCAGTGGTGCGGCGCACGTAGGTAACTCAAAAAACGTGAGCGGCTTTTGGAAGAACGTTTCGTTGCCGCGCCCGGTGGAGAGCACGTGGCATAAGGCACTGCGGGGTCTCTAGCCGGGGCCGGAGGGGTGACGGATGATGATGCGGGTTGAGGGTGAGCGGAGTCGGCGGCGGGGGGCGCTTGCGCCGCTTAAGCGGGAGCTTGAGGCGGAGGCGCGGGCGCTGGGGTTTTGTGCGCTGGGGGTGGCGCGGGCGACGCGGCTTGGGCCCGAGGGGGAGCAGCTGCGGGCGTGGTTAGCTGCGGGCTATCATGGGGAGATGGCGTACATGAAGCGCCATGCGGCGGTGCGGCGCTGGCCTCGGCACCCTGGGATGCTGCCTACGGCGCGTTCGGTGGTGATGCTGGCTTGGGCGTATCCGCAGCAGCAGGACATCGACCTTGGCCCAGGGAGGGTGGCCAAGTATGCCGGGGGGCGCGACTACCACCGCGTTCTCGGCAAAGCCTTGCGGAAGCTGGCGTTCACGCTGGAGGCGGCGGGCTACCGCAGCCGGGCCGGCGTCGACAGCTTGCCCATTTTCGAACGGGCTTGGGCGGTGCGCGCCGGCCTCGGCTTTGTGGGCAAGAACTGCTGCTTAATCGTTCCGGGGGTAGGTTCGCACGTGTTCCTGGGAGCGCTTGTCACTGAGGCGCCGTTGCCCGTGGACCGGCCGCAACCGTCGCGCTGCGGCACATGCCGCTTGTGTCTTGATGTCTGCCCTACGCGGGCGTTCGTGGGGCCCGGACGCCTCGATGCGCGCCGCTGCATCGCCTACCTCACCATCGAGACCCGCAAGCCCATTCCCGAGCCGCTACGGGAAGGCGTAGGGGATTGGCTTTTCGGTTGCGACGCTTGTCAGGATGTCTGCCCCTACAACCGCGGCCAGCGCCGAAGTCTCGACCCGGACACCCTGGAGCCATTCGCGCCGCGTTTAGCTTTGACCCAATCAAGCGCGGCGCAGTGGTTAGACCAGGATGAGGCAGCGTTCGACGCGCTGACTCTGGGGTCACCGCTTCGGCGCGCTAAGCGCGAAGGGCTCGCCGCGAACGCAGCCATCGTGCTCGGCAATGCGGGCGGACCCGAACACGAGGCGTTGCTGGCGCGGGTGGCGGCCACTCACCCGTCGGAGCGCGTTCGCGAGCATGCTGCATGGGCACTCCCCGTTCTGCGTCGAAGGCTCCCTCAGGTTCCTTGAGGTCCCAAGTCGCAAGGCGATGTCGAGTGGTGGACGTTCCGCGAGGGGTCCGCTAACACGAGGGTCCCCCTGCAGGCGGCGAGCGGCGCTGATCATAGTCCCGGGCGCTGAGGCGCCTGCTTGGAATGAGAAGTCATGGCAGAGAACAACGAACGTAAGCTTTTTGGGACGGATGGTATCCGCGGGGTGGCTAACCAGCATCCGATGACGCCGGAAGTTGC
>SLEO01000193.1 GCA_007124745.1 Myxococcales bacterium
AGTCTAGTGTCCTTGGGACCGACCACGCCCGCTTGATTTGTGGACCGCAACGATGCATTGCAGTCCTCGGCGCTACCTCTGGTTTGCGCTTTCTGGTTCCGAACGTCAGATATGCGGTAAATAGTACCAGTAGATTCAACTATCAAACCGACGAGGTTTATTATCTCGAGGTATCGGACCGAGGCGGGAAATCGTCGTCGTGCAATCTTAGTAGCTAGACCTCGCAGGCTCGCGCTTGGCTGAGGTGCTTTGAAGCCAAAGAACTGGTACATGTTCGTCGCGAGCTTCCTGCCGGAACCATCAACGGCGAGCCCGCCCGCGTCTTCCCTCGCCCCATCGTCCTGCGCGACGCCGGATTCACCGCCGACCACCGCGGCCTAATCGCCACCCCCCCCCCCGTTAAGGTCGTCCGCTGGCTCTTTCCTTGACAGCAGAGTCAAGCGCCAAAGGGGTGCACGGCGTGAGCGCTGAGCTCGCCTGCCTTTGGATGCGCGCGGCAAATGAGGCGGAGCAAAGTAGGCGTGGCCCTTGGGGTTAGGCGCAGGGTGTGGAAGAAGGGCTAGATGTCCGACGATGTGCCCGGGGCGCCTAAGCTGCGACCTTTCTGGGGCTTGGCGTTGGCAAATACCCTCAGTAACATCACGATTCCGCTAGCTTCGCTAACGGACGTGGCCGTGCTCGGCCGGTTGCCTAACCCCGAGCCGCTGGCGGCGGTCGCGTTCGCCGGCGTCATATTTGACTACTTGCTGTGGTCGCTCGGCTTTCTACGCATGGGCGTGACGAGCGAAACCGCCTGCGCCTGGGGTTCGGACAACGGTAGTCAACTCCGCAACACTTTGCGCGAGCATCTCGTTCTCGCCGCTGTTCTAGGGCTAGTGATGCTCGCCAGCGCGCCGGGGATTCTTGCCCTTAGCGAATACGCGCTCACCCCCGCCCCGAGCCTCTTCGCCGACCTGCGTGCTTATTTTTCGGCGCGCATTCTCGGAGCCCCCTGCGCCTTGGTGAACTACGTGATCATCGGGTGGCTGCTTGGCCTCGGGCATTCCCGTGCAGCCCTCGCGCTTGCCGTTGCGGGGAAGGGTCTACACGCCGCGCTAAACTTCATCCTGGTGCTGCACTGGGGCCAAGGCGCGGCAGGCGTGGGCTACGCAGACACCGCCGGGCAAGTGTCCATTACCATCGGTGGGGCGCTCTACATCTCGTCCCTCATCCTTTGGCGCCGTCTTCCAACACCGGATGATGGTGAAGCCGGCGCATCACGCAGACCGCACGGCTATCGGATGTTCATCGCAGATGTACGACTAAGCCTTCGGCGCTTGCTGCGACTCCTTGCCTCCCATAGCGACCTCTTCGTGCGCACCCTCATGCTCATCACGGCCTTTGCCCTGCTCGTGCGACTGAGTGCATCGACGTCGGTGCTGATGGTCGCGGCGACGAGCCTCTGGTTGCGCGTCTTTACGCTTATGTCGTTCTTGATCGGCGGTCCGGGCCTTGCCATCGAGCCCTATGCCGGGGTGCTATGGGCCCGAGGTCAGCCTGCGGTGCTACATGCGCGACTGCGGCAGGTGCTCGGCGTCGCACTGTTGGTTTCGGTGATCGCGATAGCAGCCCTGGCAGCCGCGCCGCTATTTTGGCTAGGCTTACTGACCACCCTCCCCGAACTCTCCGCGCCGGCGCTCACCCTGTTGCCCGGATTGTTGCTCACCCTGCTTTTTTCAGGCACGGCCTGCGTGTACGACGGTCTCTTCCTCGGGCTCGGCCAGGCGCGCATTCTGCGTAATGCGACCACGCTTTCCTTCGTTGGGTTTGGTGTTGTCGTCGCAGTCGCCTCCTTTAGCGGTTCAGCCGTTGGGCTCTGGTACGCCATTGCTGTCCTGATGGCCGGTCGCACATTCACCCTCGCATACGGTTGGCGTGGCCTGATGCGCGTAGCGCCTCAACCGTTTGCAATCACCCCAGCGCATTAGCCCTTGGGCCCGGCCGCGAGGTGTGAAAGAAGAAGCCGATGCGCGATGATTCGGCGGGCCCGCCCAAACTGCGCCCCTTTTGGGGCCTGGCGCTGGCCAATACGCTTAGCAACATCACGATTCCCCTCGCATCGCTCACGGACGTGGCCGTGCTCGGCCGCCTGCCCGAGCCCGCGCCGCTGGCGGCAGTGGCGCTTGCCGGCGTGATCTTCGATTACCTGCTCTGGTCGCTCGCTTTTCTGCGCATGGGGGTCACCAGCGAGACCGCCCGCGCCTGGGGTGCAGGCAACGGCCTTCAGCTCCGCGACACCCTGCGCGACCATCTGATCCTCGCTGCGGGCTTCGGCCTCCTGATGCTGGCCTGCGCACCCTGGATTCTCGCCTTGGGCGAATACGCGCTCACGCCCGCCACGAGCCTTATCGGCGACCTGCGCGGCTACTTCTACGCGCGCATCCTAGGTGCCCCCTTTGCCCTGACCAACTTCGTGATCCTCGGTTGGCTGCTCGGTCTTGGGCACTCCCGCGCTGCGCTCGTGCTTGCCGTCTTGGGCAATGGCCTGAACGCGGTTCTCGATATCGTGCTGGTACTGCACTGGGGGCAGGGTGCCGCTGGTGCAGGTTACGCGACCGCCGCCGGGCAAGCGGCCATCACCGTCAGCGGGGCGCTTTACATCACGCACCTCTTCGTTCAGCGCCGCCTCCCGCCGGCTGTCCCACGTCGCGCCGATGCGAATGCGCATAGCCGCGATCAACGCCACACACGCGCCGCAGCGCGAGTGCCGGGCGCGCTGCTGTTGCGGCTAGGGTCCACCCTTCGTCGCCTCCTGCGGCTGCTCGCCTTCCACCGCGACCTCTTCGTGCGCACCCTGGTGCTCATCACCGCGTTCGCGTTGCTCGTGCGGCTGAGCGCATCGATGTCGGTGCTGGCGCTCGCGGCGACGAGTCTCTGGCTGCGCGTTTACTCGTTCGTCTCGTTCCTGAGCGACGGCGCCGCCCACGCTCTGGAAACGTATGCTGGGGTGCTGTGGGCTTGTGGCGAGCACGCTGCGTTGCGTGCGCGCGTCCGCCAGGTGCTCCGCGTCGCGTTTCTCATCTCCCTGGTAGCGCTCCTAGCCCTCAGCACCGCGCCAACCTTCTGGATCGGACTGCTCACCACCCAAGCCGAGCTAACGGCACCGACGCTGGCGCTACTTCCCGGACTCCTCCTGACGCTACTTTTTGGCGCCCCCGCCTGGGTGTACGACGGCCTTTTTCTCGGGACGGGTCAGGCCCGTGTTCTGCGCAACGCCATGCTTTTCGCCTTCGCGGCCTTCGCCAGCGTCGCGGCCATTGCCTACGTTCAGCGCTCGCCTTTGGGCCTTTGGTTCGCCCTTGCTGCGCTCATGGGCGGTCGGTCGCTAGCGCTCGCCTACGCCTGGCACGTTCAAGCACGTACCGCCGCAGGCGCCTGACGCGCACGCGCGGGCGCTGCCAGCTTGCGAGTCCACGCTGCGCGCTGAATACCCGCTTAGGAGCGCGGTCCGCTGTAACCGTTCAGGGGGGCATTTTACAAAATGCCCCCGGATGTTCGGGAGTGGATCCCGAACATCCGTCCCCAAAAACCTAAAGCTGCGCGCGGGGCCCCAGCACCCACTTGCTCTTTCCCGCCGAGTTTTTGCTTTATCGACCCCCTGAACGCTTAC
>SLEO01000051.1 GCA_007124745.1 Myxococcales bacterium
AAGCGTTGTAAGCGTTGTAAGCGTGTAAGCGTTCAGGGGTTCAGAAGGCCGAAACCCTGCAGGAAAGAGCAAGTGGGAGCTGGGGCTTCGCGCGCAGCTTTAGGCCACCTCACACACGCATGCCTCTTGGGGGCAATGATTTTATCAGGCTGCGCACTCCCCTTGGAAGACGCAGCCCCCGTGTCGCACGGCAAGTCAAGTGGCCCGCTCCCGATAGTTTGCTTCGGCATAAGTGAGCTATTTCTTGTGGGTGAAACGCGGGAAACCATACCCCTGAACAGGGGCCTGGCTGTAAGCAAGATAGAAAATGGCCGCGTTATGAAGGTTTATCTGCAACGGAGGGAGCTTACTCCCGCCCTCCACGCCGAAATCCCCGAAATTGCGCGACAACGAATTAACGAAAGGAACCCAGCCCTGCGCGACCTTGACAGTCAAGCAGTCTTTTCCGGTTTCGCCGCATGTCCTCCTCTGGAAGACATACCGACCGCACAGTGGTGCGCGCATCACTTGAGCCGGTTCATGCTAGAGTTTGAGAGAGCTACGATTTTACACACCAGCTCTGCTGGTCTGCGACCACCATCGTCGAACGCGCTCTCCCCAGAGCCGTCGAGTGTGGTCGCAAGCAGTCTGCATACCCTTCAAATTGTCGGCACCTTAAGCAGTTACACCCCAAATGTTGATATTCGATGCTATGAGAAAGAGGTCCACGACTGGGATGTCAATAGGTTAGCCCAGAATCTAGGTAGCGCTCTTCCAAAGAAACCCTGGATGGTGGTCGAACGCAATGATGGGACCGTATTCCGCTTGCCGGCTGTATGGCCTGTGCTCAGACGGCTCGGAGGAGGTCGGCTAGAGTTTGTCTTCTAATCCGTTGCAAGTCTTCAAGAGGTAAGTTAAGCTTTCAGGAGGGTCTAACAAGCGACAATGCTCCAGTAGACAAAATGGTATCTGTTCAGGGGGCATTTTACAAAATGCCCACGGGTTTACGGGAGTGAATCCCGCAAACCCTCCCCCAAAAACCTAAAGCTGCGCGCGGGGCCAGGGCGCCCACTCGCTCTTTCCCGCGGCGTCTTCGCTATCTGGACCCCCTGAACGCTTACACAGAATGCTCCGGGAACGCTTACACAGAATGCTCCGGGAAAGAACAACTCGGCAGGACACCACGCTGCCCACGAGATGGCCTAAGGCTGCGTGCGGTGCCAGGGCGCACGCTAGCGCTTTCCTGCGGTGTGTTCGCATGCTGAATCCCCTGAACCTTTGCCGATGCAGCGGCCGCTCGCCTGATGCTCTGAGTGCTCGTTTGTCGATGCTGGTGCTATCCGCTTCGTTTATCGCTTGCCAAGCCGCTTGCCAAGCCGGGGTGGGCCAAGATGTTCAAGAAAAACAGAGCGGTGTGTGTTCTCACTTCGGAGATTTTTCGGAAGATGACCTGCGCCTTTTGGATCGCATATACGGAGTTCTGTCGCTGCCGGATGCGGTCGATTTGCCAGGGTTGAATCTAGCATTAAAGAAGAATAAGGTAGCGTGGAATGCTGCTGGCGGAAATGTGAGCGCACAGGATGCGGAGAGCACCCTCAGCGGAGTGTTCGGTGGGCAGCGTTGCCGGCGGGAAGTCATTCACATTGGCGAGCCTGTTGAGCCAGAAGATGGGGGCGAGGAGTACAGCGTCTACACCTATCAGGAGGTCTGCGAGGAAGTCGCGGCTGACGCTGCTATTGGTGACGGTATTGCATTTGGATTCGATCCTCAGCTCGAGCGTATTCCCTCAACGGAAGCGTCGGAAGTGGAGCAGAGATACCTGGCGCTCGTGCGCACTGTAAATTATGACCTGTCGGAGAATGCCCGTGCATTTCTTTATGCGCTGTGGCTTTACGGACGAGATGTCAGTTTCAGGTTTCAGCAGTACAGCGGGGTCTACGGGGACGTGTATTGCCTCCTGTTTTAGGTGTGCGTGATCGTCTTGGGACGCTCCCAGCAGCGGTGTTGACGCGCAAGAGAAAAAGTCGCCTCGCGGCCACAATCAGGCGGAGCCGGGCGTCGTGGCGACAAAATGCCCCCGGGTTTACGGGAGTGAATCCCGCAAACGCTCTCCCAAAAACCTAAAGCCGGCAAGCGGGGCCAGGGCGCCCACTTGTTCTTTCTCGCGGCGTCTTCGCTATCTGGACCCCCTGAACGCTTACTATCCCCGCGACGGTCGCCATGTAGAGGGCGTTCCTCTGACAACCAGGTGCTGTCAGACTAAGTTCATACCGATACACTCCACCTTCGTCGATACAGCGGTCATCGAGCCAACGGGCAACCGCGCCGAACAAGCGCTGCGGCATCCTGTCATCCTGCGCAAGACAAGCTTGGGCACCGCCAGCCATCACGGCAGCCGCTTCATAGAGGGCATCATGACGAACGTCCAGTCCTTGCGCTGGCAGCAGCGCGATGTCCTGGCTCTCCTGACGATTCTTTGCGTGCTCTAGGCTCTGAAAGCGCTCAGGCGCCTTCGCTGGTGCCCGCCTGAATCACACCGGGCGTCGCCACCCCCTGAACGCTTACATTTTCGGCAGACACTGGAGAGCACACAACGCGACGCGCGCCAAGTGTCGGTGTCAAACGACTTGCCGCGTCTGTGCAGTCCACTCGGAGCCTTGACCGGGCGAAGCTGGCGGACAGGGGTCAGTGGGGGTATCCTGAAACTCTATGTCGGATGGACGTGTAGTGGCGGTGGTGGGGGCGACGGGCGTCGTCGGGGAGCAGATGCTGCGCTGTCTTGAAGCGCGTGACTTCCCAGTGAAGTCGCTGTTGCCGCTGGCTTCGGCTCGGAGCGCTGGGCGAAGCGTGCGCTTCCGAGGCGCGGATCTTCCCATTCAAGTGCTGGAAGACGGCGCTTTCCCGCGCTGCGACATCGCGCTTTTTTCGGCGGGTGGTAGCGCCTCGCGACACTTCGCACCGCAAGCCGCGGCGGCGGGTGCGGTCGTCATTGACAACTCGTCCGCCTGGCGGGAAGACCCGGAGGTGCCTCTGGTGGTGCCAGAGGTCAACGCTGCCACCATGCGCGAGCGCTCCAAGGGCATCATCGCGAACCCAAACTGCTCAACAATTCAACTGGTGGTCGCACTGGCGCCGCTACACGCGCACTTTCATTTGGAGCATGTCGTCGTCTCAACCTACCAGGCAGTAAGTGGCGCTGGGCGTAAAGGACTCGACGCGCTCGAAGCGAGTCGCACGCGTCATGTCAATGAAGGCGTCGCTGGCGTTGATGCGGACCTGCGCATCGACTGGACGCTCGACGAAGCGACGGGCTACACCGAAGAAGAGCTTAAAGTGATGCGCGAGACACGACGCATACTTGGAGCGCCTTCGCTGAACGTGACGGTAAGCACGGTGCGCGTGCCCGTTGCGGTGGGGCACTCGGAATCAGTCTGGTTGCGCGCAAAGCGGCCCATCACCGCGGCAGCGGCGACTGACATCCTGAGCCAGAGCCCCGGGCTTGCCGTGGTGGCTCACCCGGACTACCCGCGTCCGCTCGCGGCCGCTGGCCAGGACCCTGTCTTCGTAGGGCGGATCCGTGATGACCTGCACCAGCCCGGCACACTCCAGCTTTGGGTGGTCGCCGACAACCTGCTCAAAGGCGCCGCTCTCAACGCCGTGCAG
>SLEO01000266.1 GCA_007124745.1 Myxococcales bacterium
ATCCCTCTTCGACTCCACGGGCCTCGCCATACAAGACCTAGCGCTAGCCGAGCGCGCCCTAGCCCGCGCCGAAGCCAACAACATCGGCCTCCTCGTCGACCTTCACAGTTGAGCTCCGCAACAACGAGGAGGCTTTTCGCAGTTGTGGTGTCAGTGGGTTCCATGGCGCTCAAGCGCGCACGGAAATAACGGACCCAAGGTGCCCGCTACTTAGCTTCCGGGAGGCGGAGGCCTCTCGACACCGTGGACGCTGATGTACCAAAGCCAGTCAGCTTTAGTAGCGACGCTGAGGGCTCTCGGTGTACAAGTATGACCACTTGCGTTTACTTGGTGAAGGGCGGGTCAGGCGCCCTCGCAGCTTAACACCCGTGGTCGACGTGCTTCCGGCACACTGGCCGCTCGACCAGAACGTCGCGCGAGATCCATGAGCGCTCTACTGTAGGAGCAGCCGCTCAGCGTGACCAAAGCGCTGTCGGGCGCGTCCGACGCGCTCGCCTCGCCTATCAGCGACAAACACGAGTTTGGCACATCTCCGTCATGCGGACTGATATTTGCCAACTGCAGCTGCCGCAACACGGTAGTCGCTTGGCCCGTGGGCTCCGAACCGTCAGGCTTAAAAGACACAATAAAGGCGACGGATGACCGCTCCGACGCCATATCCGACTGCGTGTTGGAACTCTCGGCCACAGGAAAGTTGGCGTCATGCACCTTATCCTCTACGGTGTAACACCCAGGCGCAGCGCGATCTAGGCATACGCGCGCGACAACCTCGGCATAACCCGGGGCACCGTCCGGCCGCGCTAGCTGCGTCGCGTGGAGCAGCAGGCAGTCCTTTTGCGCATCGATGAGCCAGTATCCCATCGACGGCGTTGCGCCGCTGCGTGCCGGCTCGAGCCGCGGCGTCACATCCAAGTTCGCGTCAGCGCACGCTTTCGAGGCCTTGCCATCGGCGACTTCACAAAAGGCGCCAAGCCGATTACGCGGACCATCGCGGCGGGTAACGCGCCTTATGTCCTCGCTAACGTTTTCGACCGCTTTCAGCACCGCCGCTCTTTCGAGCTCTTCCGCAGTGGGCTCAGTGACCGGAGCCGGAGATGTTGAGGGAGACCGTGGACCGGCCTGGGGCTGAGACGGGGACGACGGCGACGAAGGCGCTGGTGCGACAGCTTGGCCAGACGTGGAGGTTTCGGGTCCGTTAGGACGTGCCCTTCCATTTCGAGACGGAGCCGATGACGGAAGTGTTACGGGATTGCGCGCGCCCTCCCCAGGCTGCGGCCTTTCGAGAGCATCTTGATTATTACTCTTTGTGTCTTGAGTCTTATTATGAATATGTATCCTCCACCCCACTGCAGCAGTGACCGCGATTGCTCCAAGCGACCAAGCTACGAAAGCCAGGGGACCAATCTTGTCCTCTAGCGAACTATCAGCGTAGTCCCCTACGGAGGGCACCGCACATTGGGCCTGCAGCAACGCCGCGGCGCACAGCACCGCGAACCAGATGCGCCCGGTGAGCTCACCCCGGCGCGTCACCATTGTCCTTTTTCTGTTTCTCCGCATATCTTCTAACCTTTGAATCAGTGTTTGCTTCGCGACTTACTCTGATTCCTGCGATCCTGATTCCCCGTCGCCCTTCACCTCTGAGCAGCTCAAGCGCTGAGCCTCTAATCTCGGCTTGAAGTCATCTTGCATCTCGACGCGGACGCCGGACGTCTCAAACTCTGGGCCTTTCGCAGCCGTGACTAGGAGCGATGAAAACGAGCATCCGGCTAACGCCAACACCGGCTCCGCCTCGCTCTCGGCCACGCTGTCGTCATGCAACACGATGCACGATGATGCGGCAGCTCCTTCTCGCGAACTCTCATGGAACATATTGAGAATGTCGATCCTTATGATCTCATTAAGCTTTTGCAGTCGCTCAGGATTGCCGAGCAAGTTTGGGTCGGGGTTGATGTGGTAGCCCGCGCTGGTGGCGGGACTCGCACCGAAATCCGCTAGGAACGAAGCGTGATGAAAAAAGTGCTCTGTTCTACTGTCATCTGCCGATTGAGAGAAGGACTGGTCGCGCGTGCGGCCGTAACACATGCCGTCTTTTCGACCCCGCGGCACACAAATCTCCGCCACAAGCTCGCCCGCAACACCTGAGTGCCCGTCTTTCGGCTCAACCCCCAAAGCGTGAAGGTATAAGCAGTCCACCTCGGTTTCATCATTCATGCGCAGAAGCAGATACGCATCCCCCGATCTTTTGGTGGGATTGATCCCTAGATCTGTGCACGAAGAAGCCCCCCTGTCTTTATCTTGCGCCTTGCAATAGGCGCCGAGATACTTGACGAAGCCATCCTCCTCATCGGCGTGCCGGTCCTGCAGAGCCAACATCTGCTCAAATATGTAAAGCTCCTCTGTTGCCTGAAATACCGGCTCTTCAACTACTGGCGGCGAAGGCGTGCTGGCCACTGAAATCGGGGACCCCGAACCCCTAGTCGCGTTTCCTGCGCGCACGCCGCCGCTGCCATTCTGTGAGCGGGCCGGTGAAGCCCGCTCCGCACGGATGTTGTAGTGCATGGTTGTGAGGGCGGGCACCACTCTCGATAAGCTCTGTGCGACGCCCTGAGTAACGGGTGTTCTTGGCCGAAGTTGACTTGGTTGCTCAGGCACATTCAAAGTCTCAACTAGACGATCGCGCTGGGGATCTCTAGCGACAGCATGTGCATTCGCACTGGCATTTCCCGCGGAGGACACGGTTATTCCTCTCACTACTCTCGCCGGTGCACGGCTACGCTTACCTAAACTGCTACCGTCTGTGGAACCGACGCTGCAGCCTTGAGACACAAGCAGCGTGCACAGAGCGCAGACTGCTAGAACGGGGACCGACGCTGTCAGAAGCAGGTGGGTGCTCAGCCGCTCGAAAAGCGAGACAACCTCAAAATATTGGTTGCCATCTGAGCGCCCTCTACGCACACGCCCTGAGGCTTTACACGCGACCCATATTTGGGACTTCCTTAACAAACCCGATTTCCGGGTTTTATTCACAGTAACACAATGCGCATGGACGACAGCCGCGCCAACAGCCACGATAGCTTTATCTCGTTTAGCCATGTTCAAGGACACGCCAACGTACTAAGCAACAGGTATGCCGATGTGGGAGTCAGCCGCGCATCAGGACTTCGTTGGCGCGCTTCCCCTACACCATGTAGCCAGCAGCGATCAGTCGAATCCACCCTGGGATCTTCGGTGGCGTGGCGGATGCAGTATGTTATCGCGAACGTGACTGAGGAACGGCCCCACCATTGCGACGACTGTGGTTGGCAAGCTTCCCATACTTCTGTGAAGCGCCGCCGAACTTGCTCGGCTAAAGGCTTCGCGCAATCGAGGGTAGACGCGCGCGAGTCGAAAACAGACGCATCTCGAGTTCATTATGAATCTCGAAACGGAGACCACCGCATGCAGGCCCGCGCGTTCAGGCTGTTAAGACCCCCACGGCGACCGTTTTCCGATGTTGCTTTGCGTAGCAGGACATAAGGCGGCGGGGTAGGCTGCGTGGGCTGATATGCTTGTTGCTGAGAATTTGGGTAAGCGGTTTGGGCCGCAGGTGCTGTTTGAGGGGGTGAGTGTCGCCATCGAGGCG
>SLEO01000095.1 GCA_007124745.1 Myxococcales bacterium
CCGCGTGCTCTTGCACTCCCTCGCCTTCGGCACGCTCAAGCCCTACTGGACGGGCAACGGGGAAGATAGCCTGATCAACAAAGCCAACATCGACATGACCCTCGATGTGATGGCCCACAGCCTGGTGTACTGGACCCAAGACATCCTCCGTCATGACCTTTTTGCTAAGGACGGCGCGCGCCTTTTCGCAATGACCTCCTCCGGCAGCACGTCGGTGTGGCAGGGCTATGGCGCAGTGAGCGCGGCCAAGGCGGCGCTTGAAGCGCACATTCGCCAGCTCGCCGTCGAACTCGCGCCCGCGCGCATCACCGCCAACGCCATCTGCGCCGGCGTCACCGACACCGCCGCGCTGCGCAAGATTCCCGGTAGCGTCGAGATGATTGAGAACGCGACCGCGCGAAACCCTTACCGGCGCCTCACCACCCCGACGGATGTCGCCAAGGCGATTGTCAGCCTCTCCATGCCCGCCGCGGCCTGGATCAACGGCAACACCATCTACGTCGACGGCGGCGAAGAAGTCGCCGGCTAACGCATGCGTCTCTGGGTCACGGCCTGAGCCGGCCCTGCGGCGTCGTCAAACATCCCGCGCGTTCCTTAAGGTGCGCTCCGGTTTTCGGCGGTGGGCGTGCTCGCCTCAGGCCATCAACCAGAGCTACGTAGCTCGCTTAACTGCACACCACCCGCCGGCTTACGTTATGAGTCGGGACAAAGAGCGTGCTCGAAGCACGCTCTGGAGGCTCAGGGTTCGCACCCAGGGTCGGCGCGAAAAGGTGAGGCTTGAGAGGTCTGGCTCAGGGCCGCGAGCGGCACGCCAAGCCCCGCGGCGATGCGCGTGAGGGTGTCGCTGTTCGGATGGTGGCGGCCGTTTTCGACCCGAGCGAGGTTCGGCCGGTGAAGGCCTGCACGGGTCGCAAGCTCCTGCTGCGTGAGACCGGCGTCCTTGCGCAAGTCGCGAATGCGTTTGCCCAGGGCCTGCGGATCCAGCGCGGGTGGCAAGCCTGAGGGCCGTTCCGCGTCCTTAAGTGGCAGGGTGAGTGCGGTACCGTCACTCAGTTCGATGTGCAGCGCGTGACCGGCGACAGCCAGCGTGCGTATCGCCGCACCGCTGTCCGCTGCGAGGAGAGGCCTTTGCCAGAGGTCCACTTCACCATCGCTGCGCAGGTGCACCACCGTATTGTCCGGGGCGGCGCTCACGAGCACCGTCTGCCATTCCGCCCGCGGCCGCTCCTGGCGCAAACGCTCAAGCACGAGTGCATCAGGTCCGTGGCAGAGACGCCCTTGCGTGAGGCGCGCCAGCAGCGCCAAGCGTTCAAGGTTTGCTGCGGCGTGGGTCATGCCGGACCCATGCCCGACATGATCCGCGGCAGTAGTGCATGTGGTGGATGGTGATGCTTGAGCACTCGACGTACGGGTCCAAGGCAAGTCTTCGAGATCGACGGCGCAGAGATGACCGAGCTTGCGCGCGTAAGCCACGTACGCGAGCAACGGTCCAAGCGCGCCAAAGTAGCTGGCGGACAGGACCTGGCAGCTCGGTGTCGCGCTCGCTTTAGGTAGGCCTACGCCTTCGCGGCCCAGCGCAATGCCCAGAGTCGCGGCAACCGACAACCACCGCGCGCGGAAGGCCTCCGTGCCGATAACGTCTACCTGTACTTCGGGCACCTGCACTACACACCAACCCTTAGCACCAGTCTTGATGACGTACGCGGCCTGATTCAGCTAACCGCGCTGGCCCGTCGCCAACGGAAGAGACGTGGCCCAGAACGCACAAGCCTTATCCTCTTAAACCGCGACTTCTCATCAAGCATACCTTCGCCTCGAGCAGACAATCATTTATCCGAGGCAGGGTCCTGAGTGGAGCGGGCACACGGGGTCCGCGGGGTTCCTGGGGCGCCCCCCACATTTGGGTTCTACGCAACGCGTAGGGCCCAAATGTGGGGGGCGCCCAAGGGCACGCCAGCGTGCCCGGTCCCCGCGGACCCCGTGTGCCCGCTCCACTCGGGACGCTCCCGCCCACGGCTTCACTCCTGGCCACTAACCGAGGCGCAAGTCTCGGCGAATGCGCGGATGAAGCGCGGGAGCGAAGTGCGTCTAACGCAGGCCTCGGAGGACGCCCAAGAGCGCTAGTCCATTGTGCCGCTGAGGGGGTCGGCTTCGTCGGCGCTCATGCCGGACAGCAGGATGCGCAGTAGGCCCGGCAGGATGATGAGCGAGACGAAGACGCTGAAGACCATGCCCGCGACGACGGCCGTCGCCAGAGGGCGCTGAACTTCGGCACCGGCGCCGGTGGCGAGCGCCATCGGCATAAAGCCGAAGGCAGCCACGGCCGCAGTGGTGAGCACCGCGCGGACCATATGCGAGACGCCACCCGTGATGGCTTCGTCAAGGGGGATGCCGCGGGCGACGCGCAAACGCACCTCGTCAGCGACTACGACACCATTGAGCACCGCGATGCCGCCCAGCGCGATGAAGCCAACTGCGGCGGGGAAGCTGAACGCTAGGCCCCGCGCCATCAAGCCCCACATGCCGCCAACCACCGCAAGCGGCACCGTCAAGAACACCGCGAGGGTGATGCGCGGACTGCCGAACATGAGCATCAACATGCTCAGGATAATCAGGATAACGACGGGCACGACGATGGCGAGGCGCGCCTGCGCGCGCTCGAAGTTCTCGAACTGGCCGCCCCAGGTCACCCGGTAGCCGGATACCATGGTGAGTTCTTCGGCCACCTTGGCCTTGGCTTCGGCGACCCAGCTCACGAGGTCGCGGCCACGCAGGTTCACGTCCACGCGCACCGTGCGCTCGCGGTTCTCTCGGCGAATCGCCGTGACGCCGCTGGTGCTTTCGAGGTTCGCGACGGACCGCAACGGCACGCTCTCACCACGCCGCGTGGCCACGTACAGCTCGCCTAGAGCCTCCAGCGAATCGTCATAGGCCGGCACCATCAGCGTCATGTCAAAGCGACGAGCGTCCTCGTAAATCTGACCCACGGGGTAGCCTTGGCGGGCCGCCTAAAGCACAGAAAACGCATCGCGCACGCTCACGCCGTAGGAAGCCATGCGCTGGCGGTCGACTTCCACGCGCATCACGGGCTGTCCAAGAATGCGCTCGACGCGCACGTCGCCGGACCCGGGGATAGCCTTGATGATATCGCCGAGGTTGTCTGCGTATGCGGCGAGCGCGAGGGCGTCGGGACCGAAGAGCTGCACCGAAACGTCGGCGCGCGAGCCGCTGATCATCTCGTTGGTGCGGTCCTCAATCGGTTGCGAGACGCTGACAAAGGTACTCGGTACCGCAGACTCTACGCGGTTTTTGAAGAGCAACGACAGCTCGTCGAAGTCATCCGTCGAGGTCCACTCCTTGCGAGGTCTCAGCTTGACCAGGATGTCCGTGTTGTCGCTGCCTACGGGGTCGATGGCCACCTCACCGCGGCCTGTCATGCCCAGGGAGGCGAGCACCTCGGGGAAGGCATGCAGCTCACGCTGGGCGGCGAGGTCGAGTTCTCGCGCGGTTGTGAGGCCAATACTGGGTGGACGCCGAATCGTCAGTACCGCATCGCCTTCAAAAATGCGCGGCACGAACTCCGCCCCCAGGCCCGAAAAGATCCA
>SLEO01000172.1 GCA_007124745.1 Myxococcales bacterium
ACCACTAAGCAGTCGCCAGCGGGGTGGTTCACGACGCCCAGGGCCACGAGAGGAAGTGCGGGATCCGTCGCCGCTAGGTTGAGCGAGGCACTCACGGTCGCGGGCTGGAAGACGGGCACGCCCTCGCCCGCCTTGGGTAGACGCTCGGACGGGTAGAGCGCGCTGGTCAAGACCAGGCCTGCAACCCACAGAGCGATGGTCACGCCACCGACGATCACAAGCTTACGACCGGAGATAGGGGTGCGGGCACGTCCCGGTGCCTTCCCCTGTCCATGGCCCGCGCCGCGCGCTGACTGCTCGATGACCGCACTGCTGTTCATGGCCCCCGAGTCATAGTGCCAATCGCACCGCTTAGGAACCGCAAAGACGGGTCAGGGTGACGCCTGTCAGAGGCCGGTGGCTCACCCCCCAAGCTCGGTGCCGAGCGTTCGCGCCGCGGCGACAAGCTCGCCTTCGAGGTCGACGCGATGGAGACCGGAGGTGGCTTCGCTAAGAGGCACCGAAACGATGTGCGTGCCGCGTAGCGCGACCATGCAGTCGCGTTCGCCAGCGGCACACAGTTCCGCGGCGCGGATACCGAAGCGGGTCGCCAATATGCGGTCCGAAGGTGAGGGCGAGCCGCCGCGCTGCAGGTGACCCAGCACGGTCACACGGACCTCGTGCGGAATGAGCGGCGCTAACAGCTCGGCAAGCTCGTCTCCTGCGCCCGCGAGACGTTTGGCCGTACCCGGGGCCTCGCCCTCAAGTGTGTTGACGCGTCCACCCTGGGGATAGGCGCCCTCGCCGATGACGATGATGGAAAAGGGCGCACCCTTGCGCGATCGCTGGCGCACCCGCGCCGCGACCCGCTTCACGTCGTAGGGCAGCTCGGGGATCAGGATCGCGTCGGCGCCGCCAGCGATCCCGGCTTGCAAGGCGATAAAGCCCGCGTGTCGACCCATCACTTCGAGAATCATGACGCGCTGATGCGCCTCTGCCGTGCTGTGGAGCGTGTCGATAGCCCAAGTCGCCGTGCCCACAGCGGTATCGAGGCCGAAGGTGCGGTCGGTCGCCCGCAAATCGTTGTCGATGGTCTTGGGGATGCCAATGACGCGGACGCCTTGCAGCGCGAGCTTTTGCCCGATGCCTAAGGTGCCGTCGCCACCGATGAGGACGAGACACGCGATGCCCTCATCCGAGAGGCGCTTCACGACGCGCTTCGAACGGTCGGTGCTCTGCTTGCCCCGGGGGTAGTCGAAGGGGTTGCCACGATTCGAGGTGCCGAGGATCGTCCCGCCTTTGGGGAGAATGCCGCGCACGCTATCCCGGTTGAGCGGCACGAGGGGCTGGCCCTCGACCAGCGATGTAAAGCCGTCGCGGCTGCCGACCACCTCAAGGCCGAGGGGCTCGCAGGCGCGGACGAAGGCGCGCAGCACGGCGTTCAGGCCTGGTGCGTCGCCGCCGCCCGTCAAGATGCATACGCGGGGCTGGGACGGCGCCCCGGGTTGCTTCCGAGGGGCCGTGCCACTCGGATCGCTGCGCCGACGTCGGCTGGCTGGGGCGGCGTCTCGGCCGCTCGAAGCCTTGGCGGCGGACTTGGTGGCGGTCTTCGCGGGCGTTGCTTTCGGAGCAGCAACCGCCGTGCTGCGACGGGTGGTGGGCTTTGCTGCGTGAGCGCGAGGGGGGCGTTTTGTGTTCATGCGTTGCCTTGGTGGGCGCCGAGGACGATGGTGTGCGAGGGCCGTCACGTGCGGGTGGGTCTGTCGCTTGCGCTAGGTTACCAACGGTATCTGAGTTCCCGGGAAGCCGGATGGCGCAGCGCGGTCGTGGCTGGGGGCAGCGTTGCCGGGCTCATCGTGCCGACGTCTGATGCAGCGCGGCATCGGCTTCGCGCGTGTCGGCAAGCCAAAAGAGCGCGCAGGCCGCGGCCACCGATGCGTTGAGCGAGTCGATAGGCCGGACCATCGGTAAGGCAATGCTCATATCCACGCGCGCGGCCGTCAAGGGTCTAAGGCCTTGACCTTCGTTGCCGACGACGAGGACTCGGCGTGGGGCGGAGCGCAGCTTTTCGGCGGCCCGCAACGGCTGGCCCTGGGCGCTCAGCCCCAGGGCCCAAAAGTCACGGTCCTTCAGGGCCACCAGGCTTTGCGCAAGGTTGGTGACCTCCACCACGGGCAGCCGCAGCAGGGCCCCCGCCGAAGCGCGCATCGCGGTGTCGCTAAGCGGCGCTTGATGGTCTCGGGTTACCAGGAGCGCGTCGGCGCCGAACGCCCAAGCCGAGCGCGCGATGGCGCCGAGATTATGCGGGTCCTGGATTTGGTCGAGGGCGACAACAAGGCGGGGCTCTTGCCCTGCGCCCAGCGCCTCGAAGCTCAGCTCCGGCAGCGCACTGAGCTGGAATACAAGGCCCTGATGCTGCTCATGGCCTATCCGTGCGGCGAGCTCTGCGCTTGTCGAGGGTGTCTTGACCCGCGTTAGACACGCCCTAAGCGCCGCGTCGTCACCGTCTTGGCCGCTCGCGCCCGTACGGCCCTTTGCCGGGGCGCGGTCGTTCGTGCCGCGTCGCGGTCGGTTGGAAGGCTCGCCGTGACGCCTGCCGTCCCGGCGCTCACTTCTGTCGTTTGGCGCCCCGCGAGCCGCCGGGGCGAAGCGGGCCAACACGGGTGCCGTGGCCCATACTGCCTCCGGCTCAAGCGCCGCTGCCAGTGCCATCTTCAGCGTATTGGGTCCGGAGAAGACGGCGCCGAGGGGCCGTGGTCGCTTCTGCGTCCGCGGCGCCCCGCGCGGCGGTCTCATGCGGGCTCCGTTGAGACGGCCGATGGTGCTACCCCGCTGGCCCTGAACTGGCCGTCTATGCCGGTTCGGTGACCACCGCCGACGAGGGCGGCGTAGTGCGCTGCGGCGGACACGGGGTCCGCTGCGTCGCGAATCGGCCGGCCTACCACGAGCACATTGGCGCCTGCGGCGAGCGCAGCCGACGGCGTCGCGATACGGACCTGGTCATCATCGGCGCCATCTGCGCCGGCCTGGGTATCGCCCACGTTCCCCGCCTCTCGGATGCCCGGGGTCACTAGGCAGGGCCCTGCGCCGAGGTCACGCCGCACTTGCGCGACCTCAAGCGGTGAACACACAAGCCCGCCGCAGCCCGCCGCAATAGCCAGGGCACCTAAATGCGCCACGGATGCGGCAGGGCGCGACTGCTGGCCGATGCTTTCCCAAGATCTAGCGCTGTGGGAAGTGAGGACGGTCACCGCGAGCAGGGTAAGTGCGTGGTCGGAAGCACCTTCCACCGCAGCCGCTAGACCTTCGGGTCCTGCGAGCGCGTGCACCGTCAGGTACTGCACCCCGAGCGAGCCCGCGGCGCGCGCGGCGTGTTCCATGGTCTTCGGGATGTCGTGGACCTTGAGGTCGAGGAAGACGTCGGCGCCCTGCGCCTGGATAGCCTCTACCACCCGCGGGCCCGCCGCGATGAAGAGCTGCAAGCCCACTTTAAACAACGTGACATGCGGTTTCAGCCGCTCGACCAAGCCAATGGCTTCGTCAAAACTCGGAACGTCGAGGGCGAAAGCCAGGCGAGCGCTTGGTGTGTCAGCGTCCATGCTGCGCGCCAAGGTGGACCAGAAACCAGCCCGGTGCCAGAAGGGTGGCAGCGGTTAGAGGCCGTCGAGGCCCTTGAGCGGGTCATCGCCGATGGAGGTATCACGTCCACCACCATCGGAGGCGCGCGCGGGCCGACGCGCGGGGGTGCTTCGGTTCGAGCGCGTCGATGTCGATGTACTCGCTGCAGCGTCCGCGGCGCGCTTCGCCCGGTTTTTCTGCAGCTCCGCGTCGCGGGCGGCGGCTTCCGCCGCGAGACGCGCCTCTTCTTTTTCCTGATTCAAGCGTGCGAGGCGCGCTTCCGCGTCCTCCGCTTGCTTCGCCGCAAGCTCGCGGGCTGAGCGCGCCTCCGCGGCGCGCAGCTCAAGCTCTGGCTGGACCACGAACGACCAAGTGGCGTAGCCACCGCCCGCAACCGCGACAATCAGACCCACAAGGACCATAGGATGCAGGCCCTTGCGGCGTTTGGCTTCAATCGCCGCAAGCTCCCGCTCGTGCTCAAGCAACCGAGCCTGCTCGGCGGCTCTGGCGGCGGCCTCCGCTTCCATGCGAACGCGGAGCTCCGCCTCTTCCTTCTCGCGGACCTTGCGCTCCGCCTCCTCACGCACTCGCTTTTCTTCGGCGATACGTGCCTCTTCAATGGCGCGCAGCCGAGCAGCTTCTGCCTCTGCAGCGGCGCGGACGCGCGCCTCTTCAGCACGCTGGGCCTCCTCGATGGCGCAGCGTTTGGCCTCTTCCTCGTCGCGCACGCGACTTTCCTCAAGGTTCATCAACTCCTTGAGGTTAAACAGCACTGAGGATTCGTGTCGTTCAGCCATAGATGCGCGCTCTCTCCGTTATTTTACACTAACGGTGCGGCGCGGTGGGTGTCAACCAGCGCTTGCATCCTGGCTCAAGCCTTCGCTGCGCTTCCGGCGCCTAAACAACACGAGCAGCAGTGCGACCACGGCGGCGATATGTAGTACCTGAGAGCCGATCAGCGTGACGCGCAGCGCTCCGGCACTCCCGCCCGCCACGACAAAAGGCCCCACTTTTTCCAAGGAAGGCCCGGCGTTTTCTCCCGCTGGCAGCGGCTGCACCTCGACCACGACCGCACGCTCGTCAAGACCGTTGAGTGCCGCGGCGACGTAGGCACGAGCGCGAGATTCGATGTTGTCGGGCACACCATCCGGCAGCGTTTGCAGAAGCAACGCGGCGCTACTCACCCGATCGCCTAGCCGTAGCGGCGCCGCAACGTCGAGGCGCGCACTGACGACGGACTCAAAGCGCTCCAGCGCCGCTTCGATCTCCGCGCGCCGCTGCATGTGGCTGCACTCGGCCGTGCTGGCGCCTCCACCGAAGGCCGCCAGCACGGAAGACGTGGCGCATGCCCCTCGCTCGAGATCCTGCTCGGAAAATAGCGCATCCACAAGGCGGCTAGCGTAGGGCGCCTGTCTCGTCGGGACGTCAAGCGCAAGCGTGTCGCCCCCAGAGACGCTGCGCGTGGTTGCCTCGATGTCCAGGCGGCGGAGTTGGCGCTGCAGACGCGTCGCCGCGGGGGCGGGCGCCTCCACAACGACCTGTTTATCTGCACCACAGCCGCCCAAGGATGCAGCGGCGCTCGTTAGACCAAGCCAACAGGCCCAGACCGACCACCCTGTCGCCCCCAGCTGGGAGGGACGCTTACGCACATCAGCCCCGATCATGTCGCTCCATCTCCCGTGCCGCGACGGCCTGGGGAAAGCCTTGGCCTAACCTCCCGCGGACGCGCGCACAAGGCGCGTCAACGCACCTTGAACGCGAAGCGCGCACCCATTCGCGGGGCCTCGAAGGTGGGGAAGGGAATCAGCGTCGCTTTGGTCTGGATGCAGCGCTTGAAGGCATCCGACCCCTGTCGCGCACTAGCACCGAGCACCTTGCCGTTGCCAGCGATGGCTAGGTCGACTTGGACGGTGGTGAGCTTCCCGCCGCCGGAGAGTTCGCTGCCGACGCAGCTCAGCAGTTTTCCGAGGTGCTTGTTCATGACTTTAGTCACCTCAGTGCTCGTGAGTCGGCCCTGACCGCCGCCCTTGGACACGTCCCCAAGCTCTACAGCCTGCGACATGGCGTCCTCGTAGGTGGCGGGACCTCCTCCGTTCGCTGTGGCCGCGCGTCGCGCGGGCTTGCGCCGCCTTCTCGCGGCGGCACCCGCGTCGACGCCTTCGTCGTCGTCGGGCAAAAGACCGACCTCACTCTCGACGACGATTTTGCCCGAGGCGTAGAGCTCTTCGATGGAGGTCGGTGCGGCCTCGTCCTCTGCCTGGGGCGGGGGCCGGTTGAGCAGCCACACGCCCAGTCCCGCCACAAGGCCGAGGAGGCCCAACGCGACGGCGACGAGCTTAAGGCGCTGCATCACCTTCTCGCGCTTCAGCGCCCGTGCCTCCGCCGCCCGCTCCTTTTTCTGGCGTTCGGTCCGGGCACGATTTTCAGCGAGCGCGCCAAAGTCAGGATGGTCGCCGAGGGTTTGCCGCTTGCCTGTCTCCGTATCGACCAGCATGTGGTCCGCCAAGTACTCGCCAGCGATGATGCGCTCAGCGAGTTCAGCGGCGCTGAACGGGCCATGGTCGAGTCGGTCGCGTACGACGAGCCAGCAGGGGCTCGGGTCATCGCGCAGGCGGTCGACCACTTTGGAGATGTCGAACTTGCGTGAAGGCTGAGGCCCGCTCGCGACCCCGGTGATACTCGAATGAAGCCCCGGGCCCTGCCCCCCCAGCGCATCCATCAATGGCATGGCGGATTGGGCGGACTGTGTTGACCCTTCCCGGGTCGCCGCCGCGCCCAGGCGCAGCCCTGCCGCGCTCAGCGCGTCGCGAAAACCGGCCATGTCACCAAAGCGATCGGCTGGATTGGGCGCCAGGCCCTGAAGAATGACCGCTTCAAGCTCGGGGCTCACCTCCGGATGGCGTGCGCTCAGGTCCGCCGCTTCTCGCTCGCCCGTCAGCATGTGTACGAGCAGCGATGCGACGCCAAAGACGTCGCTTGCCGGCGTGGGGGGCTGTCCGTTGACGATCTCAGGCGCAAGCCCGACCAGCGCCGAATCAGGCAGACTGCCGGTCCCGTAGTGGCAGAGTGCGGCATGGGCGACAGCAAGGTCACTCAGCCGCGCCTGCTTTGATTGCGCATCGACCCACACGAGGTCCGCGCGCACCATGCCGTGGGCGATGTCCGGGTGGAGCAGAGCGAGGCCCTGCGACAGTCCGTCGATAACCTTGGCCGCGTGCTTTAGCGGCAAGCCCCCGCGATCCCGGCCGGCCACTAGGGCTTGCGCCAAGGTCATGCCTCGCATGGGCGCGGAGATAACCCAGCGTTGACCACCGCTGCCGCGAACGCTTCCTAGGGGGGTCGTGAGGCCCGGTGGGTTCTGGCGCGCGATCACTTTGAGCACGGCGCGCAAGTTGTCGATGCCCTCCGGGTCCCGAAACCATTCGGCATTCGGAACGCGTACGCTGACGGGGCGGTCGCCTTGAAGCTCTTTGGCCACGAGAATGAGCCCGAGGTCATCTTCCGCCAGCACCGACTCTACTCGGAAGCGCGACGCGAGGACTTGGCCCACAAAGGGGTTGGGCGACTTAGAAGCCTCACGGGGGCACATGCTACCCTTCAAACTAAGGGATCCACCCGGGAGCTGACAAGCTTTGCCGTCGATGCGCCTTTGGATGGGCGCGCGGACGGAGTAGGCCTTAGCGGCCCGACAACGAAAAAAGGGCGATGCCGCCGACGATCAGCAACGCTCCGAGCCAACGCAGCGGGCCGGGGCGTTCACCGAGCGTGAACCAGCCGAGCGCCAGACTCAGCACCACCGAAACCTCGCGACTCGCCACAACGTAGCCCGCGAGCGCGCGCTCGAACGCCACCAGCACAAGCCCGTACGCGAGGTAGTAGGCGACCGCGATAGCGAGTATGCGCCATGCGTATCGGCGCACTACGGCGCTAATCGCGCTTCGCTGACGTGCGAGCATGTAGGGGCTCATGACGAGGCACGTGCCGCCCACCATGGCGATCATGAAGCGCAGCGGCGAAAAATGGTTAAGCGCAACCTTATCTACCAAAGAATAGCCAGCGATGAGCACCGCACTCAGCAGCGACCAAAACAGCACCGGGCCTTTCCGAAAGGGCAAGGATGCCCTGCTACTCGCTGCGCCCGAGTCACTGTCATCGGGGCCGGACCGGCCGGCGCTCGCGGTGACGGTGCCGTTGTTGCCTTGAGCGACGGCGAGCACTCCCAAGATCACCACCGCAATGCCCAGGCTACCGAGCACGCTCGGTAGCTCCCCGAGCCAGATGACTGCGCCCAAGGCCGCAATGCCGATGGAGCCGCCACGCGCCAGCGGGTACACCAAGCTGAGCGGCCCCGCAGCGAACGCGCGCGCGAGGGTGTAAAAGTAAGCACTGTGAATGCAGGCGCTGACGCCGAGGAGCACCATGCCCCGGGTCGACACTGCCTCAGCGGTGGCCAGGAAGTAGGGCATGCCGAGCAACGACGACAGCGCCAGGGCGCACCACAGCGTAGCCAGCGAGAGCCCCGTCCCCTTCGCGATGGCATTCCAAGCCGTGTGAAAAACGGCGGCCGTCAAGACCAGCCCAACAGTAATCAGATCCACGGAGTGAGCGTTTCTTAGGCGGTGGCCGGTGCGCACTCAGGCGCGGTGAGGGCGGTTGTCGAGTTCGTTGGGGTTGGTGGCATCGGCGGGGAAGTGTGTGGCGAGCAGCTCGCCTAGCGCTTCGATTTCGCGGCAGAGCCCGTCTGCCGCTTGGCCTTGCCGCAGCGCTTGGGCGAGTTCTGTCACGTGCGCTTGCCAGAGGTCGGGGGCCACGCGCGAGGTGATGCCTTCGTCGGCGAGCACTTCGATGCGGTGCTCGGCCTCGGATACGTAGAGCAGAATGCCGCTTTGGTCACGGGTACGGTAGACCGCGCGCTCGGTGAAGAAGCGCAGGCAAGCGAGGTGCACCTGGGTTGCGATGGCTGACGTAGGCACGAGGCGCCGCAGGCAGGGCCCAAGGCCGCTGAGCAGGTAGAGGTTGATGCCCACGGCGATGCTCGTGAAGGTGACCCAAAACCCGCTCATCGCGGGCCAGAGCGCTTGCGTGCCGAGGCAACCCAGCGCGGCGATGGGTAAGACCCAGCGCAGCCGTTCCAGCACGTAGGCGTCGCTGCGTTGGCTCACCACCAGGGCAATCTCCCCGGCGGTGGCGGCCTCGGCGCGGCCAATGGTGGCCGTGAGCCTGTCGAAGTCAGCGGCGTTGAGAAGTTCACGTGCCATGCCTACCAACTCCCCTACCAACTCCCGGAGGCGCCACCGCCACCGAAGCCGCCACCGCCACCGCCAAAGCCGCCGCCTCCGAACCCACCCCCACCAAAACCGCCGCGGCCAAATCCACCGCGACCGAGACCGCCGCCAAAGCCGCCCAGACCTCCGAGCATGAGTCCGGAGCGCCTTCCGACGCCCGCCAAGAAGAGCGGCAGCATGATGAAGAGCATGGCGATGAGCTGAATGATGAGGCTAGCGTTCCCCCGCCTCTTGTTCAGCGAAGCGGGCGGCTTGACCCGCTCATCCAGCGCTGACGCAAGAGCTTGAAACGCCTCGCTGATGCCCTGGTAGTAGCGCCCCTCGGCGAAGTTGGGCGTCATGATGTTGCGCATGATTTGGGCGGAGAGGGCGTCGGTGATCTCGCCCTCCAGGCCATATCCCACTTCGATGCGCGCTACGCGGTCTTCCTTGGCGACGACGATCAGCAGACCGTTATCTTCGCCCTTCTGGCCGAGGCGCCAGCGTTCGACAACGCGCAACGAAAAGTCCTCCAGGCTGCCTCCCTCAAGGCTTGGCACCGACAGCAGGACGAACTGCACGCCGGTGGTGGTTTCCAGTTCCTGGAGAAAGTTCGTTAGAGCCGCGGCGTCTCGCGCACTCATGAGCCCGGCGCGGTCATTCACCCGGCCTTCAAGCGCGGGTACGTCGAGGGCCAGCGCACTTGTGCCGCTGATGAGGCCTAGCGCGCTCAGCCAAAGGGCATGTCCCAGGAGGCTTTCTGCGCGAATGATTGTGCCACGCACCGCCTAGAACTCGATTTCCGGAGGCTTCTCAAGGCCTTCTTCGACGCTGAAGTTGGGCCTTTCGCTCATGCCGCGCATCGAAGCGCCGATGGACGTCGGGAAGCGCTTGACCACCTTGTTGTAGGCGGAGACGCTTTCGATGAAGCGCTTGCGCGCGACCGCGATACGGTTCTCCGTGCCTTCGAGCTGCGCCTGCAGGTCACGAAACGCGGCGCTGGCTTTGAGGTCCGGGTAGCGCTCGACGACGACCATCAAACGTGAAAGAGCGCCTTGGAGCTGGCCTTGGGCTTGTTCAAAGCGCTGCAGCGCGGCTGGGTCATTGATGGTCGAGGCATCGACCTGCATGCTCGCAACCTTGGAGCGTGCCTCGACGACCTGCTGCAGCGTTTCCTGCTCAAAGTCTGCGGCGCCGCGGACGGTTTTCACGAGTGCGGGGACAAGGTCTGCACGGCGCTTGTACTGGTTCTGCACCTCCGAGAACGCGGCTTTCACATCCTCGTCGCGGTCGATGACGTCGTTGTAACCACAGCCGCCCAGGCCCATGAGGATGACGCCCACGAGTGGGGCCCCAAGGCCAAGCCAAGCTTGCCGAGTGTACGTCTGCATGCGGGCACCTTAAGTCGTCCCCCGGAGGGCGCAACCCCCAGGATTCGGCGCCCGGGATGGGGGAGGGTCAGGGGCTACCGACGCGGCCCTCAAAGACGCGGCGTGCGGCGCCGCGCATAATCACGCGTGCGCCCTCGGGCCCCACCCATACCTCAAGCGGGCCACCGGGAAGCTGAAGCTTGAGCCAGGTTTCCGCAGACGCGCGACCCGTCAGCACCGCGGCAACTGCGGCAGCACAGGCGCCGGTGCCGCAGGCCAGCGTCCAACCCGCACCGCGCTCCCAAACGCGTAACTCAAGCGTGTTGGCTTCGCTGAGCTGCGCGAACCCAACATTGGCGCCTTCGACGAAGGCAGGGTGGTTTTCCACCGCAGGGCCAATGACGTTCCGAACACCTTCGCTCGTGACGTCGAAGGTGACCGCGTGGGGATTGCCCATGGAAACGACGGAGAGCCGCAGCGCGTGGTCCTCTAGCGCTAGGGGGACGTCAAGAAGCTTGCCTGCGTCGCTGCGGTCGCTCGCTCCCGGCCACGCATCCAGGTCAACGGGCAGCCGGCTCAGCTCGGTGACCGGCGGCGCCATCTCTACTTCGATCTGCGCACTGCCGGCGCGGGCGCTGAGCACGCGGCAGCTATGCGGCCCGGCGTCGGTCTCGACGATGAAGTTGTCGGCAGCAGACACTTTGTCCGGGTGCGCCAGCAGCCAATGCAGCACCGCGCAACGCAGCCCGTTGCCGCACATCTCGGCGGTCGAACCGTCAGCGTTGACAATGCTCATGCGCAAAGGCGCCTGGGAGAGCACTAGGACGCCGTCGGCGCCGATGCCTAGGTGGCGGTCGCAGAGTCCCCCGAGCGCTTGGGGCGAACGCAACGCTGAAGGAATGTGCTCGCGCTCGACAACGACAAAATCATTGCCTGTGCCCTCGTACTTCCAGAAGGACAGTGACTCCTTGGACATAGCGCTAGGTCCCTACTTCGGCTGCAGTTGAGCGCGAGGCACCCCCCTGAACGACTTGGACCATGCGCCGCGAGCGACATCTTTGCAAGACCGCGCGTATCTCCAAGCGTCGCGGTCTCGCGTGGCCCCGGACCCGAGGAGCGGTCATAAGGGCACGAACCGTGTGGCTCTGCCAACGGGCTCTAAGGTATGGGGAGAGAGTGGAGCTATGCAGCATCGGGGCATGGATTTTAGACGCGTGAGTCAAGGAGTCGGCACGGCGCGCGCGGCGAACTACGTGGCCGCGACTTGTGCTGGAGCCACACTCATGCTGGCCGCGCTGTGTGTGAGCGCACCCTGCACAGTGGCGGCTCAAGGACCCGCTGTGCAGCGGGGACTCACACTGCCGGCCCGCACGCTGCGTATTGATGTAGGCCCGAGCGATGACGCTATTCTCGATGGTGTTGGCATGGAGATCGGGGACCGCCGAGGCTTGCGCCTCGGGCGCACCCCCGGTGGGGACTTCTCTGCGGTGCTCAATATCGGTGCGGCCTTCGGTATCACCGATAATTTTGAAATAGGCTCCTTGTTGCTCCCTATCAACTTCGCGCCGGACGGCGGTTTCGGTGATTTGGAGTTTTATGGGCGTTACCGGTTCGTGAACCGGGGCGGCTTCGAGCTCGGCCTCCATATCACGATGCAGGTGCCCACAGACACCGACTTTGGTCTCGGTTTCGCGCTGCCGATGCGCTACCGCATTTCAAATGCGGCGCGCATCGATACGGGCGTCGAGGTCGAGCTGCTGTTCGACGATACCCGCGCCAACCTGGACCTGCCCTTTACCCTACTCTTCCAGGCGACGCGGGCGTTCTACCTCGGGCCACGCACCGGCGTGATGTCACCGCGCTTCTCCGACCTCTGGGTGCCCCTCGGCCTTACGGGCGGCTACACCGTCCACGCTTCGCGGAGCCTAGCGGTGGACCTCACCGGCGCCTTCACCTGGCCCGCCTTCTTCGCCACCGGCGGCGTCGGCGAAACGGTAAACCCGGGCTACTTCGAGGCCCTTCTAGGCGTCAACCTCGCCTTCGGTCTCTAGTGCTCACTTGCATTCGGTGGTCCGCTAGGGCGGTGAAGCAGTGGGTTGGACCTATATCGATCGACGAATGCTTGAGGGCGTGGGCGGGGCGCTATCTTTGAGTGCGCTTAAGCCTTACCGAGAGTAACTCGCGCACCCAAAGTTGATTTGTGAGCGGTCGATTGTTCCTGATGTCGGCCTGAATGCATAGACGCAGTAATCAAGGACTCGGCTGTAGGACTCTCCATCAGGGAGGTCTGTAGTGACAGGTAGTGTCACCTTTAAGGATGCGCCTGAGTTCATGGCCCACGCGCGCGCTCGGCCACCCTCTGGCCTAATGTCCAAGGGTTCGTGTGTGCAGCGCGCAGCGGCCATCAGCGCGGTGCGCAGGTCGCCAACATTTTCATCATCGTCGTGAAAAAACTTGGCTTCGACGCGGCCTTCGCTCGGTGGGCAATCCTCGCAGGTTCGATGAGCGATTCGTCCATCGTTCGCGAAGGCCACCACTGCGTCCAAGGCGGCTTCTGAGTCAAGGCCCATGCTCCAATGAGGGCAGGAATTGTCGGTGGATGCTTCGCTTTTGACCGCAACGTCGTTGGGAGCTTCCAGGGAGCAAGCGGCCGGAAGCGGGAGCAGAGCAGCGATGCCTAGCATCCACGTGGGCAGGCTGTGGGTGGTGCGAGAGTCTGTTGTTGCTGTGTTGATACGTGGGGTCATGTCGGGGGCTCCTGCGGCGACGGTAACAGGCACCGAG
>SLEO01000217.1 GCA_007124745.1 Myxococcales bacterium
AAGGTCGACGGGTCGGCTTAGATACGAGGTGTCGTCGAGCAGGCCGTCGCGCTCCGCGAGCTTAACGAGCTCCGTCAAGATCACGAGGTCACCGCCGCGCCTGCTAGTCGGCCAGGCAAAAACGGCGGCACATCGAGGACCCCGTTGTGCAACTTCGCCTCGAAAAAATGGGCTCGGTTGACGTCACCGAATTCGATATCATGAAGCATCAAACCAAGGGGCTTGGTGAGCGGCGCCGGGCGGCGTTCAGGATCGGCAGGTTCTACGTCACACGCAAACTCGCGACAGCCGAGGTAGGGGCGATGAAAACACTGCCCCTTGCTCAGCCTGCGCTCAAATATGGCTTCAAATTTGGCGAAGTTCTCGTCGGGGCCGGCCCGCTCCGTGAGTGAAAAGTTCGCTTCAATGACGTAGTCAACATCGGCGAGATACATCGTGTTGCGTTGTTGGCGCTCGTTGTCGCTCTCAAGCAGGCTATAAGCTTTATCGCCCGCCACCTGGTAGCGGTCGGGTGAAATGGCGCGCTTACCAACCTCATTGCGTTTGAGCTGCAGAAAGCGGATAGGTGCGTGCACTTCGATGCGCCGAATCTGCCAAGCAATGGCAGGTTTCCAGAATATGGCCTCAAGCACGCCGCGCGCGGCCGACGGTGTCATCACCTCGTAACTCACCCGCTCCACCTTGAGTTCGGGTCGCGTAAAGCAGGCGCGCTCTCCAAAAGCGCGGACGCGAAACGTTTTGCTGTGCTGCGCTTGCAACGTCATCCTCACCCCATTAGCGAATCTGGAGAATATCGAATCGAAGGCTGAGGCGATAGCCCAAAACGCAACGTGTAGTGGTGCCGGAACGCGGGCTTCAGCACAAAGACCTGATCTTGGTAGTTTTCGAGGCAACCCTCGCGTTGCCATGCTTCGAATGCGGCCTTGTGCACGCTAACGGTGAAGCGTTGCAACCTACGAAGCAGGAAACGCGACACACCAAATCGTTCAAGGTCACTGACGCAACGCTGACCCTGATCGCCGTAGGGGATGACGATGCCGCTCTGGCCATCATCGATAATCTTGAATGCGCGCGCAACCTCACGAAACTGCAAGGCTTGCCGCATGCCCTCGATGCGGCGCGTGTCCTTGTCCTGCGCGAAGTAAAGCTTGCGAAAATAGTGGTCGATGGTGGTCGGTGAAGTCGGATCGAGTGACGCATCATTCGCGAGAAGCGCACGGGTCACCTCGTAGCCCGCGCGCAAGAGCCCGCGGGGTGGGGGCCGGGGTGCATCAAAAACGACTACGCGCCCGAGTCTCTCTGACCCATCCGGCGCGCGCAGTCGACCTTCACGGTTGCAACGGCCAGCCGCCTGCGCAAGCGCGTCGAGCCCGGCAAGCGCGCGGTACACCACGGGAAAGTCCACATCCACACCGGCCTCAACGAGCTGGGTTGAGACCACACGCAGCGGCCTCCCCTGCTTCAAACGCGCCTTGATGTCCGAGAGCACTTCCGACCTGTGCGCGGGACTCATTAGTGCTGACAAGTGCACGGCACTGTCGTCGTCTAACGCCTCATCAAGCGCTGCAGTCAGGTCGATAGCGTCTTGCCGGCGGTCAACAATCGCAAGCACGGAGGTCTCATCCGCTAATCGCTCAGCAAGCGCGTGCCAGGGATTAGTCGGCGGGGCGCTTCTCGGCGAATTCGTAGGCCACTCGAACCGGGTACGCTTCAGAGTGGTGAACAGACGTGGCGCGTCGCCGATGATCTCGGTCACGTGTTCGAAGCCATTCGGCAATGCTTCGCGTTGCCCGAGGGCAGGTTGCGTCGCGGTACATAGAACAAGCGTCACGCCGTAGTCCGCAACCAGCGTGCGCAAAACCTGAAGCACCGGGTCCAATAAGCCCACGGGCAACGTCTGCGCTTCATCTAGGATGAGAACACTGCCCGCGATACGATGCAGTTTCCTGCAAGCTGATGAACGATTCGCGAACAGGCTTTCAAGCAACTGCACATTCGTCGTGACAACCACCGGGGCATCCCAGTTCTCCGAAGCGAGCCTGTTACGCGCATTTTCAGTCGCTGGATCAAGACTGGAATGGTGCTCAAGCACGGCCTCGTCTCCGAGCGCAGCGCGATAAACCGCCGCCGTTTGTTCGATAATCGACGTGAAGGGTATGCCGAAGATGATGCGACGTTGGCCGTGTTTTTCGGCATGTTCCAGTGCGAAGGCAAGCGCGGCAAGCGTTTTGCCGCCACCCGTCGGCACTGTGAGCGAGTAGACTCCTGCAGGTCCACGTGCGGCCTTACGGCAGGCGCTCAAAACCTCCGCCCTAGCGCGGTTCACTGGCGACGAGACGGCATCCTCTGTCAACCTGGCCATGTAGTCATCGAAGCGCGGTTTTAACTCCGAGAGCGTCGCGTAACCACGGCGGCCCTCAGTCCGTTCGCCATCAAAGAATGCCTCTGTGTCGAGAAAGTCGGCATCCACCAGGGCAGAAAACAGCATTCGTGTCCAGAGTTCAAAGCAGCCCTTCGATTGCTTCCCGCGACTCAACAACTCTGGAAGCTGAGGTGGCACGATCTGCCCTTCAGCCGCGAATCCCCCCGCCCGTGCAGCTTGAAGTCGGCCGGCCGTTTCGCGTAACCGCTCGTCGAGGGAACGGCCTTCGCCGCCCTTGTAGTTCGCAAGCCCGGCATGGTGGCCTGCAATGCACAACGCCACCGCGAGTGCGCCTGGGGTCTTAGGCATCTGCTCCATCGCAAGCACGGCACCCGCGCTTGAGTGATCGACGCGGCGCTTCTTTCCGGGCGGTGCATCATCCTGCCCTTCGATGTGCGCGTTGGCGTCCCGCGCCTCCTGAAGCATGGCCTGAAAGTCCTGAGCGTATTTGCCGACATCATGCCAAACGCCAGCAAGCTTCGCCCACTCCTCCGAAGTGAACGCGTTTGCGAACTCAGCCGCAATGCGACCCACCTCACGAAGATGCTCATCAAGCGCATGCTCGCGCCCGTCTTCCGTAATGTGAGCGAGGGCCTGCGGTTTGCGCTGCGGTTCCGCTACATGATGATTGCCGTGAACTTCGGACATCGCGCTTCGAGGACACCATACATCGGAGGCAGCTAGCAACCGCATCTGCAACCATCGACAACAACGACGTGCTGCCCTCAGCACACGCGCCGGAATCGCGAAGCATCGGAAAGCGCACACTTTGGGTGTCGTAACACGCTCCTGGTACGCTTCCGGGGAGGCCTTCTGAACGCGCGTTCAGGCGAAAGGCTCGTGCCTGTGATCAAGGTTGACTAAGTTTTGCGGTTGGGTACGGACCCTAGCGAAGAGGGCGAGTGGCTGACGATTAAGGCGGCCACCGAGGTGCTCGCCGTTAGCAAGGCGACGCTTCGTCGGTGGGACAAGACCGGGAAGCTGCGCGCGAAACGTCACCCGATGAACGGGTATCGGCTGTACCATCGTCGCCAAGTTTTGAGGTAGGGAGTCAGATGCTTTCGGGAATCGAAAAAGCGTCATGAAGGCCGACATCCTCAAGTTGCTACTGCAGTCCCACGCGGAGGGCGACGAACCGTTGTTCCGCAAGGC
>SLEO01000003.1 GCA_007124745.1 Myxococcales bacterium
CACCAGGAACCCCCTCCGAGACCGCACCCCAGGGCCACTCGGGACGCTGCCTCGGCTGATGCAAGATTGTCGGTGAAAGGCGAGCGCAGGACTGCGTCAGGACCAGCTTCTTACCGAAGCTGTCTGCTGAGCACCGATACACCACCCGACTGGGACAGGCTACGTGTTTGGGCTACCGGTGGTGGCGCCTAGAGCACTTGAGCCTACGAGTGCGCGGTACTTGGCTAGAACGCCGTGGCGATAGCGGGGTTCGGGCAGTACTAGGCGAGCTCGGCGTTCCGCGAGGACCGCTTCGTCGACCTCGATGTCTAGTCGCAGGGTGAGGGCATCGATTACGATGCGGTCACCTTCTTCCACCAAGGCGAGGGGGCCGCCAACGGCAGCCTCCGGTGCCACGTGACCTACGACAAGGCCGTAGGAGCCTCCGCTGAAGCGGCCGTCGGTAATAAGACCGACTTTATCCCCAAGGCCGGCGCCGATGATGGCGGACGTCGGCGACAGCATTTCACGCATGCCCGGGCCGCCTTTGGGCCCCTCGTAGCGCACTACCACCACGTCTCCCGCTTGGATCTTGCCCGCAAGAATGGCTTCGAGACACGTCTCTTCCGAGTCGAAGACGCGGGCCGGCCCAGCGAGCTTGGGCACCTTCACGCCGGAGATTTTGGCGACAGCGCCTTCGGGGGCGAGGGTTCCGCGCAGCACCGCAAGGTGTCCTTGGGCGTAGATCGGTGCCGAGAGGGGCCGGATCACCTCTTGGCCCGTGGGCGGCGTGCTGGGCACATCAGCCAGGCGCTCGGCGAGGGTCTCCCCGGTCATCATGCGCGTGTCGCCGTGGAGCAAACCGGCGTCGAGCAGCAGTTTCATGACCTGCGGGATGCCGCCGGCGCGGTGAAGGTCCACCGTCACGAAGCGTCCCGAAGGCTTCAGGTCGCAGATGACCGGCGTGCGCTTGCGAATCGTCTCAAAATCATCGAGCGTGAGCGGCACCCCCGCAGCGTCCGCAATGGCGAGCAAATGCAGCACGGCATTGGTCGAGCCGCCAACCGCCATCACGACCGTGATGGCGTTTTCAAACGCAGCACGGGTCAGCACTTGCCGGGGCCGGATGCCTGCATCGATGGCGCGCACAACGGCGCGTGCTGCCTCAGCTGCGGCTATCGCTATTTCATTGTCCTCGGCGGCCATGGTCGAGGCGTGCTTAAGGCACATGCCCATCGCTTCTATCGCCGCAGACATCGTATTGGCGGTGAACATGCCACCGCAGGACCCAACGCCCGGGCAGGCCTTCTTCTCAACCTGCAGAAGCGAGCGCTTATCGATCTTGCCCGCGCTGTACTGTCCGACAGCTTCGAAGGCGGAAACAATGGTGAGGTCCTTACCATCGAGATGACCTGGCTTGATCGTTCCACCGTAAACAAAGAGCGAGGGGATATCGAGCCTGGCGAGGGCAATCATGGCCCCGGGCATGTTTTTGTCGCAGCCGCCAATAGCAACCACACCGTCAAGACTCTGCCCATTGCAAACGGTCTCAATGCTATCGGCGATGACCTCGCGCGATACGAGGGAGTACTTCATGCCCTCGGTGCCCATCGAGATACCGTCGCTTATCGTGATGGTACCGAAGCGTGCGGGTTTAGCGTCAGCCTCGGTCAACGCCGCCGATACGGCATGCTCGAGCCGGTCAAGCCCCGCGTTGCAGGGCGTAATCGTGGAGAAACCGCTGGCGACGCCAACGATAGCTTTCTCGAAATCCTCGTCATCAAAACCTACTGCCCGCATCATCGCCCGGTTTGGCGTACGCGCCTCACCCTGCGTGACTACAGAAGAGCGCCAATTGCGCTTTGGTTTGACGTCTGAATGGTCCACTCGCCGGCGTCTACCACGGCTCCCTTACGCTTGCACCCCGACCCGTGTGCCTGCATCGCCGCATTCTAACAAGCGGCGCCTTGGTTTGTGGCCGACTCGGAGTTACCCTGCCCACCGTGGTAGGTGAGATTTCGGCGCCGGTCGCGGCGATTGACCTCGGGTCCAACAGCTTCTTCATGTTGCTCGCGACGCTTGATCACGGTCAACTCGCGCCGGTCGATAAACTGCGGGAACGCGTCGCCCTGGCGACGGGGCTTTCCTCGTCCCAAACCCTACAACCTGAGGCGAAGGCGCGTGCCCTCGCCTGCCTCGCGCGCTTCCGCGAACGCATCCAGGACCTTCCTTCGGAGAACTGCCGCGCGGTAGGTACTAAGGCCCTCCGCGAGGCCAAGAACAGCCAGGCTTTCTTGGAAGAAGCCGAGAAAGCGCTGGGTGCGCGCATTGAAGTTATCTCCGGTCGCGAAGAAGCCCGTCTGATCTATCTCGGGGTCTCCCAAGCGATGGGGCGCGCGGACCAACGCTCACTGATCATCGACATCGGTGGCGGAAGCACCGAATGCATCCTCGGTGAAGGCGAGAGCACCCTGCTACTCGATAGTCTCTCGATGGGCTGCGTAACCTACTCCGAACGGTATTTCCCGGGAGGCCGCATCGATGACGCCGCCCTCAACCGGGCGGAACTTGCAGCGGCGCTTGAGCTTGAAGGCATCGCCTCACGCTACAAGGCCTTTGGCTGGAAGGCGGCCCTAGGAACGTCCGGCAGCATGCAGGCGATTGAGTCGATTCTGCTTGCGGAAGGCTGGGCCAACGGCCGGGGCTGCATCAACCTCAAGGGTCTTCGGCGTCTGCGCAAAGCCTTGGTCGCCCAAGGGGATATGCACAAACTTAAGCTGAAGGGGCTGCCGCAGGACCGCGGCCCCGTTCTCGCTGGCGGCCTTGCCATCTTGCTCGCCATCTTCGACCTATTCGGGCTTGAGAGCATGCAAAGCTCGCCGGCCGGGCTGCGCGAAGGCGTAGCCCTCGACCTGCTCGGCTCCGGCCGGCGGCGCAACGTCCGCGAACAAGCGGTACAGTCTTGGCTGCTTCGCTACCGCGTCGACGAAAGCCAAAGTCTGCGGGTAGAGCGCACCGCCATGAAGCTTTTCTCCCAGGTCGCTGCGGCGTGGAAGCTCGACGAAGAAAGTGGCCAGCTCCTCGCGTGGAGCGCTCGGCTTCACGAACTCGGCCAGGCCGTCGCCTACTCGGGTTATCACAAACACGGGGCTTACCTGATTGCGAACGGTGAACTGCCCGGCTTCTCCCGGGAGGAGCAGGCCACCCTCGCGGCGCTCGTGCGCTGCCATCGCCGGCGCTTCGCAGCCGAGCGCTTCGCCGACCTGCCCCCGAGACGCCGGCGCCGCGCGATGCGCCTCGCTCTGCTGCTGCGCGTCGCCGTGGCATTGCACCGGTCCCGCAGAGACAGTGAGGCGCTCGAGTTCCGCGCCCACGTCGGCAAAGGCGCCTTGATGCTAGAGTTCGACCCCGGCGTGCTCGCTGCGCACCCCCTGACCCGCGCCGCCCTCGACGAAGTGAGCCCGCAACCCGCCCCCGGCAAAGACAACCCAACCAACCTCCCCCTCCTCATCGCCCACTAGGCGCGGAGGCAGGGCTTACGCGCTCGGGGTTTTGCTCACTTCGAGAAGTTTGAGGCGGAGGTCGAAGAGAAGTTGGGAGAGGAGGCGCTCTTCTTCGCCGGTGAGGTTGCCGACGGTCTTGTCCTCGAGGAGGGAGAGGAGGTCGAGGGAGTGTTGGCCCATGGCCACGGCTGACGCAGCGTCCGGGCCGCCCGCAGCCGCCGCCTCGAAGGACTCGCCGGCGGATGTGGCGATGGATAATAGTAGCGTCGAGAAGTCGACGGGGGGCTTCGAAGGCGCGTTTGCCATGACCGGTAAGGGCCGGAAGGTCTGCCTAGGCGGCAGACTCGTCTTCGTCGTCCTGGCAGGTGTCGAAGAACGGGTCGAGCACCTGAGAGGTGAATACTGTGGAGGCTTCCGCGAGGTCGGGTAACGCTGCGAGATGCTTCTCCCACGCTTCCGGCGCTAACGTGCCCCGCTCGATCTGACGTCGGACGAGCCGCTTATCTAGTTTATCCGCTTCTGCAACCATAAGACCCCGAAGCTACTACGCAGAGGCGGCTGTCGCCAGCCGCCGTCGCTCTGCGAGTTGTCACGCGTAGAAAAAACTTAGCAAGCGGCGCGGGCCTGCACCATCGACTCCGATGCGCGGCGCCCAACCTGCGCATGCGCCAGAGCCCGCAGCGCCTCGACGTGCTCTGAGCCCTCCCAGGGCAGTGCCACGTCCGTGCGGCCGAAGTGACCATATGCCGCCGTGGGGCGGAAAATGGGTCGCTTGAGCCCGAGTGCCTCAATGATCGCGCGGGGCTTAAAGTCGAAGTGCTCGCGCACCAGGACGCCGAGGGCGGCGTCGTCCAGCAGGCCAGTACCGAAGGTCGTGACGTACACACCTACGGGTTCCGCCACGCCAATCGCGTAGGCGAGCTGCACTTCGCAGCGCCGGGCAAGCCCCGCGGCTACGATCTGTCGAGCGACGTAACGGGCAAAGTAGGCCGCGCTACGGTCCACTTTCGACGCATCCTTACCGCTAAACGCGCCACCACCGTGGCGCGCCATGCCGCCATAAGTGTCGACGATGATTTTGCGACCGGTAAGACCTGCATCGCCTTCGGGGCCGCCAATCACAAAGCGACCCGTCGGATTGACGAGGATGCGCGTGCGGTCGTCGACGAGGTGTGCGGGCAATACCGCGTCGAGCACCTCGGCGCGCACGGCGCCTTCAAGCTGGGCATGCCCGATATCCGCCGCGTGTTGCGTGGAAAGCACGACCGTGGCGAGACGCTCCACCTGCCCTCGCTCGTCATACTCGACGGTGACCTGGGACTTGCCGTCAGCGCGAAGCCAGGGCAGCGTCTTGTCCTTGCGCACGTCCGACAAACGCCGAGTCAGGCGATGCGCCAGCGCGATCGGCAGCGGCATAAGCTCCGGGGTCTCGTCGCAGGCAAACCCGAACATAAGGCCCTGGTCGCCAGCGCCTTGGTCTTGATCTAGGCCCTCACCGATGTTGACACCGGCAGCGATATCTTCGGACTGGGCATCGATCGCAAGAACCAGCTGGCAGTGGGCGGCGTCAAAACCGCAATCTGCGTGGTAACCCACGTGCGCCGCAGCGGCCCGCAGGATTTCCTCGTAGTTGAGACGTGCCTTAGTGGTGATTTCGCCCGCAAACACCGCCAGGCGTGTCTTCACAAGTACTTCGCAGGCCACGCGCGCTTCTGAGTCCTGCTCAAGCGCCGCGTCGAGCACCGAGTCACTGACAAAATCGGCAAACTTGTCGGGATGTCCTTCGGTAACCGACTCAGACGAAAAAAGTTGACCCATGGATGCTCCCTTCATGCCCGCAGGCAAAATCCGCGCGTGTCGCGCCGGAAAGATTAGGTCATTTTCACCCTTGGTCAAAGGCGCTCAGGCGAATATCGGAAGGCCTGCATCTCAGGGCAGCGCGAGACCGCAACCCCGGAGCAGCGCGTGTCCGGCGTGTTGGGTCATGTCATTCCGCGAGAGAAGTGAGGCCGTCGCGCGGGGGAATGCGCCCTCGGTCCCAGGAGGCCGCGCGGTCACCCCCGCATAGGGCCCAGGCAACTGAAAGCGCACGAGACCGTGCAGCAAGCGGCTGAGTGAAGGCTGCCATTTTGCCCGCAAAGCAGCGTCACCACAGGCACGACACTCGACGAGCCACGCAGCAAGCGCCTCGCCACGGGTGGCGCTCATCGCAAGAATGGGCGGCGCGTAGCGTGCGTAACCGATGAGACCGTCGAGATGCGTGGCGCTCGGCGCGGAGGCGCTCCAGCGCCGCGACATGCGGCTACTTGGCGTGGCGTCCGTCGGAGTCGGTCGAGGGACGTCCGTGAGTTGCCAACGCATTTGCTGGCGCAGCCACGCTTCGCACATGCGGCGACCAGCGGGCGGCCCTGCGGCGTCGAGCTCAGCCACCCCCAGACACTCCCAATGCAGCTCACCAAAGTGCAGCAGCCTTCCCGACCAGGACCACAATGCGGCGACTTGGTCGACCGCACGTGCCGCTGCCGGTGCGAACAGGCCCGTTGGCTCATCGCGCCCAAGATTGGCCAAGGCCATAATCGCTTGGCCGTCAGCGTAGAGCAAGTGGAGCGGCATGGGCTCAGCGGGCACATCCGACGCACGCGACGCCCCCGTGCCGACAGATGCACGGCTCTCCATGCGCTCACCTAAGGTGCTGGTGCCGGGTTGGCCAACCGAGTCTCGGCTGAACCCACCCGACGATGCGACGCGGCGAGGAGCCGGTGCGGATGAGGCGGCGCGCTGCCTCGTCGCACTCCGCTGCGCTTTTGGCACACGCCAACGATGGAGGAATGGCTGCCGTGCGTTCGGTGTGGCGGCGTCAAGCAGCCAAGCTGAGAGTTCAGCACGGGCCTCAGCAACCTCAGCGACTCGCGGGAAGGTCTCTTCTGCGGCGTCGCGCTCGATCAGCCCCGAGGACTCCGCCCGGGCGAACTCGATGACGGCGAGCAGCAGGATGGCCTGCGCCCCTAGGTCGAAGTAGCTCGCGTTGGCGTCGCGTAGACAGCGAATGTTGCCGCAGGGTTGGCGAGCACGCAGCAGCGCTTGGAGGCTGCGTCCGCCCGCCCTCAACGCGCTTGCATCCGCAAGAGAACGCCCCGCATGCAGCAGGAACCACGTGACCCCGGCCTGCCGCGCCCAGGAGCCCACCTCTTGAGCGGGCGCACCTGGCCCTCGCTCGACCTCGCCGGACGGGGACGGTGGCTCCTTCAATGGATGTCGCTGGACGTCGAAAAGGCCCTCCGGCCTGGCCATGTGTACGACGTGCTGCATCGCCGCGCGCACACTCGCCGCGCAGGCCTCGGGCCATCCGGGCTCAGCGGCCAGCGCTGGCTCCGAAGCCGACGCAGTCGTGTCTGAGGACTCGTCTTCGTAGAGACTGTCGAAGCGCGCGCGGGCCCAGACCTTGAGTGTCGCCGGCGCTAGTTGCGATTGCAGGTGGGCAGCGGCCTGGCGCAACCCAAGGCCGATGCGCACATCTGGCACGCCGGGGTCCCAGCCGTGGTCGTAGGCGCTGACGGCGACCAACTCCTCCGGTGGCGTCAGCGCCAAGCCGTGGTCCGAAACGCCAATCAAGCCGTCGCGCAGCGGATCAAGCCAGAGGTCAAAGCCCACCAGCATGCGAGGCGCCTGCGCGGGCAAACGCGGCCGAACTAGGTGCAAGGCAAGCCGATGGGCGGCGCCGCGTTGCGGTGCCTCGGAGGTCTCAGTGCGTGCGGCCAACTTCTCGCGCAAGACAGCGAGCTGCGTCGCGACATCCCCCGGCCCACCGCCCAATCGAGCTTGCAGCACGCCGTCACGCCAGAGGCTGACGAAGGCGAGCGTTGCGCCGTCGCAGCGCCAGGCCCCAGGGTCCGTTGCGGCGCCGCGCAGGTAGGCGAAGGCCGTATTGTTGCTGGGCATCTGAGTGCAGGGGACTACCGTCTGCATTCGGCCTGCCCCCCATCCGGCTACGCCTAGGAGCGGCAGCGCCAGGAAGAATGTCACCGGGATGAGCCAGCGCGCGGGCGCCGTACCCGGAGCGCTAGCAGCGTGCGCGTCGGGGCGCGTCTGCTGTGTGCTTGCAGGCGTCCTCTGCGCCCGAGTGCCGCGGAACACCTTGGCCATCCCGAGCGCTCGCTGGATGTTAGCCGGCGCTAGCAGCCGGCGCAGACCATCCACAACCCAAGCGAGCACGTCAAAATACGGCAACGCAACAAGGGCAATCAGCAACGCCAGCCCCAGCGCTACAGCCACGCCCTGACCGTAGAGGCCAACTAGACTCCCTATACCCACGACGAGAAGCGCCAAGCTGCTTGCAGCCAACCCAAGCGCCAACGCCAAAGCGACGCGCATCGGTCGGCTCTGCCGTGGAGGTCCGCCGGCCTCTGGACACCGCAGGGAAGCACATCGCTCGCTTTCCTTCAGCGTATGCCACTGAATCCAGGGCAAAGCGACGAAAGAAGGTAACAAGATCGCACAGACACCGAGCGCAAGGCCTGCGGCGGCAAGCCCTACTTGACCATAGAAACCTCGAAGGATTCCGGCACCCCAGCCGGCGGCGAGCACACCGCCGACGCCCAGGGTTCCGAGGGCCAGCGCACCCACTTGACCCAGACGCCGCGCCCACACGCGCCCGGGCCCGTACATGCTCCACCCGCCCAGCGCGGCGCATATCACGGCAAGCTGCAGTGCCCAGACCCACCCAACAACCGGCGAAGCGCTGGGACGCGCGTAAACGAAAACGAGCGTCAACCACCCTTGCTGCAGCGCAAGCGAGAGCAGGTAACGGGTCGGTCTCGGCAAGCCCGCCGGCGCGGATGCAGGAGCCCTCTGCCAAGGTGACCACATAGCCCGGGGCGTAGCATCGCTGGATGTTGAGAGCAGCCGGGCGAGAATCCGCCAAAGAGAGCGTCGCGGAATCGTTCTTTATGCTCACCTTAGGGCTCGTGTGAGTGACGAGGCTAAAGCATTGCGCAAGCCACGCGTGCCGCGGTAACCTGTACGTGTGAGTAGTCCTTCCATGGTGCCGCCCGGTGGGCGCGCCGTCACCGAGCAAGAGCTCGGTAGCGTCGAAGCAGAGCTGAGCGCCCACATCGAGGCCAGCTACCTGTTTCGTTCGCTTGACGAAGAAGGGCGTAGGTCGCTTATCGAAAGCGGCTACGTGCTCAGCTTCGACGAGGGCGACACGATTCTTCGGCAGGGCGAGCCCGGCGACACGATGTTTTTGGTACTGTCAGGGTCCGTCAACATCTTTCATGCCGAAGACGGCACCGAAACGCGCCTAGCGAAGCTCGGTGAAGGCGCGTGCCTCGGCGAAGTGTCCGTGCTCACCGGCGGCGTCCGAACCGCCACGGTTCGCGCTCGCTCGGAACGGGTTGACCTCATCTGCCTACATAAACACCGTATTGAGCGCATTCTGGCGCAGTATCCGAAGGTCAGAGCCGTGCTCGAGAGCTTGGTAGCCCGCAGAGCCCAAGTGACCATCGACAAGCTACGCCGCTAGCCACGCAACACTCGAGATTGCCTGGCTTCGATGACGCGAGGCTGCTTGGGTGCGTCCACCTCCTTCTTCCGCAGGGTTCTTGTGTAGCCGGCGGAGATGTTTACGCTACACGCTGTTGAGCTTAACGGGGACCGGTGCGCTAGGGTTCTGGTGGCGGAGGGGTGGGAGCGCGCCGGAGACGTGAAAGAGATGACGAGTAGCGGCATGAACAGCGGAATCACCCAAAACCCTCTGGCATTGGGCATCGGGCAGCTCGACTTGATGGACCTCGCGGCGGCGGCGTTGGACGCAGGCCTGACCCTCGATGTCCCTGCGGAGGCGCACGCGCCGCTCGCTTCTCCGCAAGCGCAACGCGCGTGGCTCACCAAGATTCGGTCGGCGCTTATGGCTTCGCTGCGGGAGGCATCCGCCGAAGGCGCACCTCAAGGCTTGGAATCGGCAACAGGACTATGTGGTCGTGACTTCGTCTCGGCGGAGCACATCGAAGCTGCGCTTAAGCCAGTCTTTGACCCGAAAGACCGAGCGGCGGCGCGCCTTTTCGGCAATCTCGCCGAGGACGTACTGGAGTCGCTCCTCGTCCCGGTTCTGCAGGAAACGCTTTTTGCCTTTGCGACCCAACTCGTTCCGGGCTTTGGCCCCACGGACTCCGTCGCGCCTGCATCCGCTTCGCCTGCGGCGGGCGCGCACGCGCAGACCCCGAGGTTTCAGAGTTTCTCGCGCCGTCTTGGCGGCCAAGCGGGCAAGGTCGCGGGCCTCACGAAAGCCCTCGCAGGCAGCTTCGGCTTCGATATTAAAGAGCGCGTTCACAGCCTCATCGAATCCGTGAGCGGCTCGCTCTTTCAGCTCGCGCTGCGCGGCATGCAAGAGCGTCTGCGTACCGAGGAGGGACGCAAGCTTCTGCTTGAGTTGCGCCATCGTTGGGTGTGTACCCTGCTCGATGCTCCCTTGACGGAGGTGGTGGATGACGTCTGGCCCGATGCCGCCGAAGCACTCGCATCGGGCGTCCTGCCCGCCCTTCAGACCGCGATCAAGGCGGCACGGGAACGCAAGCTGCGTGTGCTCGCCCACCTGCCGGAGGCCGACCGCAACCTCACGCTCAAGGAGCTGATGGTCTTCTTCGCCGGCAGCGACGCCAAAGCTGACGCCTGGCTCGCCACCTGGATTCGCCGCTCACACGCGCAAGATCTCGAGCCGCAGCGGCCGTAGCATCCCTGGCGCTTGCAACGCCCGCATTCCCGCTATGCGCGTGCTAGGCGTCCTCACTCGACAAGGGTCACTTGACAAGACTCACCTGACAAGGCTCGGCCGCTAGCGAGCTGGCTGGCTAGCGTACGGGCAAAAGCCGCGGGGTCTTGGGGCAACTCGCCCTCGCTGAGCGTGGCCAAGCCGAGCAGTACTTCGCCCCAGGGCTTCAGGGACTCGGGCTCCGCATCCTCCGCGGCGCCGGATCTGAGTTTCGCGACAAGCGGATGCGCCGCGTTCACCTCGAGCGTGGCTTTGGCCTCGGGGACCTTTTGGCCCATCGCTTCGAGCGCGCGGCGCACGTGCGCTGGAAGCGCATCTTCTTCCCGCTTTAGGCAAGCCGGCGCATGCCGCAGACGTTTGGAATACTCAACACCCGCCACGCTATCCTGGAGCGCCAGACGTAGGCCCTTTATCCAAGCATCGTCACCCGCTGGCACGTCATCGCTAGCCACTTCCGGTGCTGCATCTGCATCGAAGGCCGACTTGAGGGGCTTGTCATCAAAGCGAGGTAACGCTGCCATGACCCAAGGGTCTATCGGACAGGTCGCCAGCAAGACGTCTCGACCCGCTTCCTTAAAGGCCTCGAGCTCTGGCCGCGAACGTAGGAGCTGCGCACTATCGCCGAGCGCGTAATAGATAGCCGGCTGCGCATCGCTCATCGCCGCGACGTAGGCCGCGAGCGATATGGGCTTCTCACTGAGCAAGGTCTCGTAATGCAACAGCTCTTCCAACTCCTTGGCGTAGCCCGTATCGAGGTGAAAGCCTTCCTTGATGACCGGACCATGGGCCGCCCAGACCTTGGCGAACGTCTCCGCGTCGTCCTGAGCCAGCTTTTTGAGGCCGGAGACAAGCTGCTTGGTGAGCTGCGTTCGGATGCGAGCGACGACGCGCTCGTCCTGCAGCAGCTCCCGCGAGACGTTGAGCGGCAAGTCCTCGGAGTCGACGACACCGACACAGAAGCGCAGCCATGGCGGCAGCAACATCTCACAGGCCTCAATAACAGGCACCCGCTGCGCGTAGAGCCGCATCCGTGACTTCGGCTCACCCCCGAAGAGCGATTGGCCGCGCTCCGGAATATAGACGAGGGCATAAAAGACCTGCGTGCCCTCGATATGCAGGTGCAACGTGTGCAGCGGCGCACCCGACCCAGGGCTCAGATTGGCGAAGAAGGCGGCATGCGTCTCGGCGTTCACTTCCCGCGGTACCTTGCGCCACAAGGCCTCGGCGCGGTTGAGCTGCTTGGGCGCCTCGTCGTCCTGCGAAAGCAAAATAGGGTGCGGCAGGGCATCGGCGAAGCGCAGAATGGCCGCACGCAGGTCGGTCACATCAAAGCCCGCGTCCTCCTTAAGTGTCAGCGTCACCGTAGTGCCCGGCTCTACACGCCGTGCTTCTTCGATTGAGTAGCCACTCAGGCCGTCGGAGCGCCAAACGTGGCCCTGGCGTTCCCGCGCCGGCCGCGAGAGCACCTCAACGGACTTGGCAACAAGGAACACGCTGTAAAAACCAACGCCAAAACGGCCGATAAGCTCGGCACTTGGACTTTCTGCCGCCGCGCCGGTTTCACTCGCTGGCCGGGCTGCGAGCTGCTCGCTCAAGATGCGGGTACCGGAATGCGCGATACGGCCGAGGTTTTCCGCAAGCTCGCTCGCGTTCATCCCGATGCCATTATCCGCAATCGAAAGGGTGCGGGCTTTCGTGTCAAAATGAACGCGAATCTCCGGAGAGCCCGCCTCGCGGTAGTGCTCCCCCGCGGTGAGCGCATCGACCCGGCGCTTATCGAGTGCGTCGCAGGCATTGGAGATGAGCTCCCGGACGAAAACCTCGCGCTGCGAGTAGAGCGAGTCGATCACCAAGCGCAAGACGCGCTGAACATCCGCCTCAAAGGGGCGAGAAGCTACCGCTTGGCCTTCCTTAGGCGACTCAGCGGCGTCTGCCGCGTCAGCATGCGATGCAGAGGTTGGTGCGGATTCTACGGTACTCATCGGACACCCTCCTTGGAACCACCTCAAGTAGGCAGCTCATCTAGGTTACGCCTAGGCGCTCAAACAGCACCTCGGCGCGCTGAACCTAAACATCGAGGTTGCGAACCTCAAGGGCGTTGAGTTCAATAAATTCACGCCTCGGCTCGACCTGATCGCCCATCAATACCGCAAAGACCTGCTCGGCTTCGAGGGCGTCCTCAACCCGCACCTTGAGCAGCGTGCGGGAATCCACATTCATCGTGGTCTCCCACAGCTCATCGGGGTTCATCTCGCCGAGCCCTTTATAGCGCTGAAGTTGGATGCTTTTGCGCGAACGCCGTTCGATGGACTCCCACAGGTTGTCCAAGCCGGCGAGCCGCTCGCCCTCGCCCGCCTCGTCTTTGTTCTGGTCGCGCAACACGAAGCGGCCGTCGGAGGTCACCTCTGCGATCGAAAGGTCAACCCGGTGCAGATGCTGCACCTCACCATTCTCAAACATCGCGGTGTCGATGACCCGCTGCACACCGTCGACGCGTACATCGAGACGTTGCGTCTGGCCATCAGGGTCCGCTTCAACCGACACCATCACCCCATCGTCCTTGGACGAGAAGCGCGCGTCAGCCTTGACGTTGTGATCCTTGCGCCACTCACGCAGCAGGGCCGAGAGCCCTTCAGCGAGTTGTTTCGCGGAGGCTTCGGACGCGAGCACGTCCGGGCCAAGCGCGAGCCCCTGACGCCGAATGGTTTCAGAGAGCGCCGCCCGCATGCGCGCCTCCCCAGGCTCGAGGCTGGCGAGCAGCCGGCGCCGCTTAGCGACGTCGCTCAAAAAGCGCTCAAGTGGCGTACCGACAAGCTCAAGACCCGACTCCTCAACGACCAACGTGATGTCGTCGAGGACGCCCGCGAGCAGGAAGCTTTCGAGCGCTTCGTCGTCTTGCAAGTAGAAGGGCCCCTTCTTGCCCCGCTTCACTTTGTACAGCGGCGGCTGGGCAATATAGAGATAACCCGACGCGATGATTTGAGGCATCTGCCGGAAGAAGAACGTCAGCAGAAGCGTGCGAATGTGCGAACCGTCGACGTCCGCATCCGTCATGATGATGATGCGATGATAACGCAGCTTCGCCGTATCGAAGTTGCCGCCCCCTTCAACACCGCAACCAAGGGCGGTAATCAGCGTGCCTATCTCCGCGCTCGCGAGCATCTTCTCGAAGCGCGCACGCTCGACGTTCAAGATCTTGCCTCGGAGCGGCAGGATCGCCTGCGTACGTCGGTCTCGACCCTGCTTGGCGCTACCACCGGCGCTGTCACCCTCGACGATAAATATTTCGCTGAGTTCCGGGTTTTTCTCCTGGCAATCCGCCAGCTTTCCCGGAAGGGTCGACGCGTCCAGCACGCCTTTGCGCTGCACGAGCTCTCGCGCCCGGCGCGCCGCATCCCGCGCGCGCGCTGCCACCATCGCCTTCTCAATGATGCGTCGCGCTGACTGGGGGTTCTCCTCGAAGTACGTGGCAAGTTCTTCGGAGACGACGCTTTCAACAACGCCCTTCACTTCGCTAGAGACAAGCTTGCTCTTTGTCTGGGAGTCAAAACTCGGATCCGGGTGCTTAATCGAAACAACGGCCGTCAGACCTTCCCGCACATCTTCGCCCGTGAGCGGCGCCTTGAGGTCCTTGAGTAGCTTCTCAGACGTGCCATAGGTGTTGAGTGTCCGGGTGAGCGCAGTGCGCAGTCCCGTCAAATGCGTGCCACCGTCATGGTTGTGCACCGTGTTGGTGTAGCAGTAGATGCTCTCACTGTAGGCATCGCTCCATTGCAAGGCGAGCTCGACTTCGATGTGGTCTCGCGTGCCACGAAAGTAGACTACGTCTTCATGAAGTGCGTTTTTTGAGCGATTGAGTTGGCCGACAAACTCGCGCAAACCGCCTTCAAAGACGTGCGAGACCTTACGACCATCCCGATGGTCCGTAAGCCGAATGACTAGACCTGCATTGAGGAACGCAAGCTCACGTAGACGCGTGTTTAGAATATCGAACGAGAAGTCCGTATGCGAAAATATCTGAGTGTCGGGCTTGAAGCGAATCTTAGTGCCGGTGGTCTGCGATGGCCCTGCTTCTTCGATAGGCGCATCGGGCTTGCCCCGGGTGTACGATTGCGTCCAAAGCTTGCCTTCCCGGCGCACTTCTAACTTCAGCCACTCACTGACCGCGTTGACCGCGCTCACGCCTACGCCGTGCAGTCCGGCGGAGACTTTGTAGCTGTCGTTGTCGAACTTGCCGCCCGCATGCAGGACGGTCATCACGACTTCAGCGGCGCTAACGCCCTGCGAGTGCATGCCCACGGGAATGCCCCGGCCGTCATCGACGACGGTGACGGCGCCTTCGCTCGAAATCTGGATGTCAATCGTCTTGCAGTGACCTGCCAGATGTTCATCGACGGCGTTGTCAACCACCTCCCAGACGAGGTGATGCAAACCGGAACCGTCATGGACGTCGCCAATGTACATGCCCGGGCGCTTACGCACCGCCTCAAGTCCTTCAAGGACCTGAATCTGGGCTTCGCCGTAAGCAGTGGGAGGCGCTGAATCAGGAACAGTGGCCGGCGTCTCGGCTGGCACGGGCAATGGGGTCGCTTCCGTTGGATTCACGCTATCTCCTTCACTCCGCCCGAACCGGGCGTTGGGGGATGATGCGTTGGCGAATCACCCACCCCAAGGTCTCCCGAAACTACCCGCCGCACGCTGCCCGAGTCTTGCTCGGGAACCATGCTGAAGGCCGCTCGTGCTCCGCGCAGCAGGTGAAGCCCGTGCGCAAAAGTCCGAAGAGACTAGCCTGTTATGCCGCATACAGCAAGGCGATAGGCCTCTTGCCTCTCACACGTATTTTGCTTTATTTTCAATATCTTATATGACTTCGATGTGACCGAGCAGTGCGCGCGGAGACCCTTTCGGAGCGAGTAGGCTCGCGGCCGAGGTGAGACGCACGGCCAATCGGGCGCTCCCGGGCAGGCGCAATGGTGACCAGGGCGCAAACATCCGTGGATACCACAACTCAACGTGCTGGATCAGTGTGCGCGCGCCCTCCTGTTCCACCACCTCGTCGATGGGCCACGCGGCACGCTCACTTAGCACCCAACCTTGCTGCTGCGTGGTGTCAGACTGCGCGAACTCTGACAGGCTCAAGGGCAGCTGAGGCGCGTTGTCCGCCGGCCCTGCATGCTCGTCTGTGGGGCGAGAAGCGGTCGCCCTCCCCGCAGCCCTAGCCGCACCAAGGCTGCGCTGTGCGGAAGCCTGCGCCTTGTCCGGTGCTCGCGGCAAGGGCTCATCACCCCCAAGCGCTAGCCGTAGGGCGCGCTTGCCACTGAGGCGCGCCTGCAGGAGTGTGCTTGGCACCGCAGCAGCCTCGGGATGCGATGGCTGGCTATCGAGGACCACCAACTTGCCGTCTTTCCATCGCGTCTCAAGCGACACATGCAAACGCTCGAGCGGCAGGTCCGCACACGCCTGAATCAAGGCTTGCGCTAGACGCCGTTTACGGGCTTTTACACCACCGGCTCCCAGGCCGCAAAAGCGCCATACTCGGCCGGCACGCTCAACGACCCGCGGCAGGCCCTGCGCCGCAAAGGCCTGCGCCACCGCGTCTACGGCACGACTCGAAGCTTGCTCAAACCCCTCGACTTCAATGCGAAAGGACAGGGAGCCCGCGAGCAGCGTTGCGAGGGTCAATCGGTGCCAAGCCGCCACAAGCGCCTCCGGCTCGCGCCAGGCCGGCAAGGACAGCAGCCGTTCACTCGGCACGTCCGAAAAGAGCCAGGCATCGATGCGCGCGGCGGAGACGCCGTGGCTCTCCCCGATACGCCTCAGAATCGCTGCGCGCTCGCCCGCCAGAAGTCGGGCAAAGGGCCGTTCCGCCGCGCGCGTGAAGACTTCGAGGCGAAGCGAAGTTCGGTCGAGGTCGGGCGGGGGAAGGTCGACGGCGCATAAGGCGAGTAGGGTTTGACTCAACCCCGACCTTACCCGGTCGCTCGACCCGCTCGGGTCGCGTAACTCAGAGAGCGCGCGTGCAAGCACCGCTTGCGCCACGTGACCACCACCCGCCGCCGCCGCGTGATGCGCGACCTCAAGGAGCGCCGCAGCGCAGCCCTGCATGCGGTTGTCCGACGGCAGCAACCGCAGAGCCTCCCCCCGGCGACTCACCGCCAGGGCATCATCGGTAAGCGCGGTGAGCACGACGTCTTTCGCTAGTCCCTACCTCGGTGGTTTCCGCCGCGATGATCTCATAGAGGCGGGCGCGCTTCGCTTCGTGCTTGCGCAGCACCCGACCAAGCCTTTGCACGTGTTCGCGCACCGACCCGCTACCCGATAAGATAATCGCTACCGAGGCCTCGGGCACGTCGACGCCTTCGTTGAGCACCTTGGAGGTCACGACCGCCCGCAGCGCCCCCGCTTTAAAGGCGTCGAGCACGGCGCGGCGCTCAGCGGCAGCCGTATGGTGCGTAATGACCGGCAGTAGGCAATGCCGCCCTACCCGGTAGGCTGCGGCATTGTCTTGGGTGAAGACGAGCTTGCGCTCGTTGTCGTGCCGCTCAAGTAGCCGCAGCAGCACGTCGAACTTGGCCGACGCCTCGAAGGCAATGCTGCGCTGCAAACGAAACGATTCGAGCGCCGACCGCCCCTCCTGCGTCCGCGCGGCTTCACGGACGAAACGCTGCCAGCCATCCGCACTGTCCGTCTTGAAGCCTGCGCTTCGCAGGTAACCCAAGTAGTGTGCGCGCGCTTCCTCGTAGCGACGTCGCTCCCCGGGGTCGAGTTCCACCGGCACCTGAATCACGTCATAGTCCGCTAGAAAAGCGCCGCGAAGCTCGGTAATCGTCTGTTCGTAGACGAGCTCACCGATAAGCTCGGTGAGCTGGGCTTGCCGGTCCGGGTCGTCGCCGGGCGTTGCCGACAGGCCAAGCCGGAAGGGCGCAAGCGCGCACTCGGCCGCCACACGGAATACGGGCGCGGGCAGATGGTGGCATTCGTCGAAGATGACGAGACCGAAGCGGTCGCCGAGGTCGCGCATCATCAGCGCCGCGGAATCATAGGTTGCGACGGTGAGGTCACCTAGACGCCGCACGCCCCCGCCTAGCTGCCCCAGCGCTACATCGGGGAACGCTAATGCCAACCCCCGAAGCCACTGCGAGACCAGTTCCAAGGTCGGCACCACGACCAAGCTCGGCCGTTTGACCAGCGCGATGGCGAGCTCGGCGACAAAGCTCTTGCCCGCTCCCGTCGGCAGGACAACGACACCGCGCCTCCCGGCTTCATGCCAAGCCGCTAGGGCTTCCTTTTGGTAGCCTCGCGGCGGGTGGCCGCCGGCACGCGTGAGGGTCAGCGGCGCGAACGCACGCGCTTCGTCGACGTAGGTGTCGCCGTGCGCCCTTAACGCAAGCACCACCGACGCGTAGGCCGAAGCCGGAAGCGTCAGCGATGCACGGTTGCCCCGGGCGCCCGGAAGCGCGGCAAGCCACGCCGGCGCACCGGAGACCCTTAAGCCACCATCGGAGAATCCAAGCCGCGTTGGCGCATTCACGGTCCGTTAGGGCTTGGCGTTCTTCTTTGCCTTGCTGTCGCCGCCCCCCGCTTCGCCAAGAATCGTCGGCACATCATCAGCTATTTGCTGGGCAACAGAACGCAGGACCTTCACCCAGCGTTTCGTCGTCTCGCTGCGCGCAAAGTAGGTGGCTTGCTCGCCCGGCACGCGGACAATCTCAATGTCACCAATGACCTTGTCACCCTTGCCGAGGTACTTGATACGGACCACCGCCTCCTGCGAACCTGTCGCGTCTTTAACGTCCTGCTCAGGCAACGTATCTGCCGCAAGGTAGGATTGAGCGCGCAGCTTACCCACACGGTCGAGCCAGTTCGCATAGAGCTCGTTGCGCCGGTCCGGTGCATCAGCATCCACCCACGACTCAAGCTCGGGCTTGAGACGATCACGGTGCAGGAGCGTACGCTCCTGCCCGAGCGCGGAAACGACCACCTTCTCCACTTCACTCAACTCGAAGCGGTGCATCTCGCGCTGCATCAAGCGAAATTTAGCGGATTCAACGCCTTTGATAAGCTCGGCGTCGACCAGAAAGATCTCCTGGGTACGCACGTCTTTGAGGTAGCGGTCGCCGGAGCCGAAGGTGCTCCCCCCAACCCGAAACTCGCGCTTGGCTGACTTGCAGTCGACCTCGAATACAAGCTCCGGCCCGTCGAAACCGAGTGACGCTAGCTGCTCGTCTGTGAGCTTGCCGAGACCACGCAGCGCCTGGAGCCGCTTAAAGCGTTCCAGGTACTCATCCGCGCTCTTATTCACGACGAACGTATTGGGCGGTGGAGCGCCGACGTGGGTCGCATCGTCAGTCTTTGCCGGTGGGACGTCTTCAGCCTCTTTCGCGGCTAAGTGCTCACCGTCGCCTCGAGCAACCTCTGCGTCCGCCTCCTCGCCAGCACCCTCTTCAGCCGTTTCGGCGTCCGCGGCGGCGGTGGTCTCCGGCTCTGCTTCCGCCTTAGCCGGCTTGTCTATGGGCTCCTTGGGTAACTGCCGCTCTTCCGCCCACCAAACACCGTCTTCACGGTAGAGCGCGGTCACCACCGACTTACCCGCAAGCGTGACACGTTGCAGGTCGCGAGTGTCGCACGTGAGGAATGTTACCCCTCCCTCAACGGCGCCTTTGATGTCCTTCTCGGTCCACACCAAGTAGGCGGCGACAAGGCCGAGCACGGCCAAAGTGGCCTGAATCACTACGCCTTTCATCGCTTCTCCTTACGTCGGCGGCGGAACGCCAGCCAGATACCAATGCCTAGGGGAATCATCGGCGGCAAAAAGCTGCCACCGTAAAACCACTTCTTGTCCTCGTCGCGCGTATGTTCGATGCGCACATCTTCCTCACTGGTCACATCGCCGATGATCTGCTCTTCGCCGATGAGCCATTGCAGGATGTCGGAAAACACCAAGATGTTGCCGGGGAAGCGGATCACCTGGTCCGTCACCAGGTCGCCATCAGCCACCACGACGGCTCGACCGGCGGCATCACCCTCCCCCAAGGAAACGGCAGCCATGAAGTTTACGGTCTCCTTGGCTTCGTCCTCATCACGGGTGAAGTTGCCGTTGAGGTCGCGCCAAAAGAGCGGCCCAGACCGGATGGGGAAGTCTATCTGTAGCCCCGGCGGGGTAGGTTCCGTCTTCACCAAGGCACCGGCGCGCACGAACACCGTCGGCGCCCGCGCCGCGTTGCGCGAAGCAATCGTCACCGTCGGATGCGATGAGTACTTGTCCGACACCACCAAGGCGCGGTCGGCCTCGGTGTTGTCCCGGCGCAAGTGGTCGCGTTCTGTCATCACGACGCCGGGCTGCATTTGCAAACCTAGCCCCGTGAAAAGCGGGTCAAGACCGTGGTCCACGTCCGGGTCCACCATCACCACAAGGCGACCACCGTCACGTACATAGCGCAGCAGCGTTTCCGCTTCCTCCGGCGCGAAAGGCCTGCGCGGACCTACCACCGCGACCGCTTTAGCTGCGGAGGGAACGGCCTGCCCGAGACCTTCGGACAGACCGAGGACCTGCGTCGTCACGTTCGAACGCTCAAGGGCCTCACGCAGGTCCCGAGTCTTCTCGCCATCGGGGTAGTTGCTGAGCTGCTGGTCGGTGCGCTCTTCGTGACCCGTTGTGAGATAGAGTTCGCGGCGCTCCTGCGTCAGCTTAGAGAACGACTTCTGAAAACGGCTATCGAGGTCCTTGAGTGCGTTACGTGACCGCTCGAGTGTCGTACCGATTTCAAACTTGTCCGTCTGAACGGCTTTCGCGTCCGCGTCCTTATCGCCGCGAACCAGCACCACAAAGCCGTTCGAACGCACCTGATGCTCGCGGGAAAGCTCGGGCTCAAGCGCCTGGTCACGGACCTCTACCGAAAGCTTCTCGCTACCCTTTGCGAGCGCCTCAAAGAAAGGCCTCACCTGGTCCAGTACTTCGCTGACCTTGGGGAAGAAAAGGTAGATGGTCACAGGCTCGCCCAGCCGGCTCACCATCGAAAGCGAACCATCGCTCGGCTTCGACGTCCGGAAGTAGGACAGGTCACGCTTGACCTCCTTCTTGACGGCGACGTAGTTCGCCGAAACCGCGAAGATGAGAACGAAAGCGATACCGAGCCCCGAGTAGGACGCATTACGCACGCGCCGAAGCTCGATGGCGGCGTCAACCGGCATCGTCCGATAGGCCGCCTCGGTAAATAGCGTGGCGAGCACACCCACCGCCATGACGGCGGGCCAGAGCGCAGCCAGCGTCCCCGCAGCGCGTTCCTCGGCCTTCGCGTCGAGCTCCCAGCGGCCTAGAACTTCCGGCAAGCTGAGAATATACAGCGCGAGTGCGGCCACAATGACCGCGGCAAACACCAATAGCCGCGCTTCGACCGCACGCGCGGCTTCCCGCGCCTGAGATACGCGCAGCGCGCGCAGGCCTACCACGAAGACCAGCACCGCAGCGCCAAGACCGCGCACCACGTTTTGAGAACTACCTGACCCAAGTACACGCTCGGCGACGAACGCCGCGCCCAGCGCGAACAAAAGGCCAACGCTCAGCCAAAGACTCGCCTTACTCACTGCCACCTCTGACTCTGCAGGACACGTACGGAGGCCAACAAGGACACCCCGATGACGGTCGCGTAAAACACGATGTCGCTAAGTTGCACAAGCCCTCTCCGGAAGGGGTGAAAGTGCTTCATGTACGGCGCGACGTATGACACGAAGGTCTTAAACGGCGGGTCCGTAATCTGCCCTACCCACCAGGCGAGCTCAAAGGTCGTCACGAACACCGCAGCGAGCAACACCGCCAAAAAAGGATTCTTCACCAGAGCCGAGGCGAACATGCCTATCGAAAGGGTCGCGGCACCGAGTAAAAACATGCCGAGGTAGCCCGCGCCGATATGACCGATAGACACCTTGCCGCGGATGAAGATAAGCGCTGGCAAGTAGATAGTTAGCGACGTTATCACGCTCAAGAAAAGCAGCGCCGCGAGGAACTTGCCCAGCACTATCTCCGCCTCACGCACCGGCGAAGTGAAGAGTAGCGTACGCGTGCCGTTGGCCCGTTCCTCCGCCAGCATGCGCATGGAGAAAATGACCGCCGCAATCATCGTTGTGCCACCAGCGTCAATCAGGAACTGCTGGAGGACCTCCGAGGAGTACTTTGCACCCGTGCCGACCGCGCGCGCATTGAAGAGCAAGCCATTCACTAGAAGCAAACAGGCCGCGATGACATAGCCACTCGGTGTCCTCAGGTATGAGGAGAGTTCCCGGCTGAGAATCAGTCCTATGTTCTTCATAACATTCCTCGATGGGGCCGAGCGCCTCTCGCTAGATCCGCCACCTCAACTCGATCCACTACGCGCAGCTGCGAACCCATGCACTCAGTGCTTGATCGCATCGTCCCCTGCCACGTCACCTTCGTCCGACTCGTGCCTCGCCTCGGCTTCTTTTTCCGGTGCGGGGGCAACGGACGGCGGCGCACTGCTTCGCGGTTGCCGGAACGCATGCGCATCGGCGTCGGTTTCCTCTGACTGACCCGAGAAGTTCAGCGGTGCTGTCTTTACGGTGGCTTCCGGCGCCACCGGGTCGAGTCCGACGGGTTCCGCACCCCCGCCATGCCCGCGACTTAGACTTAAGAAGATGCTCTCAAGACCGCTGCGCTCCGCCCGCAGCCCCAAAAGGCCAATCCCGGCGCCCACGACGGCTTGACTCAGACGCGCGCGCACGTCCTCGACGGACCGCAAGGTGGCGGCGCAACCGTCGGCAGATTCTCGCACTTCGATGATGTCGAGGCCTTCGATCGATGCCAAGGCGGCGCGAACCTTCTCTGCACTGCCCGCAGCTTCCAAGCGAATCTGGAAGCTCTCACCAAAACGGCCCGAAAGCTCGCTTTCCGTACCTTGTGCCGCGATTCGCCCTTCATGGAGCATGAGAATGCGATCGCAGGTTTGCGCAATTTCAGAAAGAATATGAGAGCTTAACAGGATGGTATGCTGGCCGCGAAGCGCGCGAATCATCGTGCGCATCTCGACAATCTGAACCGGGTCAAGTCCTTGAATAGGCTCGTCGAGGATCAACAGCGCCGGCTCATGGATCACCGCCTGGGCAATGCCCACACGTTGCTTGTAGCCATGAGAAAGCGACGAGATGGGAGCGTCGAGCACATCCTCGAGGCCGCAGGTGCGAGCGACGTGCGGAATTCGGTCCCGCACTGCACCAGCGCTCATCTGCCTCAGACGACCCGCAAACTTGAGGTACTCGCCGACCCGCATCTCTTCGTAAAGCGGCGGCGTATCGGGTAGAAAGCCGATGAGCTTGCGGATTTCGTGGGGCGAGGTCTCCGCGTCAATATCCCGAATCTTCACCGAACCGGACGTGGGCGCGACCAGGCAGCTGAGGATGCGCAACGTGGTCGTCTTGCCCGCTCCGTTCAGCCCGAGGAAGCCCACGCACTCGCCTTCGGCAATCGAGAAGTCGAGGTCACGCACCGCGGCGTGGGCCCCATAAAGTTTGGTGACTCGCTCAACTCTTATCATGCGAGGCGGAAGTCTGACCTAAACTCCCCAAGAGTGTCAATCCTCACGCGGCGCGCACGCCTAGGGCGGCTGCGTTCCAGGGAACCGCGGTGGGGGATTAACGCGGTGGCAATGCGACCCGGCCACGGGTTAGTCTGAGCTAGTTGGCCGCAGGGGGGGGAGATTGGAGCGGGAAGCTTGGAGCGTGGAGATTTGCAGTGGGTGCCGCGAAAACGGTAAGGACACTCCCATGATGTTGAGGGCCACGTTGACACCCCGGCTAGCTGGACACCTGGCTGCGCTGTGCTGTGCCGCTTACTGCTGCGCCTGCGGCAGTGCGGGCAGCGCGCACACGCCTGCGGGCCACCGAAGCGCAACGGACGCAAGCGGAGAAGCAAACGCTGATGGCGCCACCGGCTGGGTGATAGAGGACATTACGCTTACCACCGGCGGGAGCCGCGAAGGTGAGCGGGCCGACGCCGCTGTACAGGCGCGTCGGCAGGGTAAACACACGCGACTGCCGGGCCTCGTCAAGGTGGGCGACGGCGAACGCCCGGATGCCTGGCCCGTCGTTGAGATCTCGAATCAGGCTGAACACGGTCTCGTGGTCTGGTTTTCTGGGCCTTGCTCACGCGTGATCACGGTCGAACCCAAGGGCAAGCAAGGCGCCGAACTGTGCGCCGGGCCCTACGAGGTGGCCGCCGAGCTTGCAGCGCCCGACTTTCTGCCCTTCGTGGGCAGCGGCGAGACGCTTGAGAACGGCCAAAACTACGCGCTTACGTTCTTTATCCTGCGTCACCCCAAGCAGGTCAGACGCAAGACCTCGGCCTCAAGAGGAGACTAGCTCAAGCGGGCTCCCTGGCGCAGCGTAGCGATGGCTTGAGCTAACGCTTGGGTCTGAGCCGGTAGTGATGACCGGGCTCACAAGCGATACTGAATGACTGACCGTTCGGCCGGCGAATGGTGCGCGTTGCCGGTGGCAAATACCAATGTAACTCCATCATTGTGCGGGATGCGTTGCGCAGGGCGATGGCCTTAGCCGCAGGCCCGCCGTCCACACGTCCATAGTCACCGGCCAAGCGTACGGTGCAGCCCATCTGCGCCTTGAGGTTCAAGGACTCCGTCTGCTTCACGATGGCTGACAACACGGCACTTTCCGCACCGGAAACCTGGTCGAGTACACGCCAGCCGACTCCGGGAAGAAAGAGCTTCATCTCGGAAAAAAGACCGTTTTTTATCTGTTTGAGCTGGATAGTGAGTAGCGCGCCCTGATTGGCCGCGAGCATCGACTGCGTCAACGCGTGGCAGTCGTCGCCATCGCACGCGAGTTGGGTCGCGTTCAGCGCAGCAGCATCGTCCGGAGCAACCAGCGCGAGTCCCTGTTTGCGCAAGTGCTCGGCCACCGCTTCACCCACGAACACATGCTGAAAGGCTTCGACTCCCGGCCCCAGCAAGATACTTAGCCCAACGGCAAGCGGCGGCAGACGGTCAACGCGGTGAGGCACGGCGCTGCCCTCAGGCGCGGTGGCCGGGACAGGTGCCTTACGGGCTGCGGCTTCAGCCCGCACCGAGCCTCGCGGCGTGCACCACGCTAGCGCCGCGCTCGCGAGGCAAACGCCCTGCACTGCGGCTACCCATGCGCGCCTCCGCTCAACTCTGCTTCGCATGACCCGATTCACACTCATCTGATGCCTCACGTTCTATCCCTCGTGCGCAGACCGGCAGTGCACCACGTCACCTTCTCAGGCGACCGTTAGCGCTTCGACTGCGAGACCTGCCGCTCAAGCTCCCGCAAACGCTCAAGAAAGCGCCTAGTTTTTGCGGAACTCGTGCCCGCCTGATGTGCCGTTGCCCGCAATGCCTTGAGCCGAGCTTTGACACCAAGTGGCGCATCGGCGCCTACTTGGCGCTCCAAGCGAGCTAGCCTTCCTGCAAGGTACTGCCGGATGTTCAGCTCCTCAATGGCATCGTGCAACGCGGACGCCGCCAACTCCGCGTCCTCGTAGGCCTGGGCGCGAGCAGCCTCCTCCTGGACATCCCAGAGCCGCCCAAGTTCGCCAGCGCCCTGGAGGTCGCGGGTTTTGAGCCCTCGCTCTGCAAGCGATGTCTCGACGCGACGCCTCGATGCCTCGTAGCGTGTTTGCCCGTCGCCTCCCGGCGCCCGCGCACCGCCACCGAGCTCGAAAGCGATGGCCCCTTCTGGCCCGTTGGATACGCGCTCGAGCGGCGGAAGGCGCCCCGCCTGCTGACCGCTACGACCCATGGGGGGCTCGACCGCTCGCGACGCTTCGGCCCACGGTTGCCAAAGCCACACCGCTCCTCCGGCCACAAGGCTCAGGACGCTGGCGATGGCCGCCAGCACTCTGGGCCGGCGCGCGAACCATGGCTGCGGCGAAGTAGACGCGACCGGCGCTGCGTCCACAGGACGCGCGAGGGGCTGAGGCGTTGCGAGGCGTATGCGCGCGGTCGGGTCGGGTGCGCTCCCAAGACCGTAGGAACCACTCGCTCCGGGCAGCATGCTGCGGGCCGACGCTAACCATTCCTGTACATGTGCCGCACTGCTAGGACGCCCAGATGGATCCTTCTCCAGCAACGCAGCAACGAGCGCCCTTAGCTGCTGCGTCACCGCAGGATCCGCCTCCAGGTCCGGCAAAAGCGGCGCCGGCTCCTGCACGTGCAGGGCGCACACTGCGGCGGGGCGAGAAGCAACGAAAGGCGGCCTGCCCGTTAGGATTTCAAAGAGCACGATCCCGAGGGCGTAAAGATCGGTGCGCGCGTCTGGCTCCGCGCCTTGGATCTGTTCCGGCGCCATGTACTGTGGAGTGCCGACGATCATGCCCTGCCGCGTCAGGCGCTCTTCCTCAATCGAAGGCCCGATGAGGCTCTCGTCCGCGGTGTGTAGTAGCGCCATGCCGAAATCGAGGATGCGCGTGCGCAACCGAAGCCCCTGCTCCTCGACCTGCACGTTTGCGGGCTTAAGGTCGCGATGCACGATGCCGAAGGCATGCGCCGCGCTGAGCCCCGCGGCGATCTGAAGCGCGATCTCCACAGCGCGGTGAACTTGAAGACACCCTTCGGCCGCAAGCATCGCTTCCAGGGACTGACCCTTGAGCATCTCCATGACGATGTAAGGCGAGTGCCCAAAGCCCTCGCCGTAGTCGAGGACACTCACAATGCCTGGGTGATCGAGGGTGGCGAGCGCCAATGCCTCGCGACGCAAGCGCTCGACACTGCGTCGGTCCGCTGTGCGTTCGGCGAAGAGCATCTTGACGGCCACGCGGCGCCCAAGCCCAAGCTGCTCCGCCGAATAGACGAAGCCCATACCGCCCACGCCTAGCTGATCGATGAGACGATAACGCTCGCCGAGCACGCGTCCCGAAAGCGGGTCGTGCGCACGGGAGATCGGTCGCAAAGCACTGCCATCGGCCTCGCAATAGTCCGCCGCTTTTTTGTAGACCCTCAAACAGGCCGAACATAGACGCACGCTTCTATCCTACGGCCCTGCACCCTACAGCATTAAGAAAAAAAGCCGACAAGTGGGCGGCACGAGATGCGCCATGTCCCTCGTAGCGCCTTGCTATCATCGAGGCGCGAGCTTGTGAATCCGCTCCGCGCCGGACGCGCCTCGGCCTGGACAGCCATGGGAAAGCGCGCAACAGGCGCCAGTCTGAGACAAACTTGCAGCAAAGGCGTTGCGAACTATGCTTGGCGACCGATTTTCGCCCCGAGCTGCCTGGGTAGGCGGAGCCGACTCATGGCCATTTCATCTTCGTCAATGCCACCTTTTTCGTCGTCCGGGCAGCCAGCCGCCAGCACATTGGGGAGGAAGTCTCCGGTGCTCGTGGGCGTCAGCGCGGCGCGCAGCGCCCTGAGCGGATCTGCGACCGCACCAGAGGTCGCGGGCGCCCAGGAGGCCCTCGACTGGCTAGTCGCGATGGCTCACGACCCGCGGCTCACCTTGGCGGATCTCCCGGAGCGTCCGAGCGCGGCAGCCTGGCGCGCGGTGGGCATCGCGGGCTTTCGCGCGGCCGTAGACAGCGCGCTGCTCTCCCGCCGAGCGGACATCGCGCTCGACGCGCTTGAACGACTTGGCGCGCTGGATGTTTGGCTGCCGGAAGTCGCCTCGCTGGTGGGCTTTGGCTTCGGCGATGTGCAGCACAAGGATGTTTGGCGGCACACTAAGATCGTGGTGCGCCAATCGGTGCCGCGCCTTGCGGTGCGCTGGGGGGCACTCTTTCACGACGTCGGCAAGCCCCGCACCCGTAGCATCGACGCACGGGGCAAGGTGCACTTCCATGGTCACGCTGAAGTCGGCGCTGCGATGTTTCGTAAGCGCATCGCGCACCGGCTCGGCTTCGAAGGCGACCTGGGCGCGCGCATCGACTTCCTCATCTACCAGCATCAGCGCATCAGCCACTATGACGGTAGCTGGACGGACAACGCGGTGCGGCGCTTTTACCGCGATATCGACGGGGGCCTCGATGACCTTTTGGCGCTGAGCCGGGCGGACATCACCACCAAACATCGGGAGAAGCGTCGACGCGCGCTCTACCAGATAGCGGAACTCGCGAAGCGCATTCGCACCCTTCAGGCAGAGGACGCCAAGCCTAAGGCGCTGCCCAAAGGGCTTGGGCTGCTTTTGAGCGACGCATTAGGCATTCCGCCGTCCAAGGCACTCGGCATGGCGATGAAGCGCCTGCAGCACGCGGTAGATGCAGGCGAGCTCGCCGCTGGTGCGGCGCCTTCAGTCTACATCGAGTGGCTGCGGGCGAACCCTGGCGCCTAAGCGCCGGCAACTTGGCCCGCGCTTAGGCGTGTGCGGTCCAGCGCGCTACGCGCCTCGCTGGCGGCCTCCGGTGCGGACGCTGCGCTGTAGGTGCGCATCGCGGTGATGCAGAAGAGTATCCACGTCGCGTCCGCCAGCGCGAGGTGAACGAGCTGAAGCGTCAGCGGTGCCCGCAGCCATACATTGGCAACGCCCACTGCGATATTGCAGGCCACAAGGGAGACTAGCGCTAGGGCGAGCCCAGGGGCGGCATCCAGGCGGCGCAACGCCCAAATCGTAACGGCGGCGCTCGCGAGCAGTGCGGTCACCGGGTGCCAAATGCGCAAAGCGATGAGCTGCCCAAGCACGACGTCCTGCGCCTGGAGCGTGGACCCGGTGTTCGCGAAGAGCAGCGTATCGCCGAGGGCTGCCACGGCACCGCTCACGCCGGTAAGCAACAGCAGAGCCGTGGGAACCAGCGCTCTACGCGCCCAGATGGCGCGGGCGCAGGGCAACGCCTCCCGAGGGTCATCCGGGGAAGCGCGTAGCGCGAGCACGAGCGCCACGTTCATCCAAAGTAAAATAAACGTGTTCAGCAAGTGCGCCGCCATCCAATACGCGCGCGCGAAGGAGATATTGGTGGCGACAAGCTCCAGAAGCACCAGACCCGCGCCGATGAGCGCCTCTAGCGACATCAACGCGAAGGCCCACAACGCGTAGCGCCGGGCGCGCAGCACCGCGCCCGATGCCTTGGCAACGCCAGACTTGCGAGCGGCCCGAAGCGTCACCACCACCCACGCCAAAGCGCCCACCCAGGCCAAGCCCGAAAAAAGCCGATGTAGCACCTCAATCCAGGTCGCGCGCGCCGGCGCTGCCCCCGTGAGCATGGCGTCGCAAAGCGGCCAGGAGTCTCCACAACCCGCGCCGGAACCGGTGGCTCTTACGTACGCGCCACCGAGAATCACGAAGACTACGTAGACCAGCCAGGGGACCGCTAGATGGCGAGATCGCGCAAACATATTGACAGGAGCTTAGCGTCACCGGCCACACTCGACCATCCGAGACACCACTCAATCCCCCCGCGTCACCTCTCAGATGCGTGGACTGAAACGAGCAGGTGTGCTGGAACCTAGAGGATCATGGAAGGTACGCTCGCGACCGCGCTTGAAGATGCCACGCCCGGTGTTGCGCCGGTCGCATGGTCCCCGTTGCGCAACACACCCATCCACTTGTGGCTCGTCGCGGGCCTAGGGGAGCTGCCCTTGGCGACAAGCCTAGAACTCAAGGTGGGCAGCGTTGTGAAGCTGCAGTACCAAGTGCACTGCCCGGCGGGGGACAGCATCGCTGCCCCCGTGTTTCTGCTCTGCGATGAGACCGGGTCACGCATCGTCGCGCGGGTGGAAAGCATGATAAACGAACCCCGCTCTACTGCCGAATCCCACCGCACTGCGCCGCAGACATCTGACCTAAAGGTAGTCCACATGCTTAACCCCGACGAAGGCACGCTGAGCCGAGCAACCTCCAAGGACTCCCTCGACCTGATGGATGTGCCCTTATCGCTGCAAATCGAAGTGGGGCGCGTAGAGCTCACCGTGGGCGAGCTACTCGAACTCAAGGAAGGCGCCATAGTGAAGCCTCAAGAGGCGCCGACTTCCGTCGTGCGACTCCGTTCAGGCACACGTGTTGTCGCCCATGGCGAGCTCATTGAACACGAAGGCTCCTTAGGCGTGCGCCTCACCCACATCAACGCCTCACCCTAGAACGCGACGCGCTAGTCCCGCGCGAAGAACACATCGACGAGGGTGCCGCGCGCACCGCCTCGCCGGGTGAAGTGCGAGAAGCCCGACAGGACGGAGCCCGCGCTGTCGAGCGTCGCATGAGGGTCCACCGCGAGCGACAGCGACTCGATGTTGTAGGCCGCTAAGCTTCGCACCTCGCCCCGCGAAGGAACGCCGTCCCCGTCCTTGTCCTCCCACACACTCAAGCGCGGAAAGGCAGGGTCGTGCTTGTCGATGCGACCATCACCATTGGCGTCTAGCGTCTTGAGCGAGGCAAATCCGTCTTCGGCGCCGGCAGCGTGCGCCGAGAATGGACCAAATAGCTCAGCGCCATTCGTGACCTGGTCCCCATAGACAAGCAGGCCATTCCCCGGCTTGAGCCATGTGGTGGCCTCGGCGGTGCCGTCCGCATCGAAGTCGAAGCGAATGCCGCGGCGTTCTGTCGCGACGCCCCGCCCATCGAGGTCGAGGGCCAGCGGCGAGGTCACACAACGGTAACGGTCGGACAGCCAGCTCTGCGCGTGGCCCATCTCGTCGAAGATCTCAGCATCAGCCCGCGCAATCGCGACGGGGTCCCGAAGTACCTGGCGTGCGGCCACCCGCGCGAAGCCCGCGGCGCGCCAAGCCCCGACACCGCAGCGGAGGCCTCCGCCGCGCAGCATCGTCATGGCCGCAGGTCCACTTGGCCCCGAAGGCTCCGTGGGCAGAGCACGACCATCGAGACCAGGTCCACTGGTAGCAGTCGTGTCCCCAGATGTATTGGGCGCGATCAGAGCGAACGCCTCGTCGCTGTTGAAGATGCCCCGTTCAATCTGTCCCGCTGGGCAAGGCTCGGGGAGCAACGCAGCCAGCGGCGATCGCGCGCCGGCGAAGCGTGCACTCGGGTCGCCGGAGCCAAGCACGCGGTAGACCTCGACATTCTTGAGGCCTTCGCGGCCAGCTTGCCGAAGCAGTACGTTGAGCGCGTCGGCGAACGCCTCGCGGCCGTTGACGAAAGCCCCGCCCTCGCCCGCGGCCTGCATCGAGGGCGTCATCGCCTCGCACAACCCCCGCTGGTCCACCTCTTCGGCGCGCACCTGGCAGGCGGGAATATTAACGGTATTGCCGAAGAAATCGAGCGCGCCCTCCTTCAGGCGTAGGTCCGGCCTCACCAACGCCTGCACGTCGTCTGTCAGGCAGGAAAAGGCGATGCCCGCCCAGTGACCGCACACCGATTCCTGAAAAACACTACCGTCGGGTCGCTCGATCTCCGCAAGACCGCAGAGCTGCCGCTCCTTCGGTCGATAGTGAGACAGCTCGACCCGCGCAGCCTGGAGCGGGTTCGGATACTGCACGCAATCGCCCTCGCACCCCTCGCGCACAAGCGCCTGCGTCTCGTCGGCGACCAACACATCAACCACGGCGCTCGCGTCAGACGCCCCAGCCCCCGACGAAGCACGCCCGGGCTCCGCCGCACATCCCCAAAGCGCCGTTCCTCCAACCACGCCAACTGACGTAATCCGACGTAACCAAAAGTAAAACACGGGCGGTAACAGTCGCACAGACCATTCCATGTAGGCGGGGGTAGCCGTCTGTAGTGCGCGCTCCCCCTTCCCACTACGTCCTCGAGGATCGGCCGCTGGCGCCCTTATCGCGCCAGCGCAACGCGAGGATCAACGGCCAAAACCGCCTGCAAGCCTTCAGTGACGCCTTCCGCCGGAGGTCCCAATGGGGTGTCATCACAAAAGCTGCCCCCCAGAGTTCACTGAACCGTCCTTGGGGCTGTACGTCTCCACTGCGGCCTACAGACATGGCCAGCAGGGCCACAGCTCCGCATCGGACAGGATCCGTCCCAGTACCGCGTCCCGCGTAGCGCTCCTGACCGGTCAGGCTCTACGGAGGAGGTTCGAGGGTGGCGTCTACGCGGTGCCCGGCCGCAGCCGGGATAGGAGGCGGGTGACGGCGTGGTCGGCAGCGTCCTCGAAGGGTTCGAAGACGGCGTCTACGCCTTGGATGGCGTGCTTTGTATTGGTGAAGGTGCCGCGGTCGATAAGGGTGACCTTCCCGGTGAAACCGTCGCCGCGCAGGGCCGCCACAAGGCCGCTCACGTCCGTGCCCGGGCCCACCGCGAGCACGACGGATTTCGCGCGCTGCAGTGGTAGTGCGTGAATAAAGTCGCTGTCTTCGACATCACCAAAACGCACCGGCAAGCCTTCGGCACACATGCGGCGCACCTGATTCGGATCGAAGTCAACGCCGAGCACATCGACACCGCCCGCCTGAAGTCCGCGCAGCAGCCGCGATCCGTAGCGCCCGAGCCCGAAGACAAGGACCTCGGGAGCCTGTGAAGTCGGTGCGTCACTCTCCTCGACCTCTGCCTCTCGGAAGGGGTGGGTGCGTTCAAAGATGCCCAGCCAGGGCGAGAGCCAGCGGTAAAGGCCGTGCGCGTAGAGGATCAGGTACGTGGAGAGCACGATAGTCACGAGTCCCACGAGGGTCGTCAGGCCCAACGTGGTGACCGTGACGTGACCCAGGCTGATGCCCATACCGATAAAGACGATCGAAAACTCACTGATCTGCGCCACCGTCAGGCCGGCAAGAAAGCCAGTACGTTTGCGGTAGCCCATAAAGCCCATGATCCCCATGACGATGAGCGGGTTACCGATGAGCACGAAGGCCGAAAGCGTGATGGCGGGCGCCAGTTCGTCGCCGAGTGTGGCGAGGTCAAGGCGTGTGCCGAGGTCGATGAAGAAGAAAAGTAGCAGGAAATCTCGAATGCCCGTGAGCCGCGTACCCACCGCATCGCGGTAGGGCATCGATGCGAGGGAAAAACCCGCGAGAAATGCCCCCGCTTCCTTGGAGAAGCCGAGCCAGTCGCCAAGCGCCGCGAGCGCAACGCCCCACGCTAAGGAAAAAAGTAGCAGTAGCTCCCGCGAGCGCGCCATCCACGGAACCAGCCAAGGCAGCAGGAACCGCATAGCCAGAAACGTCGCAACGCCTGCAGCACCGAGACGCAACAGCATGCCTCCGAGCACCACGCTTGCCGCCGCATCCGGCCCACCTGCATCCAGCGCGCCGACCACGGTCATCGCCAAAACAACCGCGAGGTCTTGGACGATCAAAAAGCCGATGGCGATGCGGCCATGCAGCGTATCGAGTTCGCGCTTGTCCGACAGCAGCTTAACGATGATGACCGTGCTCGAGAAGGTCAGCGCAATGGCGATGTAGAGCGCTTCAATCCAGCCTTTTCCAAACGCAAGCGTGAGCGCAAAGCCGATGGTAATCGTGAAGCCGAGCTGACCTAGGCCGGTTGCCAAGGCCACAGGGCCGATGTGGCGCACCTGCCTCAGGTCGAGCTTAAGCCCGACGATGAACAGCAACACCGTCACGCCGAGCTCGGCGAGCAGCTCGATCTGGGAGTGTGCCCGCACCCAATCGAGACCCGACGGACCAAGCGCAAGGCCGGCCACTAGGTAAGTGATAAGGACGGGCTGCTTGAGCGCGACGCACACCGCCCCGAGCAGCGCACACGCCAAAAGCAACACCCCAAGCTCTGCGAACGGCCCCACCGACATCGCCAAGTCCATGGTGGGGTCGCCTAGCACATCCACCGGGCCTCCATCGAGCCCCCCTGCAACACCCACCACACTGCGCCACGCTTACGGTGCGCTTGGGATTTGGAACCATTCCAGAGCGCTTTGGAGGTGGAAGACGCCTTGAGGAATACACATTACACCATGGACATATCCTTACACATATATGCTATGCTCCTTGGTGACGGTGGCAAGGAGGGCGAGAGGCGTTGCGTCTGAAACTATCGATGCGCTCACCTCGAGTTCGACCCAGCCCGCCGCTCTAGAACTACGCCGGTGCTACCAGCTTTGGTGGAGTGGGAAGACATATGTTTTTTCGAATAGGTGCCACTCGACGACCACCCTCTTGGCAGGCCCCGATCCCCTGTATCTGTCGCGTCGTTCTCGCGTCTCTCCTTACGGTAGCCGCCGCGTGTGGCCGCTTAGGTTACGACCCTGTCGGCACGGACGGCGACGCGGAAGGTACTGAGCCGCCCCACGGCGATGCGCCTCCTGGCTCCACAGTCCCACCGGACGACATGACGGTGGAACCGGGCGTCTCGCACGGAGAAGCGTGCGAGCGCCACGAAGACTGCACTTCGGGCTTACTCTGCTCCTCGGAGACCTGCGCCTACCCCAACAACTGTGCCCAGTTAAAGGCAGAACGTCCGAACACTCCCGACGGCCCCTACGCCCTCAACTTTGACCGTACCGAACCACTTGAAACGGAGACGCACTTTTGTGACATGACGCGCGACGAGGGAGGGTGGATGCTGGTGTCCCCCACTTGGATTGTGTCACATACAGAAAGCGCGGTAACGCTTATCGAAGAGACTGACGCACGCGGTGGACTCATTTCCACCGTGTACGCCAATGCCTTTGGCTGTGGTGATTCTCCGTTTTCCTTCCATCGAATGAACTTCGCAGACCTCTTTGTCTGGACCGAGCTGCGCTTTACCCAACGCTTCGTGGGCCGCGCTGGCTGCTACAGCATTTTTGGTGACGACTCACGCATCTATTCGGGTCCCCCAGGAGCAAGCAATCTCATCCCCTTCGAACTCGGCACGGATACAATCCGTGAAGAGATCCGCATGGGGGCCATCGACGATGCTTTCGACGGCGTGACCGGCCAATGCAGCCAAGGTTCGCACTTTATGAACCGTACGCCCGCAGAACTGGCGCGCCGGGCCGAGGTCATTCTGCGGCGCAATGACCCAAGCCGTCCGAGCGGACTCGGAACGGGCCTCTCTTGCGTAGCGGTCGCCGAGGGCACCGAGAGCCCGACGTTCGTGACCTACAGCGACATCTACATCCGCTAAACATCCTCGCCCAAGGGGCCTCGGCTTAGGTGCTGCGCTTGCGTTTGAGGAGGCGGAGGAGTGAGCGGGCGACTAGCGGGGCGAACTCGTCTAGGGCGGAGAGTAGCGGCTCGCTGAAGGAGTGGCCTTCGAGGTCGCCGAGCAATACGGCGAAGACGCGGCCTTTGGCCGCGACTGGGACCACGACGGCGGGCTGGGCGCCGGAGCGTCCCAAACGCGAGGCGATAAAGGCGTCGAAATCCGAGGCGCGCAAGTCCACGACGCGCAGTACGCACTCGGATACCGCAAGGGCGATGGCGTGGGGCATGTCCAGGGGAATCGCGAGGTCGGTGCGGCGGCGCACTTCGCCTTTCGTGGACTCGTACTTGAGTTCCGCCACGTCTTCGTAGATGGCGAAGAGCGCAGCGTAGTTCAGTATACCGCCGCAAAAGCCGACGAAAGCGCTCAAGATTTCATCGCCGTGGGTGGCCGTTTGGATCGAAGTGAGGGGGTAGCGTCGGTGTAGTTCGGAGGCGCTCACGGGCGGACCGGAAGGCCCTGCGTACTCGGAGCCAGGCTCGGAAACCAAACGCCGACGGGTGCCGCGCTCCGGACGCTCGCTCGCTTCAGCTCCCGAGGTTCGCGCGGGCTGCATCGACTCCGACTGGGGCAGCGCTCGAGAAACGGAGAGCTCGATGAAGGGTCGCGTAGCTTC
>SLEO01000313.1 GCA_007124745.1 Myxococcales bacterium
GAGGTACGTAGCGTGAGCGTGCGCCAGGGAGACCGAGTGAAACCCGGGCAAGTCCTAGCGCGGCTAGATACGCGGATGCTCAGGGCGGAGCGACGTCGCGTCGCGGCTCAGTTGCGCTCGGCGCAGGCGGAGCGTAACGAGACGCAGGGGCTTGCGCGCCGCGTCGCCGAACTCGCCAGCGAACGCTTCGCTTCCGAACAGCGGGCGGAGAGTGCAACGCAGGCTGCGGCTGCCGCCGAGGCACGCGTCGCGGCGCTACGCGCAACGCTTCAGAGCCTTGATGTGCGCCTCGATCAAGCGGCACTGCGCGCACGAAATGCCGGGGTTATCACAGCCCGACATATCGACCCTGGGGAGGTGCTTGCGCCCGGCGTGCCCGCCTTTGATGTACGCGGCGAATCGGGCCTGGAAGCTGTCGTGCGGCTGCCGGCTCGCGAGGCCAAGCAACTCGACAGCGCCCTTGACTATCAGCTGACCTACGGGAACGAGGGCGACGATGCACGATCGCTGGACCGCGAGGCTTCGGACACCGCGACCCGCACCGCACGGCACGTCTTCGGCCGTTTAGCCGGCCTGAGCACAGACGTTAGCGCCGGTACCCAAAGCGTCGAGGTCGTCTTCCGCCTCGAGGGCCCCGAGACTGCGTTAACCCCAGGCCAGACGGTTTCACTCAAGGTGGCTGCGCCACTTAATGCGCAAGGGTACTGGCTGCCCCTAGACGCCTTACGTCAAGGACCCCGCGGTCTTTGGGAGGCCCTTCGCGTCATGGAAGACGCTCAGGGGCAGGTCTTGGGCACCGTCGCGCTGAGGATCAATCACGCCGAAACGTCCCCTTATGTCGAGCCGCGTGTCCTGGTTGACGGCACACTGGCGGAGGGCGACCTCATCGTTGCGCGGGGCGTGCACCGCCTCACGCCCGGGCAACGTGTTCGCGTCCTCGACGCCACTGATGCCGCTGATGCCACAAACTCTGGGGGCGCCTACTAATGGCGCCCCCAACCAACGAAGGTGATGCGCAGCACGGCAACGCTAGCGCTCGCTGCTTCGGCTCGGGCTCCCGCGCGCGTGCACCCTTCACCGCTAGCGCATCGACGCCCACCAGTATTGTAGCGCGGTCCGCAGCCCAGCGACGCCTGCTGGCGCTAAGCGCAGCAAGTCTCGTGGTGCTTGGAGGCTATGCCCTCTGGCTCTTACCGCGCCAAGAAGACCCGACGCTGAGCCCGCGCTTCGCCACCGTAGTTGCTCCCTTGCCCGGCGCCTCCGCCGCCGATGTGGAGGCGCTCATTCTCGAGCCGCTTGAAGCGGAGTTGCGCACGGTGGTTGGGGTCAAGACCCTCGACTCTACTGCTCGCCTTGGCGTGGGCGTGGTGAGTCTTGAACTCGTCGATGTACTCGGCGATGTGATCGGCGATGCTGAAGCGGACGGAGAGCGCATCTTCGCTAAAGTGCGCGACGCGACTCAGGCCGCCGCACTCAACTTCCCGCCGGAAGCTCCGGCCCCTACCTTTGATGACCAGCGCTTTGACGCCTACACGCTCATCGTGGGCCTGCGCAGCAGGCACCGAGCGCCGACGCCGTTGGCGGCCGCAGCGCCGGAAGGCGAAGACGAAGCCCACAATGCTGCGGGCACCGAGCATGCCCGGCTCGCCATCGTTGGGCGCTATGCGCGGGAACTCGCGAGCCGGCTACGGGGCCTGCCCAACGTCAAAACCGTACGCATCTGGGGGGCGCCCGACGAAGAGATCCGCGTCCGCTACCATGCGGGCGACCTCGCTGAGAGCGGCCTGAGCCCGGAGCATTTGGCTCGCGCCATCCAGCAGGCGGACACGCGGCCGGTGAGCACGGTTCTCGAGGGGAAGCGAGCGCGCATGACCGTCAATGGTCAAGGCGCTTTCACGACGCTCGACCACCTGCGGCGGGTGCCCGTTGCGCTCCCGGGCGGCGTAGCGCTGCGGCTCGGAGACCTTGCGAGCGTCGAGCGCGCAGAAGCGCACCCCGCCAGCGAGCACGTTCTCCTCGACGGCCAAAACGCCGTGAGCATCGCGGTCCGCATGGCCCCGGGCCAGCAAGTGGAAGCCTTCACGCGGCGCGCTGAGGAAGTGGTATCTGCGTTTGAGCGTGTGCTGCCGTCGGATATCGAGCTGAGCACGCGTTTTCGCCAAGCCAGCTACACCGAGCGGCGCATGGGCAGCTTGGCGTGGAACCTCGCGCTGGGCGTGCTGCTCGTCTTCGGCGTCTTGGTGCTCACCTTGGGCGTGAAAGCCGCCAGCATCGTTGCCACCAGCCTACCGCTCACTGCCCTGGCTACCTTGGCACTGCTGCATGGACTCTCGATTCCCATCCATCAGATGTCCGTGACGGGCCTCATCATCGCCATCGGCCTCTTGGTTGATAACGCCATTGTGGTGGTCGACAGCGTGCGCCTTGAAGCGGAGCGCCACGCCGGGTCGGAAGCGGTGCGCCGCACGGTCGCGCATCTGTGGCTGCCGCTCTTGGCCTCGACGCTCACGACGATCCTGGCTTTCTTGCCTATCGCGCTGATGCAAGGGGCAACAGGTGAGTTTGTCTTCACGATAGCGATGAGCGTCATCATTGCCCTCGCCTGCTCTTATATTGTCGCATTAACCGTGACCGCAGCCTTGGCGGGCTGGTTGCTGACCGGCACACCATCCGCCCACCCGCCAGTACCCGCACTAAGGCGGACCCGCGGGGAGGGTCCACAGGCCTTGGCCACCAGAGCAGGCCGGCTATTTGAGCGCACTTTGCAATGGGGCCTGCGCGCGCCCTGGGTGCTGGCGGCACTGGCCGCGCTACCGGCGCTTTTGGGTCTTGCCCTCACGCCAACGCTCACAGACCAGTTCTTCCCGCCCGCCGACCGCGACCAGTTTACCGTCGAGGTCTTTCTGCCGAGCCATGGGGCGCTCGAACGCACCGAGCAGGTCGTGCGCGCCGTCGACAGACAGCTACGTGCAGAGCAAGACATCCAGCAAGTCGACTGGTACCTCGGCCGCAGTGCGCCGCCCATCTACTACAACCTCAAGCAGAACCGCGACGGCGACGCGGCCTACGCGCAGGCTCATGTGACGGTGAGGGGCAAGCTTGCCCGGAGCGCGGCCTTGGCGACCTGGCAGCACCAGCTCGACGAAGCATTCCCCGAGGCCCAGATTCTGGTGAAAGCCTTGGCGCAGGGACCGCCGGTGGATGCCCCGCTTGAGTTGCGCATCGAAGGGCCTGACCTCGATGTCCTGCGCGCACTAGGGGACAGCTATCGTGAACGGCTCTCACGCGTGGGGGCGATTGCGCATACCCAAACCACCCTAAGCGGAGGTCAGCCCACGTTAGTGCACGGCACCGAGGATATTGCCGCGCTGCAGACGGGTAAGCAGGGCGGTGAAGTGCTGCGCGCGGTCGCAGCCAGGCTCGATGGATTACCTGCGGGCCTCCTGCTCGAAGACCTCGAAGCCCTACCCATCCGACTGCGACCTGCGGCCATCACCACGGTGAGCGACCTTGAAAGCATGCGGCTTGATGCCACGCCGCTGAGCGCCCTCGGCGCGTTCACTATCGAGCCAAGGCTCGCGACCCTTCCTCGGCACAACGGACAGCGCCTCAACGCGGTTTACGCTTTTCCAAAGCCAGGTGAGCTTGCGGGCAACGCGCTCGCAAAGCTCCAACAGGTGCTCGCAGCAGACCCAGTTGAGGTGCCGGCCGGCTACAGTGTCACGTTCGGAGGCGACATGGAGAAGCGCGGCGAAGCGGTGCGGGCGCTCGTCGCGCCGGTGCTCCCTGTAGCGCTCGGCATGTTGCTCGTGCTGATGGTGGCCCTCCAGCGCCTGCGGCACGTGCTGATCATTCTCTTGGTCGCTTTGCAGGCCGCGGGCCTTGGACTGCTCGCCCTACGGATGTCGGGTTATGCCTTCGGTTTCCAGTCGCTCATCGGCCTGGTAGGCCTCATCGGCGTAGCGATCAACGATGCCATCGTCATCTTGGCGGTCTTGCGCGAACGCGCTGCGCTGCCCGCGCTTCCGCAACAGGTGGCGAGGCTGGTGAGGCGCGATTGCGGGCGTCACGTGCTTTCAACCACTCTCACAACCGCAGCGGGCTTCGTACCGCTTTTGCTCGACGGTGGCGAGTTCTGGCCGCCCCTCGCCGTAGTCATCGCCGGGGGCGTCAGCCTTTGCACGCTGACCTCCCTCTACTTCGTGCCTGCCGCATTTGTCGCGACGGCACCGGGACGGAGGACGCACGTGCGCGGCGCTGTGCATTCTAGCGAAACACAGCAGCACGCAGGGAGTGCGCCAGCTGGAGCCACCGCTAAGCCCGTGCGCGGCGTGGCGACGGGCAGCGCCGCCGCTAGGGCGGCGCGTCACGCTGCGCTCTGCCTGGGCGTCCTCTGCGCCGCTGCCGCTGGAGCGCTTAGCGTGCCCCAGCCAAGCGCCAGCGCCCAGCCGCGCCCTACTTCCGGCGCGACATCACGGGCAGACCTTGGCGTAGAAGACCGAGAGCGGCTGTCACAGGTCCGCTGGACGGAGCTTCTCGAACAAAGCGCCACGCAAGCCGAAGCAAGCGATGCGGTCGACGCCAGCATCACCGCTGGCACCGTTCGGCTGGGGCTAAAGGATGCGGTGCGGCGTGCACTGGACCACTCACCCGCGCGCCGCATGACGCAAGCGCACGCAGAGGCTGCCGGCGCACGCCACCGCGCCGCCCGTGTGGAACTTTACCCTACGCTAGATGTAGGCCTGCACTACATGCGTCTAGAAGGCGTGCGCAACGCGCCGCTCATTGCGCCGCCGCCGGGCAACGCGGCGGCGCAGGCGCAGGCCGCACTGGTCACCGACCCTGCCGCGCGTGGTCTTCTTGAGCGTCAGCTGGCCAATGAAAATGCGCTCGCAGAGCAGTCGCGCATCGAGATTCCGCGCAATCAGTACGGGGTATACGCCCAAGCGCGCTTTCCGCTGACGAGCGTCATCTTCTCGGCCCTGCCGCGCCTGCGCGCGGAGGGGCGCCAGGCCGAGGCGCGTCAGCTTGCGCGCGCCGCCGTGGAAGCGGATGTCGCGCGCAACGTCGCGCTACGCTATCTCGACCACGGCGAGGCAAAAGCAACAGCGTTTGTCCAAGCATCCCACCTTGAGCTTGCACGCTTGCGGGAAAGTGAGGCTCAGGCGAAGCTGCGACGTGGCCTTGGTGACCGAGGCGAAGTCGCCATCTTTGCCAGCGCCCGGGCACAAGCGAGCGGTGCGCTCGCGGCGGCAGAAGCCGAGACCCAAGCGAGCGCCGCTCGCCTTGCTTTAGCGCTTGGTCTCGGAGGCGCATCGAGCCCGTTTGCCCTCGACCCCCTCGGCACGCTGGCTCCAGAAGCAGCCTCTGCGGAAGCGACGATGACGACGGACGCGGCCTCGCGCGACGTCTCAGAAGCGTCCGCCAACGCGCGCACTGACACTTCCGAAGCGCGCTCTAGGCCCGAGCTTGGAAGACCTGAGCTGCGTGCCCTGGCGCACGTCGAAGAAGCGAAGCGTCAGCAGGCGCAGGCGACCATCGGCGCCGCGCTGCCGGAACTCGCGGTCGTGGGGCGCGTGGACTACGCGCAGCCTAACCCCTATTTTATCCCGCCCAACACACGTTTCGAGAGTTCCTGGGCGCTGATGCTGCACCTTGACTACTCACCTAACCGAACGGTCAGCGCCTTGCGGGCCCGCGCCGCCGGCCTCGCGGAGGCGCGGGCCACCGCCGCAGAGGCCCTTGAAGTGCGTGACGCGATTGCACGAGAGCAGATCGAAGCCGATGCCGCACGCCAGAGCGCCGAAGCCCTCGAGCGTGCGCATTTGGAAAGCGCCGAACACGCCAAAGTAGCCTACGAGCAAGCCGCCAAAGCGTACGCCGCGGGCTTAGGCGAGGCGACAGACGTCGTGGCCCGTGCGACGGACCTGCAGACCGCGCGTCTTGGGCGCGTCCGGGCCGCGCTAGCGCGCGCACGTGCCGCATTCCACCAGGCGCATGCCCGCGGCCATACCTGGTGGTAGGAACGGCCTATCTTTGTCTGGGGTAGTGTGGCAGCGAGCCCTAAAGCCACCTACGGTACGGCGACGCGCTATGCGACGTGGCTCAGCCCATACCCGGCCCCTAGCGAAGAGCGTCATACGCCCTACGCTTCGCGTTTGGCGCGCGCACAGCCAAGGGAGCGCGATGGAAGCGCATGCCTCAGCGCGGCGCATTGGCGCTGGCAGCGCCAGGCCTGTGTGGCGCGCGCCGTCTGTGCTGGATGCCTTAGGTAGCGTGTGCCGGGTCACGATGGCCGTCCATCTCGTGGTGATGGTGAGCGGGAGCGTAACGGCGGAGGCGCAGGCGCGTTCGGGATTTTTTCATGGCAACCAGACGGCGCTGAGCGGAGATAGCGAGCGCGTCACCGTCACCGACGCCGGCGCGGTTTGGTACAACCCTGCAGGCCTCGGCGGCAACAAGCGGTCGCGTCTGGACATCACAGGGACTGCACTCGCGTACCGCAAACGCTCGCTCAAAGACGGCCTTACGGTGGCGCTCCCCGACGGCCAAACCCTCAACCAAGACCTCGATGCAAGCTTCCTCGGTCTTGTCGCACCAACAGTCGTCCTCGCCAGGGCACTGACGCCCAAGTTAACCTTGGCGGCGGGCGTGTTTGTGACGGCCGACGACCGGCTGCGGCTGCGCGGCCAGATTCAGCCCGACGCGAGCACCACGGTCGACTACACCTTTGATACCAATCAGCTGCGTTACCACGCGGCGCTAAGCTTTGGCCTCGAACTCACCCCGCGCTGGCGTATTGGTGCATCCGTCTTCGGCGTCTACGAGGAACAGAGCATGATCAGTACCACAGGCGCGCGTTTCGGCGACAGCGGTACCGACATCTCCGGCCTTGTAAGTCAAAGTGTTCGCCTCGATTCTCAGCAGGTCGGCTTAGAAGTGGGCCTAGGCGCACAATACGTGGCGAACGATCGCTGGCTCTTTGGCGCGACGATGCGGACGCCCCGTCTCAATGTCGCCGAGACGCTCGAAGCGGCTGCCGTCAGTGCGCGAGGCGGCGATGCCGCGGAGAACGGCCAGCTCAGCTACGACGGCGAAGCCCTCAACCGCGAACGCATCAGCCTCGGTTTCGTCCGGCCAGCCAGCCTTGAAGTGGGGCTCACGCACCGCTTCCCCCACGGCACGGTATCAACGTCTATCGATGTAAGCCACGCTTTCAGAAACGATGCCTCCGGCATCGAACGCCGCTGGATTGCCAACGTCGGCGCTGGCGGCACCTACCACCTCACCGACCGCATCACCTTAGGCGGCGGCGTTCGCACCTACTTCAGCGACCGCCCCCGCCCCACAGACAACCTGCAAGAGCAGATCAACTACATCAACTTCGGTGCTGGCCTAAGCTACGCCACCGCCTTCTTCTTCGAGCCCGTCAGCCCGGAGCCAATAGGGCCCATCCTTGAAACAGAGCCCACACAACAAGAAAAAGCTGCGGAAAAGCGGCCAACACTAGTCTTCAACAGCATTATCGCCCTCAAATACGCCGTAGGCTTCGGCAGCCTCGCCACCCTCGTCACCAACTTTGACGAGACCCGAGACATCGCCCCTTTCGCCCAGCGCGACCTCCTCTTCCACGACGTTGTCCTCCACATAGGCTCCGGCTTCACCTTCTGAAGCTACGCGCGCCTCAAATCGCTATTGAAACGATTGGCGGTTGCTCTAACGTCCCCTGCCTCAAAAACATACTTTTGTGGCCGACGCCACACCGCCCGCTCACCCCGTGAGATAAACGTGACACGGCTCTCACGAGGCCACGGTCGAGTGATCTGCCTACTGCGCTTCGTCGACCTGCACGGCGGGGTCCAAGACACGGTCAATGACATGAAGCACGCCGTTGATAGCGATGAGGTCGTGGTGGATGAAATCAGCTGCTGTACCTGTTTCATCCGACACCTGGATGACTCCGTTCGCCGCCCTCGAGAACTCGAGATAGCGCTCGACATCGATCAGAGCCTGAACGCTCCCCAGCTCGAGCAAACGCGCTACCGTTAGCGCCTCTCGTGCGTCCCGCGCGTCCTCACGCTGAAGCCAGTGATAAAGCATGAGCTCTCTAAAGTCTGCGAACTCGGCTTCCGTCTCGAGCAGAAGGCCCTCGGGATAGGCCGCTTCGAAAGCCGAGTCGGTGGGCGCGAGCACCGTAAACACAAATGTTTCGTCTTCAAGCACCTCGCCGAGGTCAGTAGCCGCGAGAGCGCGGGTGAACACATCTAGTCCGCTCCACTCGACGAGATCGGTGACCGCAGGTCGGTAGAGCGTGTCATTGATAACGTGCACCACGCCGTTGCTGGCTACGACATCCGTAAACTCTTCGAGCAGTTCCGAGTCGTTCACTAGGATTTCGGTGGATTGATTGTTGAGTACAATCGTTGGACCTTCGAGGCTGGAAACAAAAGACCGCCCCTGCACAAGGGCATTCGCCATCAATCTGGACTCGACAACGTGGTATCGGAGCCCAGGACGCAGCGTATCCATTTCTTCTTCCGCCAACTCCGCGACCGTGTCGAACCCCAGAAAATCCAATATTTCTTGGAACGCGCTGTCGGAGGGCGCGAACAACGTGAACTGCGCCCCTGGCGCTGCAAGGGTCTCCGCAAGACCCGTCAGCTCGAGTGCCTCGCTGAGTAACGAAAGATTGGGGTCTGCTCGAACGATCTCCAAAATCGACCTAGGGCTCGGGCTCACGGGCTCAACCGGATCAGAGTCTCCAGGCTCGCCCGGAGAGGGCGCAACCGGCGTGCTGGGCTGGGCCTCAAAAGCGCCGTCGCCAGCGCATGCGCTGCCAAAAAAGAGTACGCTGGCGCAAAGATGCGTAAATAGTCCCGAAATGGTTCGCCCCTGGGGACCGAAAAAGAATAGCGATTGAAGCACGACTGATTCCCTCACTTTACAACTTGCATACGGACTCACACACGAACGATCCATGCCCATACTCACCTAAGCCTGTTTGGCACGTTCTGCCGATTTCCTGGCGATTTAGCATACAAGCAGGTCACGGCTACGGCAGGCATATGCATATTTGTGCGCAACGCTTCACAGTGCCTTACCCTGAATGTTTGCGGCCAGTACGGCCCAGGCGGCCCGCCCCCGCGCAGGTCCCGGCAATCGGCACGGATACAGGGGCCGCCTGCCACGGCGGAGCATGCGTGATCGGTTAAGCGAGCTGCGTGTCCGGTTGAGGGTCTGAGGCGAGCGCGCCCACAGCCAAAAACCGCAGCGAACTTAAGGAACGCGCGGGATTTTTTGCGAGGACGTAAGCCGGCTCAGGCCCTTAACCGGACACGCATGCACGACGGAGTAAGGCGGAGAAGCGCTCGCCGGGCTACGGGTGCGGCTCGCAGACCGGAGGTAGCCACCGCTGCAAGGGGCGACCCGTATAAGATCACGCCAAGCGGCGGCGCCGACTCCGACGCCGCATGGCCCGCATCCATAGGACCGAATGAGGTGGGTGCGAAAGCCCCGAAGCAGCCTCGGATGATCCAGACACTGTGGCAGGCCAAGTATACCTTGCAGAGCCAGCTTCCCGGGCTGGGAGCGGCGCGTGGCGCGCGCGTCTGAGGACGCACCGCACTTCCTCACGCCTACCCACCTACCGCATCCGTTACTTGCCGAGCGCGGGTTGGTACACTCCGGCGGTCTTAGGGAGCAACAAGCGACCGACCGCGGCCCACGGACAACCCGCAAAGGCAGATCAACTATATCAACTTCGGCGCTGGCCTAAGCTACGCCACCGCCTTCTTCTTCGAGCCCGTCAGCCCGGAGCCCATAGGGCCCATCCTTGAAACAGAGCCCACACGACAAGAAAAAGCCGCAGAAAAACGGACAACGCTAGTCTTCAACAGCATGGTAGCCCTGAAATACGCCGTAGGTTTCGGCAGCCTCGCCACCCTCGTCACTAACTTCGACGAGACCCGAGACATCGCCCCCTTCGCCCAGCGCGACCTCCTCTTCCACGACGTCGTCCTCCACATAGGCTCCGGCTTCACCTTCTAGTAGCTACCTTTCGGCGCGTTACGCGGTCTTGCGGAGTGTCGCCAAATGTATGTCACACGTCTCTACACGTTGAAGGGTTACACGACACGTGGCCAACGTGCACCTCACGCAACACGACCTTTTCCTCGGCTTAAGATCCAAACCCGCGCACCCAACAAAAAACAAAGGGAGGGCGGTCTGCAACCGCCCTCCCCCAAGTGCCTCTAAAGCACGTCCTATTTACCAGCGCACGGAATCAAGTAGGTGCGCTGACTTAGGCACCGAAATGATTCCGTTATTCGGCGCTTTGCTCATCGACTGGCGGCTCCGGAGAAACCTGATCGCCAGGCATCAACACGGTGTCGATGATGTGTACAACTCCATTGCTTGCCTCGACGTCTGCCAGGAGTACTGTCCCAACCACGGTGTCTCCGTTCAGGGTGCCCTCTGATGTAAACGTTACCGAAACAGCGCCTTCATCATCGGTCGTCTTGTTTGCCACCAGGTCGAATGTCACAGGCGGTGTGGCCTCCTCGTCTACAACGAGGGCGGTGGGGATCGTGTCGCCATCTTCGATGTCGGCCGAAAGGAATTTACCGTTGATCACGTGATAGTACAGAATGTCGTCTAATAAGCCGAGGGTATCTTCATCCTCGTCGCTATCAAGGGCGTTAATGTATTCGACTGCGCTCTGGTCATCCAGGTTGACTCCCAGCGCCGTCAAAAGCTCGTCAAATGCATCGTTGTTCGGGGCAAGTACGGTGAGCGGCCCCGCACCTCTGAGTACATCCTCAGCGCCCAGCTTGACGACCAAAGCGACCAAGGTCTCAAGCCCCTCGGTTGCGATAGCAATGTCGACGATGTCGTCTGCATCCTCGTCCTCATCCTCGTCCTCGTCCTCATCTTCGTCACCGGGGCCGGGCTCAACCGGGGTCTCCGGCTCAGGGTCAACGGGCTCGGGCTCGGTGGGGGGGGCGACGGTGACTTCGTCGTCGGAGCAGGCGCTGCCCAGGACAAGCGCGCTGGCGCATAGGCCGCTCATGAGCAGGCGCGCGAGCCACGTGCTGGGGATTAAGGTCTTTAGTTCTAGTTGCATTCTCTATCTCCTCTTAAGCGTGACGGCTCGGGCCAGAGACCCCTTCCGCCACCGTTGACGACGCTGCTTCCAGCGTCGAACGCTAAGTCGCTCGCCCGGTTCGTAGGCGCGCAGCTCTCTCGCCGCAACCCCTAACGCTCCTCAGGCGCTTTCTCTACCAAGTCAGCACCGCGCCTAGGCATACGCCATCGGCGCCGAGCTCTTAGATTAGGTAAGGCCTCGACCTAAAACAATACCCCCGGCTTGTTTTTCGGCAGAGGCGTATGCAGTGCAAAACCCAACGACGAGCAGCTGGGCTAACGCGCGGCTTTCGTGTGGCGCAGCACACTTGCCAACTCACGCCGGATGCGTTCCTTTTGGCGGGCGTAGAAACCTGCGCCGATCTCGTCACTGGCCCGCATCACTTCAAGCTGTTGCGCTTCAGCGAGCAGCGCCGCTTGGCGCTCCGCGCGCGCCTCCTTCAGCATCGCAGCGTAGTCCTGGCGTCGGAATGCGAAAGCGACCCCTGCCAGGGCAATGAGCCCAGCCAGGAGGGCTGCGATGTAGCGCCAGGGCGCGGGGCGCGGAAGCCCCGAAAACGCAAGCACCAAGCTGCCCACCGGAGGGTCTTCGGGCAGTCGCTGCAGCGCCGTCGCCAAGAGCGCATGTCGATCGGAACGACGCTCTTGTGTCTCGGGAAAACCACGGACACGCAACGCCATCCCGTCCACGGTTTCCGACAGGACCTCATGATTCACGAGGATGAACGGCAAAGGCTGCTCTACTTCGACTTTACTGCTTCCAATCGGGATGTCGTAGGCGAAGCCGACTTGGCTCAGCCCGGGGGGCAAGGAGCCAAGCATGCGCAGAGCCTCGCCATCCTTGCCCTCAATCCGCAGGTCATTCATCGACTTCTCGCCGCTGAACGCCACCGCTGCCTTCGGTATCGCAACCTCGCGCCCTTGGTCCGGAAATAGGAAGGTCGAGGTGGAGAAGTTCAGGAACTGCAGACTGTGCGTCACCCGCATACGCTCGTCCTTGAACTCGACGAAGGTTCGCCCCGCAAGCTGTATGACCGCGCGTTCATCCGACCCGGTAGGAATGTAGCGCATGGTCACTTCGTAACCGCCGGCCTCCGGCATGCGAAAGGGGGTAGACATGTAGCGTGCGCCGTCGCGGGGCACGGTAATGCGGTAGGCCGGCGCATTGGCGCCAACCGCGAGCCCAGGCAGCAGCACTTCGCCGGAGGCGTCGGTTTGATGCCCGGTGCGCTCGCGTTCGCCCGCCGCCATCGAGCCGAGCAGCACGGTGATATCCGGGAGCCCCTGGCCCCCCACATCCACCACCTTAACTTTGAGGGTACCGACGGGCAGCTCCGGTGCCGCCCGCTCGTCGGCGACCTTCGGCAACTGAGCCAGCACCTCGCCGAGCGTCAGATCACCACCGCGCGCACGGTCGTTCGCGGCGCTCGGGTCCGCCATGGCTTGCCCCCCGGCGTCTCCCGCGGCGGCACCGGCACTTGGCCCAGCAGCGGACCCATCCGGCGCTATCTCCGGCGGCGCCTCGGGAGGCTGCGCTGAGACCATAGCCACGCTGCTCAAGAACACGCAGCACGCCGCGGCAACTGCCGCACTCGCCGTTCGATACGTCGCCCGAGCCCGAGCCCGAGCAGGCCACGGCCCACCCAGGCGCGGATTTGCTCCTTCCATCAGCATTTTCGCTATCTGGACCCCCTGAACGCTTAGCATCCTTAACCCCTCCGAAAGCCCATATGCGGCGCATTCGCCCGGTCCCACTGGTCGCCGATTCATGCGGTGTCCGCGCGCGGGCTCCGCCGCGGAAACGCCGGA
>SLEO01000173.1 GCA_007124745.1 Myxococcales bacterium
CCCCGTGAAAGGCAACGGCTATCGCGACGAGGCGGCGGAGGTGCTGCCGAGCAACCTGGCGGAGGCCACCGAGCGTCTAGCGGCCAGCTCCGCGGCTCGGACCATCCTCGGCGACGCCTTCGTCGACCACTTCGTCGCGACGCGGCGCTGGGAGTGGCGTCAGTACCAAGCTGCCGTCAGCGATTGGGAGCTGGAACGCTACTTCGAGATCATCTAGCCTCGACCACGGCAATCGTTCAGGGAGCATTTTAGCACGCATGCCCCCGGGTGTTCGGGAGTGAATCCCACTCTGCTGGTCGAAGCAGGCCCTCCCCCACTCTGACCCTAAGTTGGCTTAAAGCCGGCAAGTGGGGCCCCGCCGCCCACGCGGCTCGTTCCCGCAGTGCTTGTGCTTCCTAGACCCCCTGAACGCTTACCGGCCACGCAACCCTATGCAAGACCCAAAGATGTTAGCAACTTATGCCTTCCCCACCTCCATCACCTACGGCGCGGGTTGCGTGGCACTCGTGGGCCACGCGGCCCGGTCAGCGGGGCTGCTGCGGCCGCTCATCGTCACCGATAGGGGGCTTGCCCCCCTGCCCCCTTGCTTGAGCTTGCAGCGGGTCCTGGCGGAGGCGGGGCTCGAGGTGGCGACCTTCAGTGAGGTGTGGGGCAACCCGGTGGCTTCGCAGGTTGCGGCAGGTGCGCAGGCCTTTGCGGCGCACGCCGCGGACAGCATCATCGCCATCGGTGGCGGGGCGGCGCTGGATGTCGCCAAGGCGATGGCTGTCCTCGTGCATCATACCGGCGACATTCTCGACTACGACGCCTTCGCCGCCGAGCCCCTGCCGATTGACCGCGAAGTTCCCCCCATCTTTGCCCTGCCGACCACCGCCGGGACGGGCAGCGAAGTCGGCCGCAGTGCGGTGATCTCCTGCGACCGCTCCCACGCCAAGAAGGTGATTTATTCGCCGAAGTTGTTGGCGCAGCGGGTTTTCCTCGACCCGGAGCTGACGGTGGGGCTTCCCGCCGCGGTCACCGCGGCAACGGGCATGGATGCGTTGACGCACTGCGTAGAGTCCTACCTCGCCAAAGCCTTTCATCCGATGTGCGACGGCATCGCGCTTGAGGGCCTGCGTCTTTGCGGCCTCTACTTGCCTGCCGCCGTGAAGTTCGCCGAAGGGATGGCTTCCGGCGCCGACGTGACGCGCGATGCGGACCACCTGCACGCCCGCGGCATGATGCTCAACGCGGCGATGATGGGCGCCGTCGCGTTTCAGAAGGATCTGGGCGTCATCCACTCCTGCGCCCACGCGCTGTCCACCGTTTCCGACCTACATCACGGCCTAGCGAACGCCATCATGCTGCCCGCTGGCCTGCGCTTTAACGCAAGCGTTGCCAGCGAACGCATGGCCATCATGGCGCAGGTGGTGGGCGCGGAAGACGCAAGCGCAGACGGATTCATTCGCTGGGTCGAAGCGCTTCGCGCAACGATTGGGCTTCCGAGTACGCTCGCAGCAGTCGGCGTAAAGCACAGCGCACTCGACCGGCTCGTCGAAGTCGCACTTGCGGACGCCTGTCACACCTTCAATCCGCGCCCTGTCTCTGCAGCCGACTTCCGCGCCATCTTCGTCGATGCGGGCCTCGGGGATGCGGAAGCGCCGAAGCCCAAAGCCGAACCCTCCGCCCAGGAAAGCGTTCAGGGGTCCGAATAAGTAAAAGGTCCGCAAAAGTGGGCAAGCGGGCGCTTGGACCCTGCGCGCAGCTTCGAGTTGTTAGGGCAGGATTCACTGCAAAAAACCCGGAGGCATGCGTGTAAAGTGCTCGCTGAACGGGTACGCTGCTGGGAGCCACGCTTGGAGCAGAAAGTCTGAAAGCAACGCATGAACACCCCTGCACTCGCAGACCGCCGGCTGCGCATCGGCGTATCCGCATGCTTCTTCCACGCCGACCCGGAGCGGGCCATCTTCAAGGGCAAGACACTGCTCTACGCCGAAGAGTCGATGCTGCGCTGGGTTATGGAGGCGGGCGCCCTGCCCTTACTGCTGCCGCGTGCGGCGGGCCAAGTCACGCCCGCCGACCTTCTGTCGGAAGTCGACGGACTGTTGCTTCAGGGCGGTTCCGACGTATCGCCTGGCCAGTACGGCGAGACGCCGCGGCGCCCGCAGTGGCAAGGTGATGCCCCCCGCGACGCCTACGAAGCCGAACTCATCCGCGCCTGTATCGCCGCCGACAAACCCGTCCTGGGCATTTGCCGCGGCCTACAAATACTCAACGTCGCCCTAGGCGGCAGCCTGTATCAGGACATCGCTGCGGACCTCTCCGAGGGCCGCGTCCACCGCGACTGGGATGTCTACGACCAGCTTTTCCACGCCATCGAGGTCGAGCCCTCAAGCTGGCTGGCAGCCCAGTACCCCGGTCAGCTCGCCGCCCGCGTCAACAGCGTGCACCACCAAGCCATCAAGGCTTTGGCACCGGACCTCGCTGCCGAAGCTTTCTCCACCGAGGACCGTATCATCGAAGCGGTACGCTACACAGGCACCCTACCCAGCGGCCAAACCCCCTTCGCCTACGGCGTCCAGTGGCACCCCGAGTTCCTCGACGATACCACCGCCCAAAGCGACCCCAGCATCCTGCCCCGTGCTCCACTCATGGCCGCTTTCCTCAACGAAGTCCGTAAGCGCCCGTCCCCGACACGTGCCTAAGCCACTCGTGAGCCATTGAGCGAGCTGCGTGAACGGTTGCGGGTCGTGCTCCCGCGCCCAGGGCCAAGCAACCGCAGCATGCCTTCCCGAACGGGCGGTGGTCGGGGAGGATGCACGGCCGGCTCGGGCCCTTCCAAAGGACACGCACGGCACCTGGTCCATCCCGCGCACATTGACGTGTGGGAGAAGCGAAGGATACGGCATCGCTGGCAGGCGACATCTACTTGCGCTACGCAAGTATTTATGTTGCATACGCAAGCATATGACGGAGGAGCACGCGCCGAGGAGCGCGCACGGCTGCGGGTTGCGCAGCGGAACTTAGTTCGAGAGCTCGGGGTCCTAGCGGAAACGTGGGAGCCTTCGGGGCTATCATCGCTGGCCTGTCACGCGCTGCTCGCCGTGGAAGCCCAGGGTAGGCTGAACGTCGGACAGCTCGCCGAGCTGCTCGTCATCGAGGTGCCGACAGCAAGCCGCACGGTTAAGGCACTGCTGGAGGCGGGGCATCTGACAAGTGCGCCTGCGCCAGGTGATGATGCGCGCACGCGCTTCGTGCGGCTGTCTGACTCAGGCCGGGACGCGGTCGAGCGCATCCACGCGCGGGCAGATGCACAGCTCGCCACCGTATTTGAAGCGCAAGACGCCGCGGTGCTGGGCAAGGTGCGGGAGGGTCTCGAATGCTATGCGCGTTTGCTCTACCGCCACCGATTGCGCGCAGCGTTCAGCCTTGGTCCGCTTGCGCCAGAGGAATCGCTACCGATGGCGGGCGTGGTTCGCAGCGTGCTTGAAGAGCTTCACGCCACAGGACCGGGCACAGCGTATCACGACGCCGAGCTTCGCGACTTGTACGCAGCCTACTCGGGCAAACGTCAGC
>SLEO01000074.1 GCA_007124745.1 Myxococcales bacterium
GCGCCCCACCTGGCACGACGAGGACGACGCCAAGGGCGCCATCAAGGTGGTGATGACCGGCTCCGCTTCGGATATCCACGAGTGGCAGCAGCACATCCGCAATAAGGCGCGACGTGAGGCCCTTGCCAAACGCTTCAAGGACCCGGGCGACCCCCTCAAGCTTGTCCTGGTGCGCGACATGTGGCTGACGGGCTTCGACGCGCCGTGCATGCACACCATGTACTTGGACAAGCCGATGCAAGGCCACGGGCTGATGCAGGCTATCGCGCGCGTCAACCGCGTGTTCCGCGACAAACCTGGCGGTTTGGTCGTCGACTACCTGGGCCTAGCTGACCAGCTCAAGCAGGCGCTGCACACCTACACCGAAAGCGGCGGCCATGGCGAGACGGCCATTGACCAGGAGGAGGCCGTCGCCCTCATGCTCGAAAAGCATGAGGTATGCTGCGGGCTCTTCCATGGCTTCGAGTGGGGCGTGTGGACGACGGGGACGCCAGCACAGCGTTTATCTCTTCTGCCCGCCGCGCAGGAGCACGTCCTCGCCCAGGAAGGCGGCAAGGACCGCATCCTCCAAGCGGTCACCGAACTGTCGAAAGCATTCGCTCTTGCGGTGCCCCATGACGAGGCCATCCGCATTCGTGACGACGTCGGCTTCTTTCAGGCCGTACGCACTGCCATCGCCAAAAGCACCGCAGGCGACCGAAAAGCTTCCGGCGACCTTGACCTAGCCATTCGCCAAATCGTTTCCAATGCGGTCGCCTCGGACCAGGTCATAGACATCTTCGCGGCTGCCGGCCTCAAAAACCCAGACATCTCGATTCTCTCCGACGAGTTCCTATCCGATGTGCGGGGTATGGCGCACAAAAACCTCGCTGTTGAACTGCTGCGCAAGCTCCTCAACGACGAGATCAAGTCCCGCTCAAAGCACAACCTCGTACAATCCCGTTCCTTTGCGGAGCTTTTGGAGAAGTCCATCCTCCGCTACCAGAACCGCGCCATTGAAGCCGCGCAGGTCATCGAGGAGCTGATTGATCTCGGCAGGGAGATGCGCGAGGCCGCAAGACGCGGCGAGAAGCTCAACCTCAGCTCCGACGAGCTAGCCTTCTACGACGCCCTAGAGGTCAACGACAGCGCGGTCAAAGTCCTCGGTGACGACACCCTAAAGGCCATCGCCCGTGAACTAGTCGAGACCGTGCGCAGCAGCGTAACCATCGACTGGACCGTGAAGGAATCCGTCCGCGCAAAACTCCGCGTCATCGTCAAACGCATCCTACGCAGATACGGCTACCCACCCGACAAACAGGACCTCGCCACTAGCACCGTCCTCCAACAAGCCGAACTTCTCTCCGACTTCTGGACGCAAGGCCCGAGGGCATGAGCCGAGAGCAGCGAGACCCGCTCATTTTCCGCATCACCCATGTGGACAACCTGACCGCCCGCCCTGGAAGCGTCGGCGGCGTCTTGCCAGCAGCATACGGCGTTCGCCGGCCGACGAAAGACATCGACCTCGCGGCTTATGGCATCCCAAACACGGTCGATGACGTGTTGCAGCTCGTCAAGAGTCTGATCGATTCCTAGCAGGCCGCTGACTCGCAACCGCTTGGTCGCTCAAGCTGAGGCTCCCGGTTCTCCGCGCACCGCTTCCAGCATGCCTCCAGAACCCGTGGTCCACGGTAGTTCATTCGCGGCCGTAGGTTCCCGCGAGACAGGTTCGGCGACGACGCCCTCAATCAACAAGCACCTGGCAGGGCGCGCAGTGCGTGCGACGTAGCCAGACCATGAGGACGAATAGGAGTGATGAGAGGGCAATCGCGGCGGGGAATAGAAGGGTGGTCCAAGAAAGGACTTCGAGGGCAGCGATGGAAATGAGGCTGCGAACGGCGACCAGCACGAAGAAGGTAAGCTGCTCTTCGTGGGGCTCGGCGAAGCCTTTACGTATCGTTGGGCCGAAACCTAGGAGGTCCACGGTGGTGAGAATGACCACCGCCGACCAAGGGTCCGTTGTGAACCACCATGCGGGCAGCGCCAGCAGTGCCGCAGCGAGAAAGCCCCAGTCGCTCCCCGGCACCGAGCGCATGTATGCTAGGACGCCCCTAGACTGAGCTCGGTAAGCCAGGTAGGCGACGTAGAAGGTGACAATCCCGGAGATGCCCGTCGGCCAAGCACCTGCCCCGCCTCCGCCAGCCACCTGCGCCGCATAAGCGATGCAGGTGGTCAAGCCCCAAATCACCCACGAAAACGCATGGGGCCGCGTCTGACCGCGCAGAATCGAACGCACGTAAGGATAGAACGCGACAAACGTGAGCGCGATGGCAAGCCACGCCATGACCTCGCGGAAAAGGTTTAGGTCATCACTCATAGCGCGTCATCGAGATAGGCTGCGGCGGCTTCGGCGCACCTGGCGCCAGGTGCGGATGCGGTCACTTGGCGCAGTACCGAATGCGGTGAGCATATCGCGATAGCGCCGCGAGGCGAGTCCCCATTCGCCCGGGTGAAAGGCCGTGTCCGCAGCGAATTCGCGTGCGTGCTACAGAGCTACTGAAGCATCGGCGACCCCAGCTCCAGTTGCGGCACCCTCGCACGCGTCGGCCGCACCTGTCGGCGCGCCTTGCTGACCTTAAGCGCTCGCGGCTCTCGATGCGCCTCCTCAGCGAAAGGCATCACCCACTCATGCACGGTGGCCGCCCTCTGGGGGGAAGTTCCGGGGCGCGGTTCACCAGGCGTGTGGCACAATGGCATCAAGGGCGGCGCCGAGGGCGCGGCGCTGCGCAAGAAGGTCGTGATCCATCTGCAAACCGAGGAAGAAGCCCTCAGACATGCCGAAGTAGCGCGCTAGGCGTAAGTCGGTGTGGGCTGTTATCGCACGCTTGCCAAGTACGATCTCGTTGATGCGCCGCGGTGAAACGCCGATGGCACGCGCAACCGCGCTCTGACTCAAACCCATGGGCTCGATAAACTCAAGCATGAGCACCTCGCCCAGATGAGGGTTGTCGATCAGCACATCTTCTGGCTCGCGCCCCCTGGTGGTAGTCGACGATTTCAACATCGCTTGCATGCCCTTTTAGCCACCCGAAGCTCCCTGGGAGCAAGCCCTGGGAGCAAGCCTAGCGTCTCATCACCCCTGATCGCTACGTTTCATTGGTTCGCTGACTTGACGCTCTATTGTTTACTGTGAACTATCGAGACCCGGTTCGCGGAGCAACCTCTGCGCAGCACGTGGGATCGTGGTCGAACCACCAACGAAAGAGAAAGTACGTATCAGTCTTTTCGCCTTCCCTCTGTTTCAGTGTATCGCTACGTTTGTTGGGCTTTCCTGGCAGTAACCTTGTTTGCATGCTCGGCATCTAGCAGCACAAGAGACGATGCTATTCATGCGGAAAAGACCACGCGCAAATGCCCAGATCTGAACTGCGAATGTGGCCTATGTAGTCCCTGAAGGATCCCCTCGGAAACCACTTCGTGTTTAGTGGTTGAGCGCTTCGAGTCGGACGTATCGGGGTGAAAAACCGTTGACAGATCGGCGGATAGGATCATGCCCGGGCGATGACAGA
>SLEO01000018.1 GCA_007124745.1 Myxococcales bacterium
ACCCACATTTGGGTGCTACGCGAGGCGTAGGGCCCAAATGTGGGGGGCGCCCAAGGGCACGCCAGCGTGCCCGGTCCCTGCGGACCCCGCGCGCTCCGCTCGCCTCGGGACGCTCCCGCCCACCTCTCAAACCAGGAAGCTTGAGAAAGCCAGCCCAGCCCTGAAAGCGCTAGTGACTCGCGCGCGAAGGGCAAGCGCACTCGGGCGCACAGCCACAATTCTCGTCACAGCGGCAACCCGGGCCACAGCGACAGGGTGACGTCTCAGGCCTGCACTCGCCGCCGCAGCCACAGCCCGCGGAAATACAACAAGCACACGCGCTCACGTTGGTCGATGAACTCTGCATGTGTTCAGTATGCCAGGTTCCACGCACAAAACAAAGAGGCCCCGGCCCCACCGGGTCGGGCAGTGCGAGCGCCGGAATCGTGGCGCCCCCCCTACCGCCCCGGCCTAGCGGCTGGCAGCGGCGCGGGGGAAGGCTTTCGCGCTGGGCGCGAAGGCTTCGTCGACGAGGCGGCTCTGCTCGATCTTGTGGGCTTTGGCCGAACCGGTCGCGGGGGAGGCGCTCTCCGGGCGCGTGACGGCGGTGAGGCTGCGCTTGCCGATGAAAGCGCCGAGACGCCCGTGCATGAAGCACCAAGCGCCCATGTTCCACGGCTCTTCCTGGACCCAAACCACGTCCTTGACCTGCGGATAGGCGGCGAAGAGCGCGTCGAAGTCGCTTTGGTGGATGGGATAAAGCTGCTCCATGCGTGCGAGCACGATATCCTCGCGCCCTTCTGCCTCGCGGCGCGCCAGCAGCTCGTAGTAGACCTTGCCTGAGCACAACAGCAGGCGGGTTGCGGTGCCGGCGCCGGACACCTTCGGGTCAAAGAGCACCCTAGCGAAGCAACCTTCGCTCAAGTCTTCGAGCGTCGACGTGGCTTCCGGCAGACGCAGAAGGCTCTTGGGCGTCATCGCCACTAAGGGCTTGCGCCAGGGCCGCACCACCTGCCGGCGCATGCAATGGAAAAACTGCGCCGGCGTGGTGGGATTGCACACCACCATATTGTCTTCGGCGCAGAGCATCAAGAAGCGCTCAAGACGCGCACTCGAATGCTCGGGTCCCTGGCCTTCGAAGCCATGCGGCAACAACATGACAAGGCCGCTAAGACGATGCCATTTGTCCTCGGAAGACGAGATAAACTGGTCGATGATGACCTGCGCGCCGTTCACGAAGTCGCCGAACTGCGCCTCCCAGATGACCAGCGCGTCGGGGGAATCGAGGGAGTAGCCGTACTCGAAGCCGAGAACACCCGCCTCGGAAAGCGGGCTATCGATAATTTCGAGGCTGCCCTGACGATCGGCGACCTGCGAGAGAGGCATAAACGCCTCCCCGGAGTTGACGTCAAAGAGCGCAGCGTGCCTGTGGCTGAAGGTGCCTCGGCGGGCATCCTGCCCCGTGAGGCGGATCGAGGTCCCATCGGCGAGCAAGGACGCATACGCGAGCCACTCCGCCGTGCCCCAATCGAAGGCGCCGCCACCGGTGACCGCCTTGACGCGTCCTTCGTAGAGGCGAGCCACCTTCTTGTTCGCCTCGAAACCCTTCGGCAGCTTCAGGAGCGCTTTCGCCAGCGCCTTGAGCGTCGCGGCGGAAACGGCCGTCGTGCTTTCCAGGCACTCCGCTTCGCGGCCGCCGCGGTAAGACTTCCAGATGCCCTTCATCGAATCCGGGACCAGGGAGTAACCACCTTTGCGGGTATCACTCAGCGCCTCTTCGAGTTCCGCGCGTCGCTTGGCGCGAATCTCCTCCGCCTCCGTCTCCGTGAGGCTTCCGTCCTGGGATAAGCGCTGAACGTAGGCCTCGCGCACGGTCGCTTTGCGGTCGATGGCGGCGTACATCTTCGGCTGGGTAAAGCGGGGCTCGTCCGCTTCGTTGTGGCCGTATTTACGATAGCCGTAAACGTCGATAACGACGTCGCGCTGAAACGCTTGGCGAAACTCCGTGGCGATGTGCACCGCCTGCGCCACGGCCTCCGGGTCCTCGCCGTTCACGTGAAAGACGGGACAACGCAACATACGCGTGATGTCCGTGCAGTAGTGCGTGGAACGGGCGTCGCTGGGCGCGGTCGTGAAGCCGATTTGGTTGTTAATGACGATATGCACCGTGCCGCCGGTGCTGTAGCCGCTGAGCTGGCTGAGATTGAGGGTCTCCGCCACGATGCCCTGGCCGATAAAGGCGGCATCGCCGTGGACGAGGACGGGCAGGACCCGCCGGCGTTCCGCGTCACCTCGACGGTCTTGCTTGGCGCGCACGCGGCCTTCGACGACGGGGTTAACGAACTCGAGGTGCGACGGGTTGAAGCACAGTGTGAGGTGGATATCGTTACCACTCTCCGTCCGCCGGTCGTGGGAGTAGCCCAGGTGATACTTGACGTCGCCACGACCGAGGTGACGCTCGGGTTCGTTGTCTTCGAAACCGGCGAAAATCTCCCGCACATCCATCTCGAGGATATTCGCCAGGACGTTAAGCCGGCCCCGATGGGCCATGCCGATGACGATTTCTTCGACGCCCAAGGCCGCCGAGCGCTCGATGCAGAGGTCGAGCGCCGCGATGAAGCTCTCGCTGCCTTCGAGACTGAAGCGCTTCGCGCCGATGTAGTTCGTGTGGAGGAATTGCTCGAAGATTTCCGCATCCGTCAGCTTCGCCAGAATGCGCGTCTGCGCGGCGGGCGACAGCGTCATGTGGTTGGCATTGCCTTCCATCCGCGACTGGAGCCAAGTCCGCTCTTCGGCGCTGTCGGTGTAGGTGAACTCGACGCCGATGGAACGGCAGTAGGTTTCCTGGAGGCGCTCGACGATTTCACCGAAGGTGAGGCTCTCGGCGCCGATGAAATCGCCGGTGGAAAACACCGTGCTGGGGTCCACCTCGTCGAGGCCAAAGCGCTTGAGGGATAGCTCGTCGGGCTCCGCATACTCCAGGCCGAGAGGGTCGACCTTCGCGTAAAGATGGCCGCGAATGCGATAAGCGTTGATGAGGGCCACAACCCGGGCTTGGGTCGGATTTGCCTGGCCCCTTTCGGGCACGGTGCTGACCTCCTGGGTAACGACCGGAAGGACCGACGGCAAACGCCGCGTCCCGTTGGTCTGGGCAGCCGGAGACGCACTCGGAGGCGCATCCGCTGACGCCGCACCAACCAGCCGCACACCGGCCAGCCGCGCACCGGCAGAAAAGCTCGGCGCCAGTTCCCGCAGGCCCGCCTCGTCGAGGCCATCGAAGTAGGCACGCCAGGGCGTGGCCACTGCCGCCGGATTTTCGAGCCAGCGTGCGAGCTGCTCTTCTACCAAACCCTGATTGACACCGAAGTCTTTGGACATCGTTCTTTTCTCTCTAGGTCGCAGCTCAGCGGGCGTAACGGCCAGTGTTCTCAAGCCGCACATCGTTCCGCCCTTGGGGGCGCGGATGCTGCCGCCGACTTCAACCGGCCGCAAGCCGGGGCACAACGATACCGCGAACGCATCGTCTCTGCCCTCGCAGAAGCGCCCCAGCTACGATCGCTGGACCACGTTTCAGGCCTCCTACCGATGAGGACTTTTAGTCTAGGGCCTACTTCCCGCGAAGGCACAGGCGTAAAGGCAGGCGACCTTCCGGCGCATCCGACGCGCCGTCGCAGGAACACGGCGGCTTCGCGCGCTTTGAAGAGGACGGGCGACTGGCGGGCGCAGCGGCAGGACGCAGCAAACAAGCGCTAGAGGGCGCGTTTCGCGCTTGGTAGAGCAGCGTAGCGGTTAGCGCGCTGCCAGGCGGGCAGACGTTGTACCTCGACCTGCTGCAGGCGAATGCGCCGGGCGCGTACGATCGCCAACGCGGGATCCTGGTGCAGAACCTCGCCGCTGCAATCGAGCAGCGAGACGGCCCACACACCGGGTGTGAGCGCGAAGGTCGCTTCCGCGCCCGGAGGAATCGGGGACATATCAATACGCGTCGACGCCGCGCCTTCGCGCTCGAGGTCAACGCCGCAGACGGCAAAGTGCGTACCGTTTTCAATGATGAGGCGCGCTTTGCTCGTCTGCGGACGCACATCGCCTCGATGAGCACAGCCCAGCAGCGCCGTCACAAAGCCGGCCAACAATCCAACCCACATCGCCTTCACTTTAATTACCATATCACGCTTCACAGACAGAAAAAGAGGGGGCACCCCAAGAACTACGCGAGGGGGACGGCTCGCTTAAACTTGAGCCGTTTGAACCACGTGCCTAGGGGCAAGAATGGAGCAAAAGCCATGCCTACCAAAGGGTAGATAAAGGCGATGGCCATGAGCGCGAGCACGCCAAGGTGAAAGAACCACATCAGCGCCGACCATGCAAGCGCGCCCCGGCGCCGCCAGAGCGCGAGGGGCGCGGCAAACTCGAGGAGGAGGACAGCGACAGCGGCTGCACCGGCCAAGGCCTCGTAGCGCAACGCGATATCCGCGAAGGGCGATGAGACGTCCCCAAGCAGCACCTTACGCAAGTTGTCGACGGCGATGTGCGTTTGCAGCGTTTGCCCGCTGAGAAACGCGACACCACCCAGACGCAGCTTCGCGATGCCGGAGATCAGGTACGCCAGCGCCGTCGCCCAAGCGCAGAGGAAGAGCGTCGTAGCGGGGCGCAACAGTGTCTCCCCGCCTGCTCGCCAAGCGCGCTGGCTGCCGATAGCGGCAATGATGACATGCAAGCAGAAGAGATTCTCCGTGTGGAGGATCATGCCAAACGCGTTGCTGAACGTGAGGGTGAGGGTCAGCACCCCAGCGTAGAGCAGCCCGACCACCGGCCAACGCCCCCAAAGCCAGAGCAGTGCGAGCGGCGTCAGGCTCAAACACAGGGTCAACCAAAGGCCATTGGAAGGAAAGTGGTCCCAGAGCCTCGCGAGGCCGATCGGCTGGAAGCTCGCAGCAGGCTGGTGGCGGAAGCCCAGCAGGTAATCAAGACGCACCAAACCGAAGAGGGCCCCGTAGATGGCCAGGAGCACGCGAAACACTGCGAAATCGTCGCGACGGTCTTCGCGCAGCCAATGCGTGCGGTTCGAGACAGGAGTCATGGCGCGCCTCCACTTACCGGATGCCGATTCTCCTCGGATGAAGGTTCTGCGCCTGCGGAACGGAGGGCATTTCCTGGCGCCGGCGTCTTCTGTGCTGCAACGGTTTCGGGACAAGTCTCCGGCTCGCTCGCGCAGCAATGCAGCAGTCGTTCCTTCAGCGGCGCCCGCTGGCCGCGGTAGTACGCGGGGGCATCGAAGCGCTCGTAGCGTACTTGCACCGCGACAGGCGCCGGCGACCAGGCGCGCTGACTTCGCGCGAGCGCGTCGTCGCAGAGCGCCTCCATAGCTTGGCCGCTCGTTGTGACCGCCCGGTTAATCAAGGCCCGGGCTTGCAACACTTCGGGGCTGCCCGCAGCAAGACCCGGCGGCAAGCGCACCCGCTCGCCCGAGGACATCACACCATGCAGGCTCACCGACTCGAGAATCGGGCTGCGCGCGCGGGCGAACATCGGGAAGCTCGAGAACGGAAAGCTATCGGTCCCCGCGGCGAAGGTCAGCGGCCACAGCATCGCCACCGTGAGTACCCCAAACGCCAGCACACCGCATGTGCGTTGCACGGGCCCCGCCGCGTCCGGCACGCCCACCCAACGCGCCAGCGAGACCCACCTCCGCCGCCCTGCATCGCTCATTGCCCTGCTCTCCCCGAAACCGGTCGTCAGAGCAAGCCCCCACCCCATGCGTGATCGGTTCAGCGAGGTGCGCATTTGGGTGAGGGTCTGCGGACGAGCGCCCACAGCCAAACACCACGGCGAACTTAAGGAACGCGCGGGATGCTTGGCGAGGACGCGCGGCCGGCTCAGGCCCTTAACCGGACAAGCGTGGCCCCCACCCCTACCCGCCGAACTAGGCGCTAGGGTTGGAGCTTGAGGGTGAAGCTGCGTCCGGAGGCCTCTTCCGGGACGTTGACTTCGATGGTTTGGGGCGGTTGACCCGGAATCATGAGCTGGAGGGACTGCGGGCCTTGCTCAAGCTTGGTCACCAGCGGAATGGTGCCGAGGAGGACGCCGTCTTTGGCAAGGGCAACCGCACCACCGGGATGCTCGGATTCGAGGTCGAAGCGCACATCGAGCTTAGGCTTAGTCACTTTGCGGCCGACAACAATCGTGTTGCCCGCAAGCGACGTGCTCTGCGCGGAGCCCGCAAACCAGCGTGAAGCAAGCGCCCCGATAGCGACGCAACCCACCATGGCGACCAGGATACCCGCAACCTTGAGGGGCGTGGAGAAGCGCGGAGCGTTCGTCTCTCGCGGGGGCAAAGGAACGGGCGCCACCTCTTCCAAACAAGTGGCCGCCCGCGTGCGCGGGTCCGGGGGACGCGCCGGCTCGATGCGGGCGGCGGAGACCTCGGGCCGCGACACACTGACGCTGCTGCCGGCAGAGCGGCGGTCCGCCACGCTGGCATGCGTTAACGCTTTGCGCGCGCTGTCGATGAGCGCGAGCTTGTCTTTGTGGCCATTCGGAAAAAGGCGCTTGGCCATCTCCGAAAGTTCAGATGACGCGACGGGCTTCGGCGACTCTTGCAGATAGGTATGCAGGGCTTGGGAGAGTTCTCTGGCGGTTGCGAAGCGCTGGTCAGGCTCTTTCGCAAGCGCGCGCTTGATGATGCTCACGAGCGCTTTCGGCACCCCGCTCGCCGGCGGAAGCCGCTGTTCGATGGGCTCACTCAGCACGGCGAGCATGGTGTTGACATCCGAGTCGCGTTTGTAGAGGCGCGAATTGTAGCAGAGCTCCCAGAGGATCGTGCCGAGCGCCCAAACGTCCGTTCTGCGGTCGACATCGCCGCCCTGGAATTGCTCAGGGGACATGTAGGCCATGTGCCCCTTCATCACGCCGGCTGCCGTCGAATGCATCTTGCCCTTGGCCTTGGCGATGCCGAAATCAACCACTTGGATGTGGCCGTCATAGCGTAGGAAGAGATTGACCGGCGCAACATCGCGGTGGACGACGTTCATCGGCGTGCCATCGGGGCCCGTCACCTCATGCGCTGCATGCAAGCCATCCGCAGCATCGGCAACGATGCGGGCGGCGAGTGCATAGCGACTGGCGCCAAGATCGAGGTTCGCATTGCGGCGGAGCCGCGGCATGACCTTCGAGAGCGGCTCGCCGACGACGTAGTCCATCGCAAGAAAGAAAACGCCCTCTTCATCGCCGAAATCGAAGACGGAGCAGACGTTGGGGTGGTTGATGCTCGCCGCGATGCGCGCCTCATCGAGAAACATCTCGACGAACTCGTTCTGGTTTGCGAGGTGCTCGTGAATGCACTTGACCGCCACGAACTTCTCAAAGCCGCCGGGACCGATCGCGCGCGCTAAATACACGGTCGCGAAACCGCCGGAGGCGAGCTCAAACGCCGTGTCGTAGCGACCAAAGCGCTTGTAGCCAACGACCTCGGGCATCAGCTCGATCTCGGTACTTTCTTGTGGTCCTGTATCCTCTCGGGCGACGGCCTCTACGTCTCCCGCTGACCCATCCCCCTGACCGGACGCGTCCACCTGGAAGATCTCCGTGGCGGGGTCCTGCGCCAGGGCTGGGTCGGAGGCAGGTGACGCGGCCGCCGCGACTTGCGGCGGCATGTGCGGGGGCCGGTCCGGCTCGGTGGACGCACGTTCACGAATCGACGTGGCGCTCGGCAAGCCGAGCGGCATTTGGGCGGGCGCGCGCGGCGGGGCGCTTTTGCCCTGCGTAGATGCCTCATTCGGAACCACCAGCGCCTGGCACTTGACCGAAGGTACAGTTGCGTTCCGATTGCGGTCAATGCGCGGAGGCGGGGGCGCAACCCTCGGAATTTTCGGATGACCATCTGACATACAACCGGCTCCCGCCCTCGCTCGACCGGGCTGACCTCGACCAGGCTAACATAGCCTCGCGGCAGATCCGGCGTGGAATTTTCGCGCCAAGCTTCAGCCCGTCGGACACGCCTCAGTACATGTTTAGGGCAGCGGCCTGATGGCTCGTCATGCCCATGCCCCCGACAGCTTCTTTTGCGGAGGCAGGACGCTAGGTCTAACCTGCGCGTTGTTATGCTGGACACGCGACACATCGAACAGGCCTTCGGGGACGTAGAAACCGCACTCGCGCGGCGCGGACCTGGGGTACGGCCGGCTCTTGAGGCGCTCGCGGGATTGGCGACCAAGCGCCGGACGCAGCTTGTTGCGCTCGAAAGCCGGCGCGCCGAGCGCAATGTGGCAAGCGAAGCCATGGCCTCCCTCGACCCGAAGAGCGAGGCGTTCGCGGCGCGCCGCAGCAGCCTGCGCGAGCTCAGCACAGCCACGAAAGCGCTTGAAACGGAGCTGAAGGAAACCGAAGAAGCGCTGAGCCAATTGCTCGACACGGTACCTAACCTGCCTCACGCGTCGGTACCCGACGGCACATCAGAGGCAGACAACGTCGTGATGCGCACCTGGGGCTCAGCCAGCGGACGCGCCGCCGGGGGCATGGAAGCGAACCCTGCCGAAGATCACGTCGCGGTGGCGGAACGGCTTGGACTGCTCGACATGGCGGCGGCGGCTAAGCTTTCCGGCGCCCGCTTCGTCGTGTTGCGCAAAGAGGGCGCTAGGCTCCTCCGCGCCCTCATCAACTGGATGCTGGAGACGCACCTAACGGCGGGTTACGAGGAAGTGTGGGTGCCTGCAATCCTCAATGAAGCCGCGCTCCGTGGCACCGGGCAGCTCCCTAAGTTCGAAGAGGATCAATTCGAACTGGTACGCGTTGAAGGCGAAGGGCGGCGCTTTCTCAGCCCCACGGCAGAGGTGGCGTTGACGAATCTTCACGCGGGCGACCTGCTCGCCGCAACCGACTTGCCCAAACGCTTTGTCGCGTATGCACCCTGTTTTCGCCGGGAGGCGGGCTCTTACGGTCGCGATACCCGCGGCATGATTCGCAATCACCAGTTCGATAAAGTGGAGCTTGTGCACCTTGTCGCCCCGGAAGCAGGGGAAGCCGCGCTGGAAGAGCTTTGCGGCGCCGCCGAGCGCATTCTCCAGGGCCTCAATCTTCACTACCGGGTCGTAAGTCTGTGTGCAGGCGACCTCGGCTTTAGCGCGCGCAAGACCTACGACCTCGAGGTGTGGCTGCCGTCTGCTGGGGCGTTTCGCGAAATATCGAGCTGCTCCTGGTGCGGCGATTTCCAAGCCCGCCGGGCGCAGATCCGCTACCGGCCGGAGGGCAGCAAGAAGACGGAGTTCGTGCACACGCTCAACGGCTCAGGGGTGGCGGTAGGGCGAGCGTTTGTCGCCGTGCTTGAGCAGTATCAGCAGGCCGATGGCAGCATGGTCGTTCCGGAGGTCCTGCGGCCCTTTATGGGCGGGCAGACCGTGCTTCGCGCCTAAGGCGCCCGCGGCGGCGCGCAGCCTTCTAGTGCGTGTCACAGAAACCTTGTCGCATGGCTGATACCCTACCCATCAAGCGCCGCGTGCCGCTCTCGCGCCTGACTAGCCTTCGGCTGGGGGGGGACGCGGAGTACTTGGTGTCCGCCTCGAGTGCGAAGCTGGCGGTGGAAGCCCTCGATTTCGCGGCAAAGCGCCAGATGCCCGTGACCATCCTCGGTGGCGGCTCGAACGTGGTCATCGCTGACGAGGGCATCGCGGGCCTGGTCATCGTCATGCGGCAGCGCGGCCGCAGTGAGCGCCAAACCGGCGCTCAACTCTTCGTCAATGTAGCGGCCGGCGAATCGTGGGACGAGCTGGTGCGCTGGTCGGTACAGCGCGGCCTTGGCGGCATTGAATGCCTCGCGGGCATTCCGGGCACCGTGGGCGCCGCGCCTGTGCAGAATATCGGCGCTTATGGCCAAGAACTTTCGAGCGTGGTCGACAGCGTCATCGCCTACGACCGCAGCACGCATACCAGCGTGAAGCTCGACGCCGCCGCCTGCGGTTTCGCCTACCGCAGCAGCTGCTTCAAGGCGCAGCCCGACCGCTACCTCATCCTGCGAGTCAACCTGATGCTGCAGCGCGACGCGGCGCCTACTTTGGCCTACGCCGAACTTGCGCGGGAAGTGGCGGAACGCGTGGGGGCCGCACCCACGTTGGCCCAAGTTCGCCGCGTCGTTCTGGAGCTGCGCGGCAACAAGGGCATGTTGCTAGGGGACCAGGGCCAAGGCTTCAAGTCCGTCGGCAGCTTCTTCACGAATCCGGTAGTCACGCGCGCGAACGCGCTCGCGGTCGAGCAAGCCGCACGCGCGGCGGGGGTCCTTGCGCCGCAGGAGACCATGCCCCGCTGGCCTGTTGCCGACGGACGCTGCAAGCTCTCAGCGGGCTGGCTCATCGAGCGCGCGGGCCTTGCACGCGGCCTCACGCAAGGCCGCGTTGGCATCTCGCCGAAGCATGCGCTCTCCCTTATTCACCACGGCGGCGGCGACACGCGCTCACTGATCCAGCTAGCCCGCCACGTCCAGTATCGCGTGGCGCGGCGCTTCGACATCTGGCTTGAGGCCGAGCCCTGCATGCTGGGCTTCCCCTCGCCCCCCCTAGCCCCCCCGGCCGAGGGCTACGCCTCGGGGGTGGGCTCGGGCTCGGCTTCGCTGCCGTCGCCGTAAATCGCTTCGGCCATACGGAAGGCGCTCTGCTCGAGCTGCAGTGTGGCGTCCTTTAGGACTTGGAGGTCGACGGAATCCGCCTCAATGAGCGACTTCAGGTAACCGAGATCATTGCGCATGATCTCCACGAGGTCCGCGTCGAGCAAGGACTCGCATTCGTCAAGGGCGCGGGAGGTACTGTACATCAAGGACTCGGCGCTGGTCTTGCGGTCCGCAAGCTCGCGGCGCACCGCATCGCTCTGCTGCTCTTGCTCGGCTTCCAGCACCAGCGCCTCGATGCGTTCGGCGCTGAGCCCGCCAGAAGCGACCACGTTGACGTTCTGCTCTTTGCCCGAGCCGAGGTCCTTGGCGCGCACCTGGACGAGACCGTCGGCATCGATAGAGAAGGTGACCTCCACTTGAGGCACCCCGCGGGGCGCCGGGGGTATCGGGGCAAGCTCAAAGCGCGCGAGCGAACGGTTGTCCGCCGCCATGGGTCGCTCGCCCTGCAATACATGAATGGGCACGAACGACTGGTTGTCGATACTCGTCGTGAACACCTCGGAGGCTTCCGTTGGAATGGTAGTGTTGCGCTCAATGAGCGCATGAAAGACCCCGCCGCCGGTCTCAACGCCTAAACTGAGCGGCGTGACATCGAGGAGCAGCACGTCGTCAATCTCACCTTCGAGGGCCGCAGCATGGAGCGCCGCACCTATCGCTACCACTTCGTCTGGATTGAGGGATGCGGAGGGCTCCTTGCCGAAAAACTCCGTCACCTTGCGCCGGACCAGAGGCATCCGCGTCTGCCCGCCCACCAGCAATACCGTGTCGATGTCGGCGGCGGTCAGCCCCGCGTCGCTCAGCGCTTGTCGACAGGGCGTCAGGGTTCGGTCGACGAGCGCTAGCGTTGTGACCTCGAAGTCACTCCGCTTCAGTCCGTGGATCAGGTGTTTGGGCCCGGTGGCAGTCGCGCACACGAAGGGCAAGTTGATCTCCGTTTGGAGCGAGGTTGAAAGCTCGTGTTTGGCTTTCTCCGCTTGCTCCTTCAGCCGCTGCATGGCTTTCGGGTCAAGGCGTAGGTCCGTGCCTTCCGCCGCAAGGAAGGTCTCGGCGAGCAGATCGATGAGGCTCTGATCGAAGTCTTCGCCGCCGAGGTGGGTATCTCCCGCGGTGGCCTTGACGTTGAAGACGCCGTCCTCAAGTTCAAGAATGGAGATATCGAAGGTGCCGCCGCCCAGGTCGTAGATGGCGATACGCTGGCGCGCACCGGGCTGATCCAACCCGAAGGCCAACGCGGCGGCGGTCGGCTCGTTGATGATGCGCTTGACCTCAAGCCCGGCGATTTTGCCGGCGTCTTTCGTCGCCTGACGCTGCGCGTCGTCGAAGTAGGCCGGCACGGTAATCACCGCCGCGGTGATCTCCTCTCCGAGGTAGCCCTCCGCTTGCTCTTTCAGCGCCCGAAGAATCGAGGCTGACACCTCAGGGGGGGAGAGCTTCTGCTCGCCGACGGCGACCCATGCATCCCCATTCTCCGCCTCAATGACCTCATAGGTCACGTTGCTACGCTGGCGGCGCGTAGCATCGGAAGCGTAGGCCTGACCCATCAAGCGCTTGACGGCGTAGAGCGTGCGCTCGGGTTGGGTCACCGCCTGGCGCTTGGCGACGACACCTACCTGCCGGTCGCCTGCCTCACTGATGCTGACGAAAGACGGTGTCGTCCGCGAACCTTCCGCATTAGGGATGACCGTCACCTCGCCGCGTTCAAAAAACGCCACGCAGGAGTTAGTCGTCCCAAGATCGATGCCGATAACGCGTCCCATGCGTGACTCTGCCGACAGCGGTCGCCCAAGCCCTATTCAGCACCGAGCGGGGGCGTAGTACACCCCCGGGCTGCTGCTCAGCCGAGAGCCCCCAAGGGCGCCGCACGGGGCGATGTCCTCTGGAGCAACTCAGCTCCTCGGCGCACTCACGCGAAGTGCATGCTCATGCGGGCTGCGCACCGTCGGTCTCTGAGGGTACCGATGCTACAGGTGCTTTGGCAACGACAACCGTCGCCGGGCGCAGTAGACGCGCACCCAAGCGATAGCCCGCGGCAAACTCCCGCACGATCGTGCCGGGTGCGACGTCTTCACACGGAATCTGCTGGATGGCTTCGTGCAGTGCCGGGTCGAAAGGCTGGTCCACACTGATGATGCGCTCGAGACCTAGACGCACGAAGGTGTCTTCGAAGAGACGCAACACCATGCCCACGCCATCTTGAAGCGCTTTAACTTCGGCACTTTGCTCCGCCGCCTCAAGGGCACGCTGAAGGTTATCCATCACCGGCAAGACTTC
>SLEO01000156.1 GCA_007124745.1 Myxococcales bacterium
GTCGACCAACAGTACCTTGAAGACCGCTTCTACAACGTAGGCTCCCGTCCGCTGACGGAATCCGTCGACGAAGTCCCTAGCGCCGACGGCCGCCGCGGCCGTGTCGTCTACACGGACCGCGCGGAAGCGGCCATCGGTAAGCTACGCAGCATTCCCAAGCTTGATCCTAAGGGTTTGGCGCAGGCGCTGAGTGAGCCGGAGCGTTTCTTCGGCCCGGATGTCGCGACGGATAAATTCTGCGAACGTGTGCTCGGGCTTGGGCCGTACGTGCGCCGCGTCTCGCCCGTACTGAAGGAGATAGAAGGGCGTTCCTGGTGGGAGTGGTCGGGCGCAGCGCGTCTCGACGCACTGAATGCGGAGGCGCCCTCGGCATTGCTCGACCTGAGCACCCCCGAAGGCGTCACGGCGCTCGAAGAGGCTATCGCCGAGGCAGAGCAGGCCGGTGTTGGTTACATCCCCGCGCCGGACGGAGAAGGCGTCATTGAGCTGTCTCAGACGCTGCGCGAGCAAGTCGCGGCGGCGCGGCAGGTGCTCATCGAGGGTGTCGTGCCCGCGCCGCACCCGGCTTCGCAACCCCCGAAGGCCTCAGCAGAGGCGCCCGACGCTGACAAGCGGTCGGGCCGCGAGGTGCTTCTCGTCAAAGACAACATCGATGAGCTGACCTTCGACCCCTTCCGTGCTGCACTCTTTCGTAGTGTGCCGCGGGTGCGCGTCGGCGCACTTGAGGGCTTGGCGCCAAACGTCAAGCTCAAGGCATACCAGGTAGAGGGCGTCGAGTGGCTCGCATCGCTCTACGCCGCGCCCGAGGGCGTGCACAGTTGGCGGGGTGCGCTGTTGGCGGACGACATGGGCCTTGGAAAGACGCTCCAGGTGCTGGCCTTCTTGGCCTGGCGACGCGCGAGCGCTGCGCGCACGCCAAGTGGTGCCGAGAAGCCCGGGCCCCATTTGGTCGTAGCCCCGGTGGGGTTGCTCGAGAACTGGCGAAAGGAGGCCGCAAAGTTTTTTGGCACTTCTCTAGAATCCCTCGTGGTGATCATGGGTCGCCATCTCGACAAGCGCCCAGAAACCGCAGCGGCAACGCTAGGCGCCCACCACATTGTACTTACCAGCTACGAGACGCTGCGGCGTAACGAGCAAGCCTTTGCTCGGGTGGCCTGGGACATCGTCGTCCTCGATGAGGCGCAGAAAGCCAAGAACCCGGGCGCGGATATCGCGCGAGCGCTGCGTACGGTGCCCGCGCGCTTTCGCCTCGCCATGACGGGCACTCCCGTCGAGAACACGTTGCAAGAGCTGTGGGCGATTGTTGATTGGGCCATGCCAGGGCTTCTCGGCAGCCTAAAGGACTTCGCGGACACCTACATCAAGCCACTGCGTGCCGGTCTCGATCACGCTGGACAAGTCGCCCTCGTTCGGATGCTGCACGAGCGCATCGGCTTTGGCTTCATGCGTCGCCACAAGGCGGACCTCAAAGATGAGCTCCCTAAAGTGATTCACCACCGCACGCCCGTGCCGATGAGCGCCGAACAGCAGGCTGCCTACACGCGCATCATCACCGGCGCCGACATCGCACCTGGCGGAAAAGACACCGGCCCCCTTGGCAAGCTACAGCGCTTATTCAACGTCACGGCCCACCCGAGAATGCATGTCGGCCGCATCGAGCCCCTACCGCTACCCGCGGAGGTCAGCTTCCCCAAGGTGGAAGCCCTCTGCCAGGTGCTGGACGGTGCGCTCGCCGCAGGCGAAAAGGTGCTCGTCTTCGCAAAGCTCAAGCTGGTGCAGGCCTGGCTCGCGGCACTGATTCAGGCCCGCTACCACGTGCCCGTTGCCGTCATCAATGGCGACATGAACGATTCCGCCGAGCGCATGCGCCGCGTAGACGCCTTCTCGGAGAAGCCGGGTTTCGGAGCGCTGGTGCTCGCCCCACGCGCGGCAGGCGTCGGCCTGACCATCACCGCCGCCAACCACGTCGTGCACTACATGCGCGAATGGAACCCGGCCGTGGAGAACCAGGCAACCGACCGCGCCTACCGCATCGGCCAAAGCCGCAACGTCCACGTCCACGCGCTGATCTGCGCCGCCAAGCCCCCCAACATCACCGTCGACGAAGAACTCGACGCCCTTCTTGAAAGCAAACGCGCCCTAATGGCCAGCTTCGTCATCCCCATCTCCGGCTTCGACCTCACCCCCGAAGCCTTCAGCTCTATCAACTAGCGCCCTAGTCGAGCACCCGCGCCCAAGCGTTGACGCTTTTTTTAGAACACCTCCCAGGGCGCGTTCTGCAATCCCGCCCGCCAGCACTCGTACAACGGCTTCATCAGCCCAGAGTCCACCGAACACAGTTATGCCGCGACCAGGAACCTCGCGGCATAATCGTCCTCTCCACCATGCCGCGATGAGTCCAAATGCTCCATCGCGCGAGCTGCGGCTTGCCGGACACTCCGCCCAGCGCAGGCTGTTGCTCTGGGTTCAAATATTGGTGTATCGTCACCATAGGTGACACATACGCAGCGATATACACAAACACTTTGTGTAGCAATAGGCCGATGTGTGGTCGCCACATTCGCACTGTCATCTTGCTTTGATTCGACGCCGCGACGCGTAGGTGGAACTACAGCAGCAGCGGTGTATCCCGATCAGCCATATGTTCGAAAATCATCGCAACAGCTCAAAGAGGAGCTAGCAGAGCGAAAAGCTTATCTTTATCTTATCCTCGATACGTGTCGAAAACGAGGATTCGAAGGGGAAATGCTCAAATCATGCGTGATCTACGTCAAAAACAATCCTTGTTATCGCTTCGAAAAAGAGGAAGTCCAGCTATCTTGCCTTGAGATGCACGCCAAAACCGAACTCGGCAAGGAAGAACTCAACATACGTAGGCATGAGGCAGATACTGCTGCGTTCAGTGCGCAAAATGAAGCGGATCATCGTGCTAGGGAGCTATTCATGAAACAACAAGAGGCCGTGCGACGCGCCTTCGGCGCTCCTGATCAAAAGGTTGAAGTCACGGTAAAGCCCGGGCACTTCTGAACCTTTGCGGCCCTCCGGTCTGACTGAAGCATGAGCTATTCGAAGCTCCGTCGGAGCGTCGAACGGCGGCTGTCTCCTCGCCAGGTCACGCGGAAACCTCCCCGCGAGCGTTCCTTCGATTAAGCGCGCAGTTTTCGCTAAGCGCATCGTACCCGTTTAGGAAGGAGCCGGCGTCATTTATGCGCACGGCATGTGTACGCTTTCATGACACTGTCCTAGGGAGGTTTAGGCGATCCGTTTGCCGAGAACCGCCTGAAGTGCCGTGAGTCGGCGCACTAAGCGACCCGTATGGCTCGAGTTAACGATTGTTGGGGCCAACGCCGATGCATTTTCGGACACTTCGGGTTGCTCGAGTAGCACCAAGGCACAGCCGTGCACCCGCACCCCACACGATGCGTGTTGCGGGGATCCTTTCCCGTGTTTCAGGGTCGTTCAAGCAAGTTGAAGGCAAATCGCAACGGGATCGCTGCCCTCGGGAAGAACCTCAC
>SLEO01000216.1 GCA_007124745.1 Myxococcales bacterium
CTTTGGCAAATCGACGGCAAGCTTTACGACCTTGAGCCGTTCCTCAACAAGCACCCCGGAGGAAGGCGCTTGCTTGAGCAGGTCAGAGGCACCGACTGCACCGCGCTCTTCCATAGCAGCCACCTCCACGACAACGTGCCGAAGGGGATGCTGGCGCGCTTCTACGTGGGGGAAGCCCCCGCACCCGAGGCGAACGCGCCTCCTAGCTTCGAATGGGAAGGGACAGGGTTTTACCCCACGCTGAAAGCGCGGGTGCGAGAGCACTTCGTGCGCGAGGGCCAAGCACGGGGCCTGCGGGGCGCCGCGCTGCGCCGCGCCCACCACGGCACGCGGGCATTCCTTTGGCGCTTCGGTGCGCTTGTCGCGCTTTTTCTCGCCGTGGGTGTCGGCGCGCTGGTCTTTGGGCAGTGGTGGTGTGCGCTGCTATGGGGACCCATGGCCTTTGCCCTCGGAGGCTACGGCCACGAGGCCATGCATGCCGGCGTCTTTGCGTCGGTCCGGGCCAACCGCGTCCTGGCGCTGTGTACCCTCGACTTAATGGGGGTCTCGTCCTTCGTCTTCACCGCGATTCACGTGCCCAAGCATCACGTGCACACCAACCAGCCGGGACTTGACCCGGATATCGAAGTTCACTTTCCGCTTCTGCGCGAGTTTGCGCATCAGCCGCGACGCTGGTTTCACCGCTTCCAGCATATCTACGCTTGGCTGGTCTACACGGTGACGTTCCCGGTCCTATTGGTCGGGGACGTCGTCGCGGCTGCGACGGGCTGCTGGTTCGGGCCCTGGGGCAAGATAGAGAAGCCCTACCGCGCTGAAGCCTTGCTCTTCTGCGCCTTTAAGTTGATGTCCGTGTTGCTCTGGTACGTCCTGCCCTACTTGCTTCTCCCCTGGCCTCACGCGCTCTTGATTCACGCCCTGATGATCGGCGGCACCGGACTGATGGTGCAAGGGACCTTCGCACTCAGTCATCAGAACGCATGGGCGCTCGGTAGCGCCAACCGCAGGTCGACCCAGCCCCGAGACTGGGGCGCGGGGCAACTCGAAACGACCGTCGACTTCCACCACGGCCACTGGTTTCCGGTCACCTTCTTAGGTGGGCTCGGCTACCAGATCGAGCACCACTTGTTTCCCACGATCAGTTACAGCCGTCTTCACGAAATCGTGCCGATTGTGCGCGAAACGTGTAAGGAATTCGGCGTGCCCTATATCTACTACCCAACGGCGCTCGCGGCGCTCGGGGCACACTACACCTACCTCCGAGACATGGGCGCGCCCGCACCCGACGCCGCGTCCGCCCCCGCAAGCCGTGACTCCTCCCGCCCGTCAGAGGCGGCCGTAGTGGCCCGCTCCTAGCGAACCCCGCCGCTTAGGTGCTTTCGATGGCGGTGACCTGAGGCTGTCCATCGACTAGGTCGACGGTGAGGACGTAGGCGAAGTGTTCAGCGATAAGCTGCTGCCGCCGAGCGGGGCTCAGATTGGCGGACGCTAGGATGTGCTCCAGCGCCTCTTTGCCGCGGCTTGGAGCGCGCGTCAGTACACCCGCCAACACGGTGCCCACAAAAGCTCCGAGACGCTGCAGTGCGTCCGGGAGTTGGTCTGGGGTCATGATCGGCGTCACGAGCGCGTCGACGGCGAGCGCCAGAGCGACATCCAGGCGATTGAGCTGGGCTTGTGGGCCGCCCGCTAGGAACGCGAGTTCTACGCAGTACGGCTGGTTGAGCGCGATGGCCTCCGGGCCTTGCAGTAGAGCGATACGTTGTTCACTCGGTAGCGTCTCGGCGAGCGCGCCGACCACCGTCGCAAGCGCGTGGCGGGTCGCCGCAAGGACAGCGATGCCCTGGCCGCCGCGAACTGCGCCCTCAAGGACCTTTGCTTGGGCGGCATCAAGCACGCCGCGCTGGACGAGCCCCGTAAGGGTTTGCGTGCGGAGGCGACGGTGCACTTCCAGCATGGCGCCCTGCGGCGCGAGCGGCGCCTCAAGCAGCAATGCCCGGGCGCCACCGTTCAGCGCACCCTCAAAGGCGCCTGAAGCCAACGTAGGCTTGAAACGCGACCGCAAGCGCTCGGCGCACAGACGCCAGGCCCGCGGCGAGGCGAAGCCAGGTTGGAGCGGCGCCAAGCCCTCTCCGAAGTCCGCTGCCACCTGACCCTGGCCATCGACGCATGCGAAAACAAGACTCTCGTCGTCAAGCAGCACTTCCAGCGGCCCGAGTCCCGCAAGTTCGCGAATGGCTCGGTCGCGCAGACGGGAGAGTTCGTCGCCCGCCAAGGGCTGCTCCTCATCTAGCCGCGAGAGCGCACCCTTCAAGGCCCCGATGACCGCGTCGGCATCGATGTCATTCGGCTGCGTGCCTAGCGCATCGATGGCGAGCTCGATGAGGCGGCCGTAGCGACCACCGTCAGGTGCCGCACCACGGCGAGCCGCACCCGGCGTTAGTTGGGCAGCTCCGTCGGCTGAAGGTGCCGCAACGCGCCCGGCCTCCATGCTGGGTCGCAGCGGTGCCCCCGCCCCGAGGCCCTCGGCGGTGGGACGGTGGCGCCGCTGACCCGGCGGCGCTTGGCTCGGGACGCTGTGCCCCGGCACAGCTTGGACGTGGGCGGCCGGCGCAGGCGCGGACTCAGGCCTCGAAGAGGGGCGAGACGTCTGGCGTCGCGCGGGCTGTGGCTCCGCGGGTGGTTGAGCATGCGCCGGGCGCAAGGACTCGGAGCGCGCAGACTCAGGCCGCATGGACTCCTGGCGAGGGCCGGGTTGCGCGGAAGGGCGCGCGTAGCTCAGTGGGGGTTCGGAAGCATCCGCGCGGACGGTCGTGCGCACCGGCCCCGGTTGGGCACTGTGGCGTGGGCTAGCAGGGGCCGGTTCTGGCGCGAGCATCTCGTCGAGGAAGCCGTCCTCCGCCTGAGTTTGGGCGCTCTCGGGCTCGAGTCCCTGTTGCTCCAGCTTCTCGAAGGCATCTTCGTCGCGCTGCGCAATGGTGTACATCGCTTCGGGAGGGACGGGGCCTTCAGTACCCTCGTCGTCATCCTCATCGTCGTCACTCGCCAGCTCTTCGAAGTCCTCAAGCCCTTCCGGCTCAGCGTAGTTTTGCGGGGGGTAGGCCTCCTGCTCATCGTAGGGGGGGGCGGCTGGCTGGTTGCCCGCGTAGGCTGGCGCTGCGGGGGCCTCGTCCGGTGCGCCATAGTCGTCGGGCACCTGGTCATCGGTGACATCGTAGCGCGTGGCGGCCTCAGCCGCAGGCTGTGCGGCGAGCTGCGCTGATGTTCGCGGCTCCTCGACCTCCTCGGCGATACCTTGGAGTTCAGGCTGGTCGATGGCGATAATAAAGTCGCCGACATAGATCTTATCGCCGCTACGTACGACAAGCGGCGAGGTAAGCTTACGACCGTTGACGTAGGTCCCGTTGGTACTTTTCAGGTCCACAACGACAAAACGGCCGTCTTTATGGACGATTCGGCAGTGCCGCTTCGACACATTGCCCTTGGGCAAGATGATATCGTTGCCCTGGACACGGCCGATGGTCACTTCGCTTGATTCGAAGTCGACGCGCCGCTGAGCTCCGCCGCGTTCGGTGACGACTACGCTAAACATAAGGTGTTCGACATATCCTATTCGATGCACCGACGCAGTGCCGGCAGGTCCTAACATTGAAGGGGGTAGCCACCACTGCTGTCAAGCTTTGCGCAGTCTTGCGGGGGGCCGTCCGCCTCTGCGCTTGCTTGTACGCGACGATGAGAACCCGTCGGGTAGCTTTGCACGTTCCACCGCTTGCCTGTACTCCTGGGCCTGAAGGATGACGGGGTCGACCAGCGAAACCACGACGGCTGTGCCACAGCCCATGCCGAGCTTGGGGCCCACTTTGGGTCGCCGGCCTCGTATGTGGCGGCGCCGCTGGTTTTTCCCGAGCCTGCTTTTACTGGCGGTTTCCCTGGCAGCGGCGGCAACGGTGACCGCGGGCTACTTAGGCCAAGGCCCCGAAGCTGCGCCCTCGGAGTTGCCCGAGGCCAACGCACCACTCTCCGCGGAAGCGGGGGCCCTTGCGGCCTCATCTGCGCCTGAAGACGCAGCGGGGGAAGTCTCGCTTGCCGAAGGCGACGCCGAACCGGCACATTCAGGGCACCTTTTCGGCAAGGCCCGCACCTTTAGGCATGCACTGAGCGCGGCGGGACTCAACGCAACCGAAAGCACGCAGGTTGAAAACGCACTGCGCGGCAAGCTCGACTTTCGCCGCTGCAAGCCCACCGACATCATCGAGATCGAACGCACCGAGTCGGGGGCGCTTGGGACGCTGACCTACCGGACTTCCAAGGCTCACTGGTGGACGGTCAGCCCTAACGCCCGCGGCGAGTTTCAAGCGACCGCCCACCAACTCCCAGAAACGAAACATCGCCTAGCCCTCACCGGAACCATCGAGACCAGTCTCGGCGCAGCCCTTGAGAGCGCGGGCAACCTCAGCGGGCTCGCCGGCGCCTTCGTTCAGGTCTTTGGACGGAAAATGCGTTTCGACCGCGACACGCGAAGCGGTGACCGCTTTCGGGTGCTGGTGGATATCAAGCAGCTTGGCGGCGAGTTTAACGGTTTCGACGATCCGCATGCGCTGAGTTTCGAGAGCCAGACTGTAGGAACACTGGAGGCCTACGCCTACCGCGTCGGGAATAGGGTCCAGGGTTACTACGACGGCGCGGGCAACGCCTGGGAAGGCGGCTGGATGCGCGTTCCCGTACGCTTCTCAAGGATTTCTTCCCACTTCGACCTCCGCCGGCGGCATCCTATTCTCGGCCGAGTCACGCCTCATCTCGGGGTCGACTATGCGGCGCCCATCGGTGAGGTCGTGCGCGCTGCTGCCTCGGGCACGGTTACTTTTGCCGGCCGCAAGGGCCCCAATGGCAATCTGGTCATCGTGCAACATCGCGACGGCTACAAGTCGTTCTACGCGCACCTGCAGCGCTTCGCGCGGGGCATCAAGGCAGGCGTCACGGTTAAGCAAGGCGAGCCGCTTGGGCACGTCGGGTCCACCGGGCGCTCCACCGGCCCCCACCTCCACTTTGGCATCAAGCGCTTCGACCGCTTTCTCGACCCGCTCGAAGTCTTGCATGCGCCTGGACCTGCCCTCTCGGGCGCGGCTTTGCAGCGATTTAAGGCCCAGGTCAGCGAATACGAGCGACAGCTGAAATCCGCTAAACAGACTTCATGAAAGCGGTCCAAGTCCGCCTGCGGAACCCCACTCCGGGCCTGCTTTACCTAGCCATAAGTGCAGCGGTGGCCTTCGCTTTTGCCGTCAGCGTCGGCGCAAGCCTCTTCGGTGCCTATGGGGCCGACCTGAGCGCATGTGACGCGCCGACGGCTAGCTTGAGCGATCACGCGTTTTGCCACCTGCTGACCGCAGCCCCCTGGCTACCTGCGCGCCATATGCTGCTGGCTTTCCTGCTCAGTCTGCCGGGCTGCGCACTCCTCGGCGCGAGCCTATTTCTAGCGCTGCGCTGGTGTTCAGGCAGAGACGAGAGGGATTCTCGCAGGCCGCGCCTCATGACCTTGGTCGCGTTAGGCAGCCTGTTGCTGACGCCGGCTTGCGCGGCCTTGGTGCTCAGGCCCACGCCGCGCACCTGGTCGACCATCGGACTTGCCGTCCTGCAACTCGTCCTGTTGCGCAGGCTCGCGCGCGCCGAGGACATGCCCGCTCGGCCCCTCGGCCGCGCGTTGTGGGTTGACTTCGCCGGGCTCGCGATGGGCCTCGCGCTCGCCGCGCTGGTGCCGGACCGGGTGACCTTAGGCGCCCTTGCGGTCACCGCGGTTTCGGCGGCCCTCGCCGCGGTGAAGCATCCACGACCGCTGGGAATCGTGAGCCTGCTACTCGCCAGTCTGGCACTCCTGCTGGGCTCAAACCTATGCGGCACCATGGGTCTCCAATGCCCAGGCGCGACCCCGAATGGCGCGCCGCTCACCGGTGGCGGGGCCGCAGCCAGCGCACAGCTTGTCTTCGCGCTGACCCACGGCCTCTTCCCTCTGGGTCTCTTTCTGATTCCCTTATGCTTCAACCATGCCCAGCACCCACCCGATGGCCCGGAGCGCCGCCTTTGGACCTTTGCGGGTTGGTTGCTGCTTCTGGGGCTACCCCTTGACGCAGCGCGCCTCCTCAGCGCCGCCGGGGCAGGCGGCGCGGGCGGCCATCTGGTTTTTGCCCCGGCCTGGCTAGCGGTGTGTATTGCCGGCGCACGGCGCATAGAGCGCGTCTCGAAGGCGCCACTGTTGTTGATGCTTTTGCTCGCGCTCTTCGTGCTGCGCGACCTCGCCAGTGATGCGCAGGTTGGGTCGCGGGCCCTGGGACTTGGGCCGCTTGGGGAGGCCTACCCTACACTTCGCTGGTTTCACGCCGCGACCTTGGCGCTCTGGACGGGCTGCATTGCGCTCCTAGTCGCCGGTCGCGGCGCGGACGAAGGCTGCAGTGCGGTCGTCGGGGAGACGCCTCCTACCTCATCCTTTCCGCCCGCCTGGCAGAAACGCGGCTGGGTAGCGACGGCCCTCAAGGCTAGCGCTGTGACCATAGTGGCCTGTGGGCTCGCGGCCGGGCTGACGCGCTTCAGCATCCAGACTGCGAGGCGCTCACCCCTGAGCGCGTTAGCCCAGGCTCAAACGCTGCGCGGCGCGCGACCGCTCGCGTGGCCTGCCCCAGCACCGCTGCCGGAGCGCCTACTTCGGCAGGAAAACGTAACGCGGCTGCCGGATGCGACGGATGCGGCGGAAACCTGGCTCGCCCGGCATCCGAGCGGCATCCTCCTCACGGAGCGAGAGCACTACGGCGCGCTGGATGCGGCACTCATGCTGCGAACGAGGCAGTGTGGGGAAGCGCCCAGTGACGACGCTGAGGACACGGAAACACCGCCGCCATGTACGGCGCCTGCTGCTGTGCAGGTGCGCTCACTGAAGGGCGGGCGCTTCGTACTTGCAAGCGCGGGTTCACTCCCTGGTAGTCACCGCCCTTTAGGCGACGCGCGCGACGCCTACCGCCAAGGCCCTCAGCAGCGCCTACCGCTACGCTTCGGCCCGAGTGTGGCTCTGCGAGGCGTGGACGTTCACTTGCCCGGCAACGGCACGCTGTCGGTGACGCCGCATCTGCGCCGCATCGGCCCGGTCTCGCGCAAGGTGAATGTAGTCATCGAGGTAGTGTCCGGCACCCCTGGTGGGCCCGCCAGTATGCGCACGCAGGAAAACCCCGGCAGCCCCTGGCTCAGCTTCGAGCATTGGCCGGAACGCATCGGTCAAGCGCACCCCATCACGATCAAGCTCACGTCTTTCTGGCGTCAACAAAGCCTCGCGCTACGCCCGCTGAGAGAGGGGTCGCAAGCGCAGGCGCCACCGGACAGCCCAGCGAACGCAGCGGTGGTGGGCACCGTGTTTCTCTCCGTCGTCGACGAAGACGGACCGCTGCCCTGGAACGCTTTCGGGGGGCGCCCCCTAGGCTACGCTTTAGATGCACCTCCGCCGGAGGATGAAGCGCAGCGCACTCGCGTTCGGATAGCGGAGCTAGTAGCGGTAGGGCAGGCTAGGCCCCGCCCTTAGGCACAGGCAACGCAGGCCCACTCCCATCGCGAGGGTCCTCGGCGCATCGCTCGGCCGCCCAGGGAGGCGCACTCGCGGCGCGGTAGCAGCTTGGCAGGCTGCACGGGCTCTGGCAGGCTGCGCTGAATGGCGGCAGGGGAACAGTTACCGCAGGCGTCGCGCACTCAAGGTGCGCCGTCGGAGGGGCGCAAGCGCTTGCCCGTCGCCGAGCACCCCGAGAGCGTCACGGTACATGAGGTGTATGCCTCGATTCAGGGCGAATCGAGCTGGGCCGGCGTACCGTGTACCTTCGTTCGGCTCACGGGTTGCAACCTGCGCTGCCACTGGTGCGATACGGCGGCGGCATTCTACGGAGGTCAGCGGCGGCGCATCGACGATGTCGTGGAGGAAGCGCTGTCGCACGCGACGCCACTGGTGGAAGTCACCGGCGGCGAGCCCTTGCTGCAACGGGGCACCCCCCTACTCTTGCGACGCCTGGCGGACGCGGGCGTGACCGTACTCGTCGAGACCAGCGGCGAGCGCCCGATTGAAGGTCTCGACCCGCGTGTCATTCGCATTCTTGACCTGAAGGCCCCGGGCAGTGGCGAGAGCGGTCGCAACCGCTGGAGCAATCTTGACCACCTCACGGCACGGGATGAGGTGAAGTTTGTCCTGGCCTCGGCAGAAGATCTCGAGTGGGCGGTAGAAGTCATGACCCGTTTCGCCCTTGCCAAACGGGTCGCCGCCGTGTTGCTATCACCTGTCCACGGTGTGCTCGACCCGCAGTGGCTCGTCGCCGAGGTACTGCGCCGCAAACTGCCGGCGCGGGTCAACCTGCAACTGCACAAGTACATCTGGGGTGCCACGGCCGAGGGGGTATGACGCACACGGACGCACACGGACGCACACCGACGCGCATTGAAAAGCGCTACTGAGCCGGTCGTCGCGCACATGCCCTCTCAGGCACCGCAGCTCTCGGCGGTGAGGGCGCACGCCTCAAACCCATCGCGCCCCACATGCGGCATCTAGCAGAACGCCAGCGAATGAGGAGACGCCCATGACTAGAACATCCCAAGCGTCCGTGCCTAATGCGGGTCCCGCGCAAAAGCTCGCGGTGCTCGGCGGTGGCGCCTTCGGCACCGCCCTCGCCTGCGCCTTTTCACGGCGCTTCCCGGAAGTCGGCCTGTGGCTTCACGAGCCGGAGGCAGCTGAGCGCCTAGCCAGCTCCCGCCGGCATCCCACCCTCGCGTGGATGCCGCCCCTCAGTGCGGCCATCCGGCCCACGGCGGACCTCGCCGAAGTCCTGTCTAGGGCCACCTATGTCATCTGCGCCTTGCCAACGGACGTCTACGGTGATTTCCTAGCGCAGCACGCGAGCAAGCTCCCGGCGGCACCGCTCTATTTGGTGGCCTCGAAGGGGGCGCGGCTTGGCGCGGATGGCGCCGTTGAGACACCTCGACGCTGGCTTGAGGCTGCCCTAGCCCACGCAGGGCATCGCGACACGCGCGTCGCTCTGCTCTCGGGCCCGAGCTTCGCGCGCGAAGTGGCTGAGGAACGCTTCACGGCGCTCGTGCTCGCCCACGAAGCGTCGGAGGCTCTGCACGACGATGCGGCGTTTCTGAGCGGGCCTAAGCTTCGCTTGTATCTGAACGACGACCCGGTGGGCGTCGAACTCGGCGGCGCGCTCAAGAACGTGATGGCCATCGCTGCGGGCTTTATGGATGCCCGAGACTTCGGGGAAAATGCGAAGGCGGCGTTCATCGCCCGCGCACTGGCAGAGATGACGCGTCTTGCCGAAGGTCTTGGCGCGAAGCGCGAGACGTTGGCGGGTCTTTCGGGGCTCGGCGACCTGCTTCTGACGTGCCACGGAGCCCAAAGCCGCAACCGCACCTTTGGCGAACACCTCGGTCGCGGCCTCAGCGTGGCGGCGGCGCGCGCGGCGGCGGGCGGCGTCGTCGAGGGCGAAAAAACCGCTGCTGCGGCCTACGCGGCGGCGGAACGCCTCGGTCTGCGTGCCTTCATCGCGGAACACGTCCACAAGGTCGTGAGCGGTCAGCTCAGCCCAAGCGTCGCGCTCGAAAAGCTCGGCGAGTGGTCGCCGATCTCCGAGCATCTGTAGCGAACAACGCCACCCACTGCGGACGGCTAGGGCGTGGCAACCACCTCGAATCCAGCGGCTTCCCGGCGGAGACGGATGTAACGCGCGACGCCTTGAGCGACGGCCTGAATCACGATGGCTTTGCCGACGAGGCGCCTCGCGATGCCGACGGAAGCGGGCATACGCACGCCGGATTTAAGAAAGCGGCGTTGCGCGAGGGGCCAAAGCAACCGGCCGGCGACCTTGGCTCCTTGCAATCCGAGCGCGAAGCCGGAGTCCGGCGCTTGCGCCGCTTTCTGTTCCGCACGGTGAGCACGCTGGTCGAGGCGTTGCTGCCAGCCATCGCGCTCAAAAAACTGCGGGTCTTCGAGGTAGAGCAAACAAGCGAGCAGCGCGCGCCGGTGCGTTTCGTAGTTGAGCCAGGCCGGCGCGGCGGCGCCGGGCAGGAGCCCAAGCGGTGTCGCGTCGAGCACGCCGGAAAGGGCGGCACGCCGCGCGTGCCGGGAGACGAGCTGCTTGCGGACGCGCTCTACATCCAGACCCTCGTTACGCAAGAGCGCATCCACCATGCGCCGGCAAAAAGCAGCTTGTTCTATCGTGAAAGGTCGAACGTCCGCCATGCTTTTACTCCGCTTCTGCGTGGGGCCTCCTGGCACAATGCCTGGGCTTTTCTGGACTGAACCCCGACAGGCCTCCCGCGCTAGGGAACGCTGGCTTCTCGGCGCTGTGCTGGGCTCTCGCTCTGGTTGCCGACGGAGGTCGATGATGGCGGCTGAGAGGCCCGAGAACGCTCAGGCACCAAAAATCCGCCCACCAAGAAAGACCCTAGCGCAAACCCTTGCGGCGCGAAAGGCCTAGCGCAGCAGGACGATGCCCGCGACTTCGATGGGTAGACTTTGGCGTAGGGCTTTATAACTTGCTAAGTGTAGGCGTCTGTGAGTAGCGCACCTTCACACGCAGCGGCCCCAGGGCTTCCGCCGCTGCGCACGATGTTGAAATCGAAAGACGTTGAGGACCCCGTCAACCTCTACGTCCATCGGACCCTCGCTTACCTTTTCGTGCTGCTGACGTTTCGGACCCCCCTGACGCCCAATGGCATCACCTTTCTGTCGCTAGGTGTTGGCATAGGAGCGGGGCTCGTCTGGTGGCTCGACGGCCCGCTGGTCCTCGGCGCGGTCATGCTCTGGACGTCGGCGATTCTGGACGGCGCTGATGGCATGATGGCGCGGGCCAAGTCGATGTTCTCGGCGAGCGGGCGCGCCCTTGACGGCAGCGCCGACCTCATCGTGGCGGCCATCACCGTAAGCGGCGCGGTTTACCGGGTCCGCGGCATGTTTTCGGCGACCGATCTGGCCATGCTCGCGGCGATTGGCGCGGTCACCGCGGTGCTTCACTTCAATCTCTATGATTACTATAAAGATCTCTACCTGCGGTCGGTTCGAGGGGGACAGGGGGAGGCCACGCTCGAAGAAGAGCTCGAAGCCGTTGCGGAGTCCCTGAAGGGCAGCGCCTGGTACCTCCGAGCAGCCGTGATTCACGGGCTCATTCCCTATACGCGGCGTCAGGTTCAGATCGTCCAGCGCACCAATCCCAGCTCGCTGCGCGAGCGCGAGGCCCTCTCGCACAGTGGCAGCGCTGAACTCAACGAGCGCTACCGCAGCATGCACCGCGGCCCGATGCGCTTGTGGCCGTGGATCTCCCTCGCGCCCCACACCTATTTGTTGTGTTTAGCGGCAAGCTTCGAGCGAATCGACCTGTTCATCTGGTACCGCGTCGCGGTAGCTAACGTGATTTTCATTGTGCTCCTCTTCTGGGAGCGCCGCGCAACGCGTCGCGTGCTCATGCACGTTGCGGGCGCCTAGCCGCTGGAGAGGCGCCCTGGGTCGCGGATGGAAAGCCGGAACCGGCCACGCACGAGACCGTTTCTTTTTCATCTGATTCCGTCCACCCTATAGTCTGAACGAAGCGGCGTAGGTCCTTAATGCGTCCAGCCTCAACCTGCGCCTCGATGACCATGAGCGAACTCAGCCACGACAGCGCGCTTTGCGTATCCGCCGCAGGGCTGCGGCCAGCCCGAATGCCCGCATCCCGGGAAACGCGCTTGCGCAGCGGCTGCTGGGAGTGTGGTCTATGAGCCTCGACGTCCGCTTCTGGGGCGTGCGCGGCAGCATCGCTTGCCCCGGCGCCCACTTCGCGCGCTACGGGGGCAACACCAGTTGCGTCGAAGTGATAAGTGGTGACACGCGGCTGATTCTGGATGCGGGCACCGGGCTCCGCGAACTTGGCAACGAGCGCATGGCGCGCGGCCAACTAGACACGACGTTGCTCCTTTCGCACACGCACTGGGATCACATCAATGGGTTCCCGTTTTTCAGCCCGATTTATCAGGAGGCCGCCAGCGTGCGCGTGCTCGCGGGACACGTAAAGCTCCCCGGCGGCGTTCGCTCGGTGTTCGACCGGCAGCTCTCCGCTCCCGTGTTCCCTGTGCCGCTCGCGCAACTCAAAGCCAAGGTAAGCTTCGAAGACTTCAGCGCCGGCGAGCGTTTCACGCTTGGCAACCTGGACATCACGACGGCCCCGCTGAACCACCCGGACGATGCAACGGCTTATCGCATCGCATCCTCAACGGCGTCGATCTGCTACGTGACGGATACGGAACACACGCCAGGCAAACCCAACGAAACGATTCTGGGTCTCATCCAGGACGCGGACCTCGTCATCTACGACTCCACCTACACCGACGAGCAGTTCTCCAAGTTTGTGGGCTGGGGCCACTCCACGTGGCAGGAGGCCGTACGCCTATGCCAGGCCGCCAACGTGCAGCGCCTGGCCATCTTCCACCACGCACCGGAACACCACGATAACGACATGGACGCCATCGCCCAGGGCGCAAGCCTCCTCTGGCCTGGACACACCACGGTTGCCCGCGAAGGCACCTTGCTCTCTTTTCCCTAAACTGGATGCCATGGTGCTGAACCATCGTAAGCCATGCGTGTCCGGTTAAGGGCCTGAGCCGGCTTACGTCCTCGCCAAAAATCCCGCGCGTTCCTTAAGTTCGCTGCGGTTTTTGGCTGTGGGCGCGCTCGCCTCAGACCCTCAACCGAACAC
>SLEO01000103.1 GCA_007124745.1 Myxococcales bacterium
CTGTGCCCGCAGCTCCCGTCGAGGTCAGCTTTGTTGTCGACCGGACCGACCCCGTAGTCACGCTCGCCCTGCCGGCCGCAGGGACCACCGTGGGGCCCCGGCCCACGTTCCAGGGTACGGCGAGTGACGCGACGAGCGGTCTTGCGTTGGTTGAGGTTGTGGTCTCTAACGCTAACGGTGACGAGGTGCTGCGCCTCGAAGCCGCGCTCACCGGCGATAACTTCTCGTTGACGTTGGATGCGCCGCTTGCGAACGGCAACTACACCGTCGAAGTGGAGGCCACCGATGGCGCGGGCAACCTCACGACCACGGCGCCGCGAGCCTTCACCGTGGACGCGAGCCTACCCAACCTCGCGGTGCTTTCGCCCGCGCCAGGGAGCGCGACGAATGCGGCGCTCCCTCAGGTGTCTGGAACAACATCGCTGAACGTCGCTAGTGTGACTGGTACCTTCACCGATGCACCAGAGGGTGCTTTGCCCGCGCCGATCACAGGCGTGGTCAACGCTTCCGGTGAGTTCACGCTTGTTTACGTTGAGGGTACCGAGCCGCTGCCTCCCGGCAGCTACACCATCGAAGTGAGTGCCGAGAACGACCTTGGCATCGCGGCCACGCCCGTGACCATCACCTTCCTAATCGACAGAGAGGTGCCCACCGTCGCGCTTGCGAGCGCGCCGGAGGCTACATCCACCAACGGCACACCGACCTTCAGTGGAACCGCTGCGGATAACGATGCGGTCGCCCAGGTCCGCGTGACCGTGACGCCACGCGACGGCGGTGAGCCGATTGTCTGGACGGTTCCGGTTGTAGATGGCGCCTACACCTTCACCGTGCCGAGCGAGCAGCGCCTTGCGCCGGGAACGTACGACTACGTGGTCGAGGCCGAGGACCGTGCGGGCAACCGCTCCGAGCCTGTCACCGGTAGCTTCACCATCCTTGCGGGCGATGGCCCCGGTACCGGTGGTCCAGGCATGGGCGGTCCGGGTACGGGTGGACCTGGAGGACCCGGCACGGGTCCCGATGACGACGATAGCCTGCTCAACGGGCGCGGTGGCCTCTCCGGCGGCTCGCCGGGCTGTGCGCTGGCCACGGGCGCTAGCGGGTCGACGTGGCTGTGGTTTGTACTGCTCGCAGGTCTCGTGGCGCTGCGGCGGCGCAGCCTCCGGCGTAGTGCGCGCAGTCACCACGACGCGTCCGATAGCGCTGCGGGTGTTCCTCAAGGCTTGAAGGCCAAGAGTGCGCTCCTGCGAGCATTGGCCCTTGTGGCCGCGGCGTCGGCACTCCTCGGTGGGGCGAACGCAGCGCAGGCCCAGTCGCGCATCACCCTGAACGCCTACCGGCCGGCGGAGACGACGGAAGATGGCTTCGCGCTCTCACGCCCCATCGACCGCGGCCACATGAAGTTCGGCTTCCTGCTGACGGCGGATTACGCCAAAGACCCGCTCGTCTATGAGCGCGAGCGCGGCGATCGCGGGAGCAGCCCCATCGGGCTTGTGGACCACCAGATCACGGGCACGCTGAACATGTCGCTCGGCCTCTGGAACCGGGTTGTCCTTTTCGGTGGCGTCCCCGTCGCGCTCTGGCAGTCGGGTTCGGATATCCCGGAACTTGGCATTACCGGTGCGGGCTCTTCGCCCGCCTTGGGCGATGCCTTCGGCGGATTCCGCGTGCGCCTTCTCGGTGAACGCGCGGACCGTTTCGGCCTCGCCGTGCAGTTCACTGCGGTTTCGCCGACCGGTCGCGCGGTGGACGCCGGTCAGCGCTACGTTGGCGAAAACTCCTTCATGGCGGTGCCCGAGTTGCTTTTCGAGGCACGCGTCGGCCCCGTTGAGTTGATGGCGAACGCGGGCTTTCGCCTCCGCACCCGCGAGGCACGCCTGCCCACCCTCGAGATCATGCACGAGTTCACCTACGGCGTAGGTGCGGCGCTACCGCTGCTCGATGAGCTGCTCAAGCTCTACCTCGAGGGCTTCGGCGCTTCTGAGCTTAAAAACTTTGCTGATCGCGAGCGCTCGCCCATCGAGGCTTTGCTCGGCGTGCGCGTCTACCCCGGACAGGGTTGGGCGGTCGGTGTGGCCGGCGGTACAGGTTTCCAGCGCGGCTACGGGTCGCCGGAAGTCCGCGGCGTGCTCCAAGTCGGCTGGTCCGCTCCCGTTGAGGAGGCTGCGGCGCCGGAAGAGCTGCCCCCGCCACCACCACCCGCACCGGTGGCGCCGCCACCCCCCGCCGACTCCGACGGCGACGGCATCTTGGATGACGTCGACAAGTGCCCGAATGAGGCCGAGGACTTCGACGGATTTGAGGACGAAGACGGTTGCCCGGACCCGGACAACGACGGCGACGGCATCCTCGATGTGGACGACAAGTGCCCGAACGAGGCCGAAGATTTTGACGGCTTCGAAGACGAAGACGGTTGCCCGGACCCGGACAATGACGGCGACGGCGTCCTCGATGTGGACGACAAGTGCCCGATGACCCCCGGCCCCGCCAGCAACGACGGCTGCCCGGAGAAGGCATCGCTTGAAGGTGACCGCATCGTCATCCGCGACCGCATTGAGTTCGACACCGGTCGCGCGTCCATCGCGGGAGACGGCTTCTCAGTGCTCGAAGATGTGCGCTCCATCCTAGCGACGAATCCGCATGTGACGCGAATCCGCGTCGAAGGTCATACGGACTCAACAGGTAGTGCGCGCAAGAACCTTACGCTTTCACAGCAGCGTGCGGACACGGTCATGGGCTGGCTCGTCGACAACGGCATCGCGGCCGACCGTCTGGAGAGCAAGGGCTTCGGCGACACCCAGCCTATCGACAGCAACAAGACCAAGACTGGCCGCCAAGCCAACCGGCGCGTCGAGTTCCACGTCGTCAACACGCCTCCTCCTGCCCAATCTGAGGAATCGCTCCAAGCGGAGTGATCCCTGGAGCCGGCGCGCCTTGCTTGCGCGTCGGCGCCTAAGTGCGCCGCACAAGTCGCCGCTCCCAAAGCGCGCGACTTGTGCGGCGCTGCTGCCTTCGACGCACGCCGAAGTCGGGCCGTGCCTCATCTCTAGGATTTCTCGAGACGCGAGCGCTGGCGGTATTTCGTCAATCAATTGATGTGCTGCAGGCAGACGAGAACGTGCCGTACAACCGCACCTACGCAAACCACGACGAGATAACCGAAATGACCAAGAACATCCGAATGATCCACCTGCTGGCACTGCTCAGCCTACCCTTCGTCCTCCATTGCGCGAGCGATGACAACGGCGAGACCGGCGAGGCGACGCCCACGCCCAACGAAGCCAACCAGCCACCGGTCACACCCCTGCAGGTGGACGGTGTCTTGATACCCATCGATGTGCCGAGCTGCACCCAGGGTCTTACGCCGGTCATCATGCCAAGCGCAGTCACCTTCGAGTGGCAAGAGGTCGACGGTGCCACAGGCTACGTGATCCAAGCCTTCAAGACCGAGGGCTCCTTCGAAGAAGTGAGCGACGATCTACTCGTCTTTAGCGGGCTCCAAGAGACTACCGTCTATAACTTCGGCGAACGCGCGACCGGCTTCTCCTACTTGCTACAAGTTCACGCCGCCGCCGATGGCACAGCCCTCTGCAGGCTCGACGGCTTCAACATAGCTGGCCCCTTCTAAAGTAGCCGCTTCGGGGGGCATGTTGGCAAAATGCCACGCTGTGTCGGTATGTGTCCTTCGGCATCCCCTGGCGCAGGGCCCCTCACGTTTCCGTCAGGAGCTTGCCTAAAGCTTGCGCACGCGGCCCCCCCGATTGCCCTTCCTGTCAGGCTTTTCACTTACTCGAACCTTCTGAACGCTAATGAAGATTGCATGTCACGATCGCGCTTTTTGAGAGCTGCCATGCGCGTTTGGGTGCGGGGGCATTGCGCTTGACCCTAAAGCACTCGCCTGCGGGACCTCGCGCGGGCGCCCGCCTGGACCTAGACTGACGCTTATGCTTACGGGTGCAGTAGAACCGGCGGGACGCTTCGGTGACTTTGGTGGGCGGTATGTGTCGGAGACGCTTATTCCGGCGGTGGAGGAGCTTGACGTTGCCTACCGCGCCGCCCTTGCGGACCCGGCTTTTCGTGGCCAGCTCGATGGCTTGCTGAAGGATTACGTCGGCCGGCCGACGCCGCTTTACTTCGCGGCGCGCCTCTCGGCGCACGTGGGCCGAGACGTGTGGCTCAAGCGCGAAGACCTTTGCCACACCGGTGCGCACAAAGTGAACAACACCGTGGGACAGGTGCTGCTCGCGCTCCGTATGGGCAAGCGGCGCATCATCGCGGAAACGGGCGCCGGTCAGCACGGGGTGGCCACGGCCACCGCATGCGCGCTGCTTGGGGCCCAGTGCGAAGTCTACATGGGCGCAGAGGACGTGCGCCGTCAGGCCCCGAATGTTAGCCGCATGCAGCTGCTGGGGGCGAAGGTGCATCCGGTAGAGAGCGGTTCGCGCACGCTCAAAGACGCGATGAACGAAGCCCTGCGCGATTGGGTGACCAACGTCGAGCACACCTACTACTGTGTCGGCTCCGCCGCCGGGCCGCACCCGTACCCAACCCTGGTGCGCGAGCTGCAGGCGATTATCGGCCGAGAGGCGCGCGCGCAGCTCCTTGAGGCGACCGGCGCACTGCCCGCAGCCGTCATCGCCTGCGTCGGCGGCGGCTCCAATGCTATCGGCATGTTTCACGCCTTTCGCGAAGACCCAAGCGTAGCGCTCATCGGCGTCGAGGCGGGTGGTCTTGGCCTCGCCTCGGGCAAACACGCAGCGACCCTCTCAATGGGCAAAGTGGGCGTTCTTCACGGCGCGAAGACCTACGTCTTGCAGGACGAAGGTGGGCAGATTACCGAAGCCCACTCCATGTCTGCCGGTCTCGATTACCCCGGCGTCGGCCCGGAGCACGCCTTCCTGAAGGCGTCGGGACGAGCCCGCTACGAGGTGGCGACTGACGCGGAAGCGCTAGAGGGCTTCAAGCTACTCTGCGCGCTTGAGGGCATCATTCCGGCGCTTGAAACGAGTCACTGCTTCGCCCTCTTGCCGCGCATCGCGGAGACCCTCGAAGGCAGCGGGCCGCTTGCCGTGTGCCTAAGCGGCCGAGGTGATAAAGACCTCGACACCGCGCTGGAATATCTCGGCGCCGCCTCCGGAAAGCTGCACGCCTAAAGCCATGGACGAAGCCAAGTTAGAAGCCAGTTTGGAAGCAGAGCTAAGCGAGCGCTGGCAGCGCCTCTTCGAAAGCCACCGCCCCGAGCAGCGCCAAGGCGGAGCCACGCAGCCCACAGCTGCCGGGCCGGCCCTCATCGCGTACCTGTGCGCCGGAGACCCGTCCGTCGCTGCGATGCCCGTGTTGCTCGATGCGCTCGTGGCCGGCGGCGTCGATGTGATCGAACTCGGAATGCCCTTCAGCGACCCGACCGCGGACGGCGCTACCATTCAGCGCGCGAGCGAGCGCTCCCTGCGCGCCGGCACGCGCCTCGAAGACCTCTTCGATATCGCCCGGGCCTTCTCCGCCAAGCACACAACGCCTCTGGTCCTCTTCGGTTACTTCAACCCGATTCTGGCCTACGGGGTCACGCGTTTCGTCAAGGACGCCGCCGAGAGCGGCGTCGCCGGCCTATTGGTGGTCGACCTGCCCGCCGACGAGTCCGAAACCCTCTTCGCTGAAGCCAGCGCCGCGGGCTTGGGCCTTGTGCCCATCGTCGCACCCACCAGCCAGCCCGGACGCATCGCCATCGCCGGTAAGCTTGCCTCGGCATTTATCTACTACGTGTCGATGACGGGCGTCACCGGCGGCAAAGTGGCGAGCCTGAGCGAAGCGGCTACCCGAGCCGCCGCCGTCGAAGCCCAAACCGGCAAGCCCGTCTGCCTGGGCTTCGGCGTTAAGACACCCGAAGACGTCACCACCGTTGCACCCCACGTCTCCGGCGTCATCGTAGGCTCCGCCCTCGTAGAAACCGTCGCCGCCGCCCCAACCCCCGAAGCCGCGGCCACCGCCCTCACCACCCAGGTCCGCGCCCTAAAAGCCGCCTGCCGCCCCTCCTAGGCTACTTCGGTTCGCGTCATCGATACCGGAAAGGGAGGTCCGACGGGTCGCGCCGCTGGCGCTCAGAGAAACCGGCCATCCTCGCTGCCGCCCCAAGGCTTGCTAGCGGGCTAGTTCGTATTCCTGAATCAGTACCTCAGCAGGAATCGCAAGGGTATCTCGCAGAATGCGAATCTGTTTGACGTTGAGCGCTCGCTTGCCTAGGTGAGGCGCATGCTGGGGTTGCGGGTTAGGTTTTTGATGAACTCGACGCGGCGAAAGCGTAGGGCGGACCAGTCGTCGTCGATGGCAACTTGCCGGACCGGTTCGAAACCGAAGCGGCCGAAGGGCGCGAAGCCCGTGTCTCGATTGAACGCGCAGTGGTAGCGCTTTGAGCTTTTTTTAGGGTAGGCCAGCCAGATGATGGCGTCGCCTTCGGTGTACTCGCCGGCCGCAGCGGCGGCCATGGCGACCGCATTTTCAGTCCGCGCGAACACGAGCGCGAACGGCGTATGCGGTGCCCACGCGGTACTCACGACAAGCTTGGGCATCGAGCACTGCACCTCGGCTAACGTCGGCTCGAACGTGTCTGGAGCGTCGACCACCACCATCTCAGCTGAGGTGACGGGCAAATTAAGCTTTCGAAAGAGTGGCGTCATGCGAGTACTCCGGGATGTCTGAGCGGTTGCGCGACCTCTGACGCTGACGCGTCGGAGGTGTGGCGCGTTCCCTGTGCCATCTGGAACCGCGCGTGCGCCGCATGTGCTGCAAAGTCGTAGTAAAAACCGTTAAATATCAATAGTCTGATGCGCGGATGTTCTCGGCACGCGCTGTGCAGACCTCCGAGTCGAGCGTGGGGATACCTTTCACGACCTACGCGCACTGAGGGGTAATCAGATGGGGAAAAAGTCTCGGGGCTTTAGGCTAGCGGCGTCTACCGTCGCCTTTTGGGCGGCGGGGTGTCATCTTTTCGACCAGGAGTTGTCCGATGAGGTGGCTCCTCGGGAATCAAGCCTGCTGATTCACTACCCTGCCGCGGGCGCGTCTGTGCTTTCGGACCACACCAGCGTGCATGGCGAGGTCACCGGCAACCGGCAAATCGCTGGGGTCCGCGTCGGGGGCATCGATGCGGCCTATGACTCCCGCACCGGTCGCTTCGCGGTGCGTGTCCCCGTTCGCATTGGCGAAAATCAACTCAGCGTCTCGCACATCGCGCTAGAGGGGGTCGTCATCGACGAGCCGGACCTCGAAATTAAGCGGGTTCAGGGAGTATTTCCTCATATCGACGCGCTAGCTGTAGGACCCGACGGGACCGAGATATTCGCGATTGGAGCGTGCGGAATCTCCTCACTCGAAACGTGCTTCTGGGCCGTTGACGCACGGACCCAAGCGGTGCGTGACGTTGGCCGGTTCGACGTCTTCGACGGGAGCACGCCACAACAGCTCGAAATCGACGCCCACTCCGGCGACCTTTACGTGACCACTGCCTCGGATGCTTCAAACGCCCAAGTGCTGTACCGTTTAGCGCGCTCAGGTGAAGTGCCTGAGCGCGTTGCCGAGCTCGCACCGCCGTTCGAAAGCGCCGTGTGTGCGCTCGACTCGGAGAACCGTCGCGTGGCGTGCACCAACGGTTCGCGCGTCGATATCGAAACAGGCGAGGTCACGCAGCACGCATACGCGGAGACGTTACCCGGGGCGCGCCTTCTGATTGTCGACGAGACGTACGCTTGGACCGTCGACGATGAGGGGCTGCATCTCGTCGACCTTGAGGCCGGTGAGGCTGTCAACTGGACAGAGGGTATCCTGCCGCCGGAAGGCTTGTCACTTCTCGCGCAGGTCGGTTCTGGGGGGGCCTTGTATGCGCTTGACCCCTCCGGTCTGCGGCTGTGGGTGGCGCCTAGCCCCGACGCTCCCATCGCCCCCGGGCCTAACCTGCGCAACCCATCTGGTGAGCAACTCGCCAGTGACCTCGGTGACTTGGTGTTCGTCCCGTCGCTGGCCAAGCTTGTCGCGGTGAGTGCGAGTCGAGGGGAGCTCGTCGTCATCGATCCCGAAACCGGCGAAGTGGAACCTCTCATAGCGAACCGGCGCGGTCTTGGACCGAGAACTCTTGCGGGTGTACGTGCGGCCCACCTTAGTCCCGATGGATCGAAGGTGGTGTCGGTGGGGCGAGACGGTGCTGTGTCAGACATCCGGCTGATCGATGGCGACCGGCACACCGTTGCAAACGTCTGGGAGCACTTGGGGCAAGAAGATGAAGGCCGAGTCGTGCACCTGAAAGACGTCGTTGTCACCAGTCGCGCGCAAGACCCCGCGCTGGTGCTGATTGAAAACAGTCGTGCGCCCGCGGCGGACCTACATATCATTGTGGCCAACACACTCGAACACTCGCTCTCATTGCCGGATGGTCAATTCAGCTACTTCGGCGAGGATGTGGATCATGCCTCGATAGCATGTGCGCCTGCGGCGGATACGTGCGCGGTGCTCTATAGCGCAGACACGCCGGACTCCGGACATAAGCTGGCGCTACTGAATGTGACCACCGGAACCTTCACGGAAACGGAGATTGCGTTGCCAGGGCAGGTATCGAGCCATGCGCGTCTCTGGTTGGCAGCGGATGGCCGTTCCTTGACGCACTTCGATGACACCACGTTTTCTTGGGTACACCTTGAGACTGGCGCGATTCAGGAACTGTTCTCCCTAGAGGCATCGACAAGAAGCGTCGCGCCCATCGCCGTAGAAGAGGATGGCTTATTGAGTGTATTTTACCGAGGCCATGCGTGGCGGATCAACCTCTCCGATGGGTCCTTTGAGGCGCAAGAAACATTGGCCGAGGCGCTGCCCTTCTCGGACTTTGTATTCGTGGGGCCTTCTCGTGGGACGAGGTTCCTTGCTCGTTACCATGACCACACACTTGTTGAGGTAGACCCGGTTTTTGGTTCGATGGTCATCATTTCTCGCTAGCGCGTCTGGTGGAATAAGAAAGGATGCGGATCCGTTTTCCACTTGAGTGGTATCGCGTGAAGTCATCGCGATAGACGCTGAGCCATCGCCCGAAAAGCGCCGGCGGGACGAAAGACCCGGGGGAATAGGCCTTCCGTGCGCTTAGCCACCCCACCATGCTTGCTCCAGGCCCATTTCCCCGGGTATTCGTACATCTCGAGACATAAGGGGATCGTTCAGAGATAGACGACCCACCTCGCCCAAGAAGCGCGCTGTTGCTTCCGCTCCGGTGACACATCGGGTTTGACACGCTCGCATTGCGGCACTACGTCGCGGAGGTAGCTCGGGGGTGGTGCGTAGTTTCGCGCCTGAGAGAGTCCCTTGGAACCTGATCCGGGTCGTGCCGGCGTAGGGAGTAGCGTGAAGCGCTTATCGGTGGGAAGCGCGCGGCGAAGCACTGAGGTTCGGGTGCGTCTGCCGTAAGTGGCGGCGCGCTGCATTCGTTGAAATCGCTTCGTCGCTTGCAGTGTCTCGCACCCTCTTCGCCTAACTCTGGGTTCGCACTCCCTGGCTATTCGACCCTGGTGCTCGTTGCCCGACAGCGGCGGCGCCGGAACCTTAGGCTTGGGAGGCGCGAGTGGATAGAGAAGACAGCAACGTGCAGGGCGGCGAATCGCCCAAGGCAAACAACTTGGTGCGCCGTGCTACGCCGGCGGCAACGCCCGTGCCGCGTTCTGAGCCCGTGCCGCTGGGGAAGGTGTCGCCGGACTTTCTCAAACGGGCCATCCTGCCCAAACTTGGGGCGCGCAGGCCGGGGGTCGTCGTTGGGCCTGCGGCGGGGACGGACTGCGGCGCTGTGGACTTGGGCGCGGGACGCGTCCTTGCCATGACCACCGACCCCTTCTTTGTGGTGCCGCCCTACGGCTGGGACCGGGCGGCCTGGTTCGCGGTGCACATTCTTGCGTCGGATTTCACCACCTGCGGCCTTGCGCCAGAATGGATGAGCGTCGACCTCAACCTGCCAGCAGGCACACCCGACAGCGACATCGAAGCGCTTTGGGATGCGGTGCATCGTCACTGCGAGGCCTTGGGCATTGCCGTAGTGACGGGGCATACCGGTCGTTATGACGGCTGCAACTATCCGATGGTGGGTGGCGCGACGTTGCTCGGAACCGGGCCACGTAGCGCCTTGAAGTCGCCGAAGCTGGCTCAAGCGGGCGATGCGCTGATCATCACCAAAGGCCCCGCTATCGAAGCGTGTGCGCTGATGGCGGCTTCTTTTCGCGACCGCGTTGCGGGGCACTTGGGCGAGCAAGTGGCGCATGCCGGAGACGCGCTCTTCCGGCAGATGTCGACGGTCGCCGAGGCGCGCCTCGCTCTTGAAACCTGTCCGGAGGGCGTGCGGGCGATGCACGACGCGACCGAAGGTGGGGTCCTTGGCGCCGTTGCGGAGATGGCGGAAGCGGCGGGGCTAGGCGTTGATCTCGACCTTGATTCATTGCCTTGGGCGCCGGGCGTCCGCGAGCTCTGCGCGCACTTCGGAATGGATCCGCTGGCGGCCATCTCCGAGGGCACCCTGCTCATCGTGTGTGCCCCCGAGGAGGCCTCAGCGGTCGTGTCCGCCCTTAACGCCGCGCGCATTCAGGCGGCGCAAGTGGGCACCCTGCAGGCGTCAGGGCAGCTTCGCTGCTCGCAGGGTGGTCAGTCGCGGCCGCTTGTGCACCCACGCATAGACCCATTCTGGGCGGCATTCGCGCGGGCGTCGGAGGCGGCTTGAGATGTCAGCTTTGCAAGCCGAACCACTAGCTGGATACGACGAGCGCTCGACTTCCGACCTCTCAGCGTGGTGCGCACGGCTCGCCGTCTATCCCATCCTCAATGTCGCGCGCCCTTGGCACGAGGTGGAGGCTTGGGGCGCGGCGCTTTTGGGGGCGGGCGCGCGTGTGCTCCAGGTCCGCGATAAATCCGCATCGGGTAGTGCGCTTGTGCGTGCCTGCCGGCGCCTTCGACCCATGGCGGAGCGGGCAGGCGCGTGGCTCATCGTGAACGACCGCCTCGACATCGCGTGGGACTTCGCCGATGGCGTGCACCTCGGCCAGAAAGATGGTGGAGTCGCTTCGGCGCGCTGGCGGGCGCGCAGCCGCCCCCGCATTGAGAATCAGACGCAAGAGACCGTTGGGCTCCGGCCGTTTCTAGTCGGTGCCAGCGTGCAGACGCCGGACGAAGCGCGACGCGCCTGGGCCGATGGCGCCGACTACCTGAGTGCGTCGCCCGTCTTCGGTACGCCCACCAAAGCGAACGCGGGATCCGGGATTGGCCTTGCGGGCGTCTCGCGTTTGCGTGCGGCGCTGCCGGGGGTACCGCTCGTTGCCATTGGCGGCATGCGCGGGCAGCGCATCGCAGCGGTGGTGGCGGCTGGGGCCGACGGCGTCGCTTACGTTGCCGCTCCAGGCGCACCCTCCGTGGCGGACGCTCGCAGCTGGGTCGCGCTCGGCCGACAAGCTCGCGTCGCTGGGGACCTTGGTGGAGACCCTAGCGCGCCAGCCGCCCTTCTGACCGACGATGTCACCGCTTCGGTGGTGGCCGGCAGCGCCGCCGAACGTCGCGATTCGCGCGCTACACCGGCCACGCTGAGGCCTGGCGCGGGAGGTCGCGCGTGACGCCATCTCGCGCAGCTGGCGCATGTGCGCTGACGGTAGCCGGTTCTGACTCGGGCGGTGGCGCGGGCGTGCAAGCGGACCTCTCTGCGTTTGCGGCGCAAGGCGTCTGGGGCCTCAGCGCGCTGACGGCGCTCACCGCTCAGACCTTCGACGCCGTGGACGCCGTGCATCCGGTGCCGCCGTCGTTTTTGGGGGCGCAGCTCGACGCGCTCGCGAAGGGCTTCCGCATCGCAGCGCTGAAGACGGGCATGCTCTGGTCCGCCTCCCATATCGATGCTTTTCTCGCGCATGCCCCGCCGGCATGCCCGTGGGTGGTCGACCCGGTCATGGTGGCGACGTCAGGTGCGCGCCTTGTGGCTGAGGATGCGCTCGCGCGGTACCGCGAAGCGTTGCTTCCGCGGGCGGCGCTCATCACACCTAATCTCGATGAAGCGTGGCTTCTGCTTGGCGATGGCGTCGAGCGCGGGCACGGAGCCACTGCGTGGTCACCGGAGGCGTTGCGCGCGCTCGCGGAACGCCTCCGCGACCGCTTCAAAACGGCAGTGCTGCTCAAGGGCGGGCACCGCTACGGCGACCCCATCGATACCCTCGCGACAGGACACGGGCTGCGCCAGTGGACGCATGCGCGGCAGCAAGGCGTTCATGCACACGGTAGCGGCTGCAGGCTATCCGCTGCCATTTGCGCTGGCCTAGCTCGAGGACTGTCTCTCGAAGACGCCGTCGAGCATGGCCTCCTCTGGCTGCAGCAGGCCTTTCGTACACCCCTCACGCTCGCGCCGCCCGCACCGGAGCGTGTGCTCTCCTGGCCGAGCGCACCTGGCGTGCGCACGGCGGCTGTCCCGCTCGACTCAAGAACGAAATGAAAGAAGGAAGACAATGCAACAGATCCGCGTGGGCCTCGAATGGTTTCTCAACCCCGACCATGTCCCATTCATCTTGGGTATCGAGGCAGGCTGGTTCGCTGAACAGGGACTCGAAGTCACACTCGTCGAGCCCTCTCAACACGACGACTCCGCCTCAGCCCTCGTCGCCGGAAGCATTGAGCTGGCGATCACCGAGCCGATTCACCTTCTCGAAGATACTGCACGTGGGCTGCCTCTCGTAGGCTTCCAGCGCTTCCTGCA
>SLEO01000272.1 GCA_007124745.1 Myxococcales bacterium
CCCGTGTCGGCCGCCAGCGCCTTAGCCAGCGTCGTTTTGCCGCACTGCCGCGGCCCGTGAAGCAGCACCACAGGCGAATCAGCCAAGGCTTCTTCGACGCGAGGTCGCAAGAGTCGCGATATGAAACGCTCCCAGGGAGGTTGTGACCAAAGGGCAGCTCTCGGCGTTTTTCGAAGAAAAGGTCCAGCCGAGTCTCGCCTGGAACAAGCAAATCGGGAACGCTTACACCGCAAGTCTCTGGATTTCCGTTGCGGACCAACTGCGCCGCCTCGCGCCGGGTTCGGTGATGACGGCTTTTTCCTACGGCTCGGGATTCGGCGCGGAACTCTTCGAGATTAGCGCGGGCCCTGAGCGCGCGCGTGGCGCCTGGGCGCGTGACGTCGAGAGCGACTTCGCTTCAAGGCGCCTCATCAAAGCCAGCGAGTACACTAAGCTACGTTCCGGCGAACGACGCATCACCGCCAGTGTGCCGCCCGCGGCCGCCGTCAGCGCCTAAACGACAGTGCCTGGCCGATAGCGCCGCGTCAGCATTCCGGGTGTAACGGTCATCCACCCCGACCACTGCCCCCTAAGCGTCCAGGTGATCGTGGCTGCATCGCGGCCTCTTAAACGCAAACGGCGGCAGCGAATCAACTTCGCTGCCGCTTCATCGAAACGCAGGTGACAACCGCGTCGACCGTGTACGCGTCCTTAGTCGGCGGCTACGACCTCGACGGTTTGGGTTACAGTGAAGCCCCCAAGTGTCGCGGTGATGACGGCGGAACCAAGTGCTTTCGCCGTAACTTCACCGCTGTTGGTGAAGCCGTTGCTGACCGAAGCAACCTCGGGTGCGTTGCTTATCCAAGTGGCCGTCGGCGTGTCGTCGGCTTCCATTCCGTCCGAGTAGACGCCGGTGACCTTGAACGCGGCGGTCGTACCGAGCTGCATCTGTGGTTCGGATATCGTCATGTTCAGCGCCGTGCGCACTGCGAAGTTAACGGTGATGTCCAGTGTGACGGCGATGTCCGTTCCGATAGCGGACACGGTCATTGTGGTCTCGCCGAATTTCAGCGCGCGGATGCGTCCTCCGCTTGTGAACTCCGCGATGCCGCTCGGCTCAAACGCAAACTGCAGGTTCGGCAACGTGGTGAGGTCAATCGATACGCCGTTTTCATAGGTGCCTCTGACATCGATCTCGACGGTGGTCCCTGCCGGCAAGCTTAACTCGCTGGCGGGGAGAAAACCTCCGAACGGTTGCGCGACGCGCAACTCCAACGACTCGAGTAGGTTCTCGGTAAACTCGATATCAACGCTTTGGCTGATATCACCGAACGTTGCGGTCACCGTCAGCGAGCCAGTGCCATCACCCGTCAGGAACTGTTGGTTATTGTCACCTGAGGCGAGCGTGAAGAAATCGGCGGACTCCGGGGTATAGCTCCAGGTCACATCTTCACTGATCAGTTGGATGCTCTCGTCACTAAACGTGCCCACGGCAATTAGTGTGGTCCGCGCGCCACGGGGAATCCGCGTGGCCCCTTCGATAGCGATGGTGACAAGTTCCGCGTCGGTGACGGTCAGTGAGGCGGTACCGCTGAGTCCCTCGAAAGCACATCGAAGTGTGCCCTCTCCCTCAGATAGGGCACTCACCTTCGCTCCGTCGATCTCGGCGATTGCTTCGATGCCTTCGCCTTCGAGTGCCCAGGTGGCATCATCCGAGATATCGACCTTGATGTCCTGAGAGTAAATACCCGTACATCTTGGCGTGGAGCTCGTTCCCTTCGCGAGCGTGATCGTGGACGGTTCTACTTCAACCGCACTCAGTTCCGCGGCGAGCACCGTGAGACTGACACTTGCTGACAGTGCTTCGAGCGATGCGGAGAGTTCCGCCGTGCCGGCGGCTACTGCCCGAACGCGGCCGTCGGCAACCGTAGCGACTGCTGCATCGGAACTGGATACTGCGGCACGCGATGTGACGTCGCTGACGGAGCCATCGCGGTAGACGCCCTCGACACGTATCGCTTGACTCGTGCCGACGGGCACCGTCGTCTGATTTAGCGACCACCTTAAGCTCGTAAGCGGGTTGTCCGCGGTTATTGGCGGGTCGACATCTACGGTCGGTTTCTCTGTCTCGTTGCTGCCGCACCCCACATGTGTCCAAAGCGATAAGACAAGCGCAACGTGGTACTGTCGTTTCATTAATCTCATGTTCCTATCCTTGTCTCTTGAGCCAGCTCCGCCCACACAGTTCGTGCACGTCGCGCCGGTGTCTTTACATTCCAAGCCCTGCGGTCGGCCTGAGGTAAGCAGGTGTCGTGCCGTGTATTGAAGATACTGAATCGTTAGTAATGTCATCTTAGTGCGGCGCTATCGGCTATTCCGTGAGCGGAACATAGAACGCGTCACGCGCCCGCCGCGGGAACCCGAGATGCGCCGCAAGGAACGCTCCCAGCAGCGGTGTTAAGGCGCAAGTGGAAAAGTCGCCTCGCGGTCACAATCAAGGAACGCTCCCAGGGAGGTTTTCTTCGTGAGCGGGGAGAGCGCGTCTTAAATGAAACGCTCCCAGGGAGGATTTGACCAGTCAACCCCCTGCGCGTTCTCAAGTGCGCAACTTCGGTGCCGTGAGTTGCCCCTGTGCCTCCGACCAAGGGTCGTTCGCAGCAGTGCTGAGGCGTTTGCTAACGCCTTTCGGTGTTCAAGCCGCGTTGAGACGTAGCTGTACGGCTTTGCCTCGCCTGATGTGGACAAATCCGGATGGATGGTACTCCGGTTTGAAAGGCCGCCGACGTTTAATCGAGCAACAGGCAGAGCGCGACGGGGTCGGCGCCCTCGGCAATAGGCTCGCAGGCCGCTATCTGCTGCTCCTTGAGCCACCAGGTGCCTGCGGGCATGCGGACATCCTTGAGCTTGCGCTTCAGCTCGTCGCGGGCCTGCCGGTAAGCGCTACGCCATGCCTTGAGCGCTTTGGCGGCTGTCTTCATTATCTTCGTGCAGCGCGCAACGAGCGCGGGCGTGATGCGGCGGAAGGTGTCGAAGCGGCTGGGCGCCAAGGCAGCGGCTGGTGCAGCCCTTCCGGGCGGGGTCTTTTCCTGACCGTGCGGGCCACTGTAGGGGCCGTCTAGATGCGACTGACGGGCGAGGCGAGCGATACCGAGTACCTTGCGGCCAGTGTGCGCTCGCTCGTCGCTGAGCGCCGCCTCCGAGGTCCTCACCTCCGCCAGAGCGCCCTCAAGAATCTCGCGCATTGAGCGGGTCGCCTCGTCTCGCTTCTCCGCGCCACGCAGGGCGTGCGGCCTGTAGGGCGTGATGCGAAAGGTCGCGGTCTCAGGTAGCGTGCGCAAGCCCCACGTTGGCCGCTGCACCGTCTCTTCGAGTGCGCCCAGCGTGAGTGCGTCCTCCAGCATCTTGCCGGTCGTGATGAGCCCGGGCCACTGCGTGTGCTGCGCGACTAAGCCTGCCTTCACGGGATTCAAGAGCAGATAGGCCAGCTCCGCGGTAGCTGCCTCCTCGC
>SLEO01000264.1 GCA_007124745.1 Myxococcales bacterium
CGCCGCGCTTCCGTCTCAAGGGTGCCCTGCACGGCACCGCGGGGACCGATAGGCAGCCAGGGCCGGGTTTGATGGGCAACAAAGGTATTGGCTTCATCGAGTGCGGGTTCGGCCACGACCACCGCCGGCACCTCCACGATGACCCTACCGTCATCCGTGCGCCGCCAGCTGGAGGCGTCGAGCTGTGTTAGGTCGATGCCCGCAGTGACCGTCGCTGCTGCCACCAGCAGCAGCGCCTCCCTATCCTCGATAAGCCCGAAGAGCCTCGGCTGGATGCGCCCGAGCTCGATGACGCGCTGAACGTGAAAACGCGCGCATTCAAGGCGCCCGATGCGCTCTAGCGCGATGCGAATCGTGTGTTCATGGCTGACGAGCGGGGCTTTCGTTCGCGCCTTCCAGAGATGTACAGCGCCCAAAGACACGCCCACGGACACGCCCAAAGCAAGCGCGAGGCCTAGCCCTAGCTTCAGCACGCGCCTCATGAGACGGTGCTACCGGGTATCGTCGCGAGATACAAGCGCAACGCCATGAGCGCGACCAGAGCGAACCACCGAAGCGAAGGCAGGGAACGCGCGGGATTCTCCGCGAGGACGTAAGCCGGATTAGGCCCTTAACCGGACACGCATAGCCTTACGCCCAAACCTGGGCGGCGTCTTAGCACCGTGAAAGGCGAGGCCGCACGCACCACGCCGACCTATCACGACACGGGCAGCCCTCAGGGGCCAAGCACACCCTTGAACATGCGAACGGTGCGTTCTAGCGCTTCGACTTCGCCGCGTAGTAGCGGCGCGTCGCCTTTGGCCTGCGCTACCGTGGCGCGGTCGAGCACCACCTTCGCTTTATCGACGGCCTCGACGCCAAAGTCCGTCCCGGATACTGCCTGCATCACTTGCGGCAGAAGCACGTTGGCCTCCGCCAGCAACGTGCTGAGCTGCTGCGAGAGGCGCTCGCTTTCTTCGTCGCGGCGCCGAGCGACGGCGTGCTCGCTGGCGTCCGCCACCATGTTGTCGAGTTCGTCGGGTGTCAGCCCGCTGGTCGACATTACCGTAATGGACTGCTCTTTACCGGTCTCGACGTCCTTCGCCCGAACGGAAACGATACCGTCCGCGTTAATGTCGAACGCCACCTCAATATCGATTTGCCCTGCTGGGGCTTGGCGCAGACCCGTCAAGACGAACTCGCCGAGCAGCTCATTGTCCGTGGCTTTCTCCGACTCTCCCTGAAGCACAAGAATCTTCACCGCGGTTTGATTGTCGCGAATGGTGGTGAAGCTCTTGGTGCGCGCCACCGGAACGGTGGTGTTCTGGGCGATGAGCGATTCGAAGTAACCGCCCGCCACCATGATGCCCAAGGTGTGAGGTGTCACATCGAGGAGCACTGCGTCGTCGACTTCCTTCACGAGGGCGGCAGCCTGAATGGCGGCCCCTGAGGCTACCACCTCGTCGGGATGCACGCCTTTGGAGGGGCGCCGCTTGAAGTACTCACTGACGGCTTCTTGCACGAGAGGCATGCGCGTCATGCCACCTACTAGAATCACTTCGTCCAGATCCCCCACCGAAAAGCCTGCCTTCTCCATGGTTGTTTCGCAGATCGCTATCGTCTGCTCCACCAAATCACGGGTCAGCTCTTCGAGACGTGTGCGGTCGAGAGTGAGCTGCAAGTGCAGCACTTCATTGCTAGCGTTCGAGATGATGAAGGGGAGATTGATCTCGGTCTCCTTCAACGTGGACAGCTCGCACTTGGCGCGCTCTGCGGCGTCCTTGAGGCGCTGCAGCGCCATTCTATCCGTGCTTAGATCGATGCTGTGCTCTGCCTGGAAGGTGGCTACCAGCCAGTCGATAATGCGGTGGTCGAAGTCCTCGCCCCCCAAGAAGGTATCACCTGCGGTACTAAGCACCTTGAACACGCCATTCGATGAGATCTCAAGCACTGAGATATCAAAAGTACCGCCACCGAGGTCATAGACGGCAATCGCCTGGTCTAGTTGCTTATTAAATCCATACGCAAGTGCGGCGGCCGTGGGCTCGTTGATGATGCGCAGCACTTCGAGGCCCGCAATCTGGCCCGCATCTTTGGTCGCTTGCCGCTGCCCGTCGTTGAAATAAGCGGGCACGGTAATGACGGCTTGTTCCACCGGAACACCCAGAAACTCCTCGGCGATGAGCTTGAGCTCCTGGAGAATCATCGCGGAAATCTCGGGGATCGAGAACGCTTTGTCGCGCAGTTGGATACGCACATCCCCGTGCGGGCCCTCGACAATGGTGTAGGGGCTACTCTCTTGGGCGCTCTTGACCGGGTCGCTGTCCCACTTGCGTCCGATAAGGCGCTTCGCGGCATAGACCGTGTTTTCCGCGTTGGTCACCGCCTGGCGCTTCGCGATGTGGCCGACGAGACGCTTGCCTGTTTCGGTCACAGCAACCATCGAAGGCGTCACCTTGTAGCCGCCTCGGTTAGGAATGACTATCGGGTTGCCATTCTCAACTACTGCGACGCAGGAGTTGAACGTTCCAAGGTCGATGCCGACCACGCGCTTGCCTTGGTCTTGGTCTGCGTCCATGCCCTCTTATATCTTTCACCACGGTTGACGACGCCCACGCGCCCGGCACGCAACGACGCGCCGTTGGACCGTTCCGTCTTGAGGGCGCGCACTGCGTTACCGCGGCGCTTGCCCCCCGGCCCTGTCCAAGCCTATTTGCCTTGCTAGCGGCGGCCCGCGCATGGACTCGCCTCACCAAGTCTCATGCTGCTAGGTCTTCGCGACCTTTAGCAAGTCTTTCGTGAGCTTGTCCGCCGGATCCAGGCTTTGAGCCTGCTCAAGCACCTTGCGGGCCCGAGCACGCAATCCCGCCTGCAGCAGCACGCGCGCGAGGAGATGCGCAGCTTCGATGTCTTTCGGGTGGGCGATGGCAAACGCGTCGAATACGGGGATCAAGCGAACCGCCAGCGTGCGGTGCCGCTCCACAAGGCCGACGACGTGCCGCAGGGTTTCAACTTCAGGAGCTGCCTCGGCGAGTTCGGCCCAGGCCAGGGCGGCCTCGGGAGACGCCTGGTCGAGATCAAGCCGCCGCACCTGACCGCGCAGGACGAGAATGCGTGCCTCCAGGGCCTTGGGCTTGAGACGCTGGCAGGCCTCCGCGCACTCCGCATCGCCGGGGCACTGACTGGCCAGCGCCTCCCAAAGCGCCAGCGCGAGCATACTGTCGCCGCGCCCCTCCGCTTCGACCGCCGAACGCTTGCGTGCAACGAAGGCCTCGGAGGCGGCGGAATCCGGAGCGCTCGGTGCAGCCGAGCCCGAGGGCTTCGTCTCTAGGCGCCCCATCGGCGGCGGGGGCGCGGTTGGGCGGCCCATCGCCGCGCGCAGGCGCGCACCTGCCCGCTGTCGCGCCTGCAGCCGGCGCTCTTCCGGACTGACGCTGCGCGACCTGGCGGACGCGACGCCGGATACCGCGTGCTGCGAAGTGGACGCAGGAC
>SLEO01000231.1 GCA_007124745.1 Myxococcales bacterium
AAAATGCCCCCGGGTTGTCGGGAGTCAATCCCGCAGGCCGGTCCCCCCCTGCCCCTAGGTGGCCCAAAGCTGCGCGTGGGGTCCCAGCGCCCACTTGCTCGTTGTTGCCGAGTGTTCGCTTTGCCGACCTCCTGAACGCTTACCGTACTAAGCCCGGCGGGAAAACCGGCCTGTTGCAGTAGGTGTAAGGAAAGGGCGTTGCCCTTGGCGGGCAAGCGACTCGCTTGTGGCGCGGCGGACCTATGCAGGAGATGGTTCGGAGCGGCGTTGGTCTCGGCCGGGCTTGGGGTCCTGAGAAATACGGGAAGCGACCGGGCCCAGCTGACCTTGATATTTACTCAGCCGGCTGCGGTGGCCGTAGGGGCGCTCCGAAGGGCTGGTCATAGTATGCAGGACGAGCTGCGAGATACGCATGCCCGGATAGACCTTGACGGCGCAGCGACCGAGGTTGGAGAGTTCGAGAGTGATCTGACCTTCGAAGCCCGGGTCGATGAAGCCTGCGGTTGCGTGAACCACCACGCCTAGCCTGCCAATGCTGCTCCGGCCTTCGACGCGGCCCACAAGGTGTTTGGGAATGCGCACTCGCTCGAAGGTGGAACCAAGCGCAAAGTCACCCGACTGAAGTACGAAACCCTCGTCGCCCACACGCATCAAGTCGGTAATGCGCTCAAAGGCCTCCTGGTCCCGAGGGTCGATGCAGGAGACCGCGGGCGCCCGATAGGTGATGAAAGTAGAGCCAAGCCTCAGGTCGATGCTGGCAGGTTGAATCTGGTTGTCCCAATCATCAATGGGATCAACGACTAACTCGCCGCTCTGTAGGTTCTTCCTGAGGTCCTGGTCCGATAGAATCATCGGGCGCGAGCCTGGCGCGGCCGAGCTTCCCCGTCAACCTCGCGCTGGCCATCGACCGCCGCATGCGCTGACTAACAGATGTCTATCCCTGTCCAGAACGGAGCCACCTTCGAGACTCGAACTCGAGACCTACGGTTTACGAAACCGTTGCTCTACCAACTGAGCTAAGGCGGCAAAAATTCACATCCCGGGCGGCCTACCGTCTAAATCTCGTCTTCGGTTTCGGTGTGGAGACCAAAACCATCCTCTTCAAGGGCATCCGTCTCCCCGTCATCCTCGTCGTCCAGATCGGCGATATGGTACTTGAGGTCTACGCCCACGTCGGATAGTTGAGCTTCGAGGAGTTCGAAGAGCTCATCGGCGTCCTCGCCGGACCACTCATCGAGGATATCCGTGATGAAATCGTCGAAATCGGCGCTGTCAATGCGCCGCTCGATCTCCTCGATGCTCTCCTCGCTGAAGGCTTCGATCATGTCTTCACGGAGCGTCTCCGTGTCGCCTTCTCGGATGGCGTCGGCCACCGAGAGCCGGATTTGCTTTGCCGAACGCTTGTCTAAATAGATTTCCATGCAGAATCTCACCCGGTTTGGGCCGTAAGGCGGCCACTATAAAAGCGGGCTCGGCTTCGTCAACAGCGAAGTCGCCTGCCCAGCCGATAACCAACTTATCTTTTGTCGCTGCGGCCACGGGCAAGTACATTGCGCGCTCTGCTGACGACCTAGGGCGCCTCAGCCTCTTTGTTAAGGTGTGGTACCGGAACAGCGGGGCGTGAACGCGCAGGATGGCGTGAGCGCGTGCCGGCGCGGGGCGCTTTCAAGAGCAGCCCGCGCTCCCTGTTTGGCCTGGCGCTTCAACGGGCGTCGGGCGCGAGCACAGGCGGGCGTGTGGTCTGGTGTCGGCGCGAAAGCGCACCACGCGGGGGGGTGCGGTGCAGAGAGCCACGTCTTTGATTGAAGTGCCCCCGAATATCTGCGTAACCTAGAGGGTACCTGCTGATGAAGCCGACAGCACACACGTCCGAGGTGCCGCCTCAGCCTGGCGACTCTGGACGCCAAGGAAGCGACAGCAGTCGTGCTGCGCACTCTGGTGCCAGCGCAGGCGCTTCGCGGCAAAGCTCCGTTGAGTCCTCCATCCCACCGCGTCCCGACGCAGCGGATGGTTCTAGCGAGCAGGGTTCTGTGACCGCAGGACCTTCCGCAAGGCCGTCGCCAGGTCCGTCAGCAGGCACGGTATCTCCGGAAGAAGTACGTTCGCAAAGCGGGCCTGCTGGGGCGCCCCAAGAGCCGAGTTCGGAGACGCCGGCGTGTGCTGCATCAGCGGATCCGGACGTAGCGCCACCAGGCGCGGACGCGCACCCCGACGCATCCACCGCATCCGCGACACCATCACCGACGCCTTCGTCTGCTCCGCGCCCCGCCGCTAGCCCAGCGAGTACCGAGGCGCAGCGTTCGTCTGCGGACGGGGTGGGCGTTGAACCGAGCCCGAGCAGCATAGGGGTTCATTGGGTTGCAGGTACGGACGTAGGCCTCGTCCGTGAACACAATGAAGACAACTTCGTGGTCGCCAACCTCGCCGAGAGCCGGGCGCCGGCACCAGGCGAGGATGCCGCTCCCGCAACATCCGGGGCCATCGCACTTGCGCCAGAGGGCGCGATCTTTCTCGTGTGCGATGGCATGGGTGGCGCCGCGGCAGGAGAGGTCGCTGCGCAACTAGCTGTCGACACTGTGTGCAGTCACATGCACCTTGCGTCGGCACCCAAAGACCGGGACGAGTTTGCCTGGAGGCTTGTGCATTCACTGGAAGCCGCCGGTGAAGCCATTTTTGCCTTGGCCGCGGCGGACCGAAAACGTCGAGGCATGGGCACGACGGCGACGCTCGCAGGTCTGATGGACAAGGTTCTCTTCGTGGGCCAGGTGGGCGACAGTCGCGCGTATATCTTGCGAAATCAGCGTCTTGGGCTGATTTCCAAAGACCAGTCGCTTGTGAACCAGCTGCTCGAAGCGGGCCAGCTCACCGAGTCCGAGGCCCAAGCCTTCGAACATTCCAATATCATCCTCCAAGCGCTCGGAACCGCGGAGGAACTCACCGTCGACCTAACGTTTCTCGAGTTAAGGCGCGGCGACCTGCTGTTGCTCTGTTCCGACGGGTTGTCGGGCATGGTGCCGCTGCACTTAATGCAAGAGGTGCTGAACGAAGGCATTCCTCTTGAGGAAAAGCTCACCCGACTGATCGCCTACGCTAACCAAGCCGGAGGGCATGACAACTCTACCGTTGTGCTCGCCGTATTCGAAGGTGAGGGGCTGCAGCCACCCAATGATGGCGCAAAGGTTGCCTATCAGCAGTACCCATTGGTTCCGGTTGCCGAGGATATTCAGGGCGAACCGATAACGCGCGCGGGCCGTAGGCTTCGGACCCGTTCTTTACCTGCGGTCTCAGAGCTCGAGGCCGAGCCTACGCGACCTGGCCACTCAAGGAGTGGCGCTGTGCCTCTTATGAGCCCAACGCCTCCCGCAAGCGGCCCGCGTTGGCTGCTCCCCGGTGCTGCGCTTGCAGCACTGTGCGCAGTGGTCGCTGGCGCATGGTGGCTGGGGTCCGGGAGCCCGACGACCGGTCCCGGCGTCGCGGTCCAACAAGAGTCTGATGCAGTCACCCCAGACGCCCCTCGTCCCGTTGAGGTAGAGGTGTCGATGCCCATCGCCACAAGCGCTCTCTTTGTCGACGGCGCACTCGAAGGTCGCGCAAACGCCACTGGGACTGTGCACACCGAACTCTTTCCGGGTCTCTATCGCTTTGAAGCCCGTAGCGGCGATCAGGTGCTTGTAGGTGAGGTCGTCGAAGTGCCAGCGCTCGATAAGTTGCGTGTAGAGCTCTTGATGAATGACCCCTTCGCTGAGGACGGCCCGGGCGGCGTCGACGCAGAAGGGGGCGAGCCCTCCGAAGCGGACCCTAGCGCCGAGACAGTCACCCAAGCGCGTTCTCAACCCAAAGCATCTGAGGCGGACGCGCCCGGGCCCGCTGATTCCCCGGCTCGCGGTACGGCGCAGACGGCGTCGGTGCGCGATGCCGCCGCACCCGGGGACGCGCAACGAACCAGGGCAACGCCCTCGCCAGAAGCGGCGGAGCCCTCTTCTTCGGGCAGGGCGACGCAACGGTCGCGGCCGGTTGAAGCAAAGCCGGCGGAGAGGCGCGCGCCTGAAAGTCGAGTACCCGAGCAAGCGCCTTCCGAAACCGCAACAGATTCGGCCCGCTCTCCCGCCAAGGACGCAGATCCATCCCCCAAGGTGCCTAAGGTGACCGCTCCGTTGCCGAAGGGTTCAGCTACGGTGCCCGCCACGCCAACGGGTCCTGACGACGCCTAGCGCCGGCTCACCCAGCGAGGAAGGCCGCTGTGAACTTGGTGGCGACTGCTTCGACGGCGGCTCTGGCTTCGTCGTCGTCGAGCTGCTCATGACAGCGGTCGAAGTAGAGCTTGAGCTTCGGCTCGGTGCCGCTGGAACGCAACGCCACGCGGCCCTTCGTCCCGAGGCGCATATTCCAGCCTTGGCCCGCGTCTCCGGCGAGCGGGTGTGCCATGGCTGCGAGTGCCTCGACCTGCGGTTGTTGAAGGGCATCCGCAAACAGGGGGGCAACGGCTGCCCCCGCCACGGCCAGGCGCCGTCGCGCTTCAAGCGCGTCGGTGGCCCAGGGGCGGCCCTGGAGGTCAACGGAGCGACTGGTGCTGCGCCAACAGCCGACTCGCGCATCAATACAGGCGAGCGTGCCCAAGAGGTTCGTGTTGAGCGTGCGCTCGAAGTACGCACGGGCGCGCAAGAGGGCGAGCGCCGCTTGAAGTCCGTCCTTGTCGTGAACGTCGGGCCCGAGCGCAAATCCCAGGGCTTCTTCGAAGGAGAGGACCACGTGGCGGGCACGCGGCCCAAGGGCGCGCTTCAGCGCCGTGATCCGCCGGAACCCTGTTCCACTACGCAGGACCTCGAAACCCAAGCGCGCGCCGACAATCTCAAGCCCTGCACTCGAGACCACCGATGTCAGCACGATAGGACGCTCACCTGGCGGGCTAGCGGTGGGCAACCCGGCGGCGGGCCCTTCCGACGGAGACCAACTGGCAAACGTGGCTAGGATCAACCCTATTTCGTTGCCTTGAAACGTACGCATCTCGCCCGTCAGCGGCTGTCGTTCGACAACTGCAAGCCTGTCGGCGTCCGGGTCGAGGGCGAGTCCGAGCGGGCAGCTCTCGGAGAGTTGAGCGCGCAGCGGGTCAAGAGCCGTCGCCACCTCGGGATTGGGCGAAGCGACCGCCGCGAAGGTCCCATCGGGTTCACGTTCGGAGGCTACAAAGTCCAGCGTCCCGCAGGCACCCTCCAGCGCACGTTCGAGCCAGACGCCGCCTACACCCTGGAGGGGTGTCACTGCGATGACGGGCATGTAGCTCGGTGCGTGCGCGGCGAGCGTTTGCTTGATGTGCGTGATGTACGCGTCAGCCATCGCTGAGAACGCCGCGTCTGAGACGCGCTCTACGCTTCCGGGCGGCGCGCTGGCGTCGCGCGCCCGCGCGCTCACCCCTTCTTCGGGTCGCGTCCCTAGAAGCGCGCGGGCGACGCTTTCCAACGTGTTCTCGAGGAGCCAAGCGGTTGCTTGTACACAGGGTGCGTCATCGAGCTGTGCGCCTTCACCGTCGAAGAACTTAGCGCCGTTGTAATCCGGCGGGTTGTGGCTTGCGGTGACCATGATAGCCAAATCCGCCCGCATATCCTTCGCGAGAAACGCAACAAGGGGCGTTGGAACAGGCTCGGGCAGCCACAGGGCGCGCGCGCCAGCGCGTGCAAGGCGTTCGGCACAATTCACCATGGCTGCATGACCGCCCACTCTCGCGTCGCATCCCAGGACAACCCGCGCTCCGGGCTTGTCGAGCGTGCGCAAGACCGCAAGGGCGACGGCGCTCAGCGTCGCCTGGTTAAAGTGCATTTTGCCAGGACCGCGCTGAGCGCGGATGCCCGCGGTGCCGAAGGCGAGCCACGGCCCGAGCACTTCTTTGGCTGCGCCGTCACGTACCGCCGTGTCGAACGCCAGGCGTTCCGGGCTTTCACCCAGCAAGTCCCGCCACGCACGGGTCTCGCCTTCCGATACGCCGCCGCTTTCGGGTAGACGTCCTTTGCCTCGAATATCCTGCATGCTTAGAAATCTTCTAGGATACCAAAGCGGCTCACGCTACGTGTCGGGGCACTGAGGGAGCAGACACGCTCGGCGCTGCTGAGCACGAGGATGCCGGACTGCGCCTAGCGGCGCTTTGGTGTACACCCGCTGCGTCTGAGTGAAGCTGGCGCGTCGTTCGCGCGTCCGGTCTATCCTGCCTGAGATTCCCCGCACGATCGACAGCATGACTCCAGGTCCGGAACAGAAGAATGGTCTAGGTCCTTGGCCCCGTGGCCTGCCCTTTATCGTCGTCAACGAGGGTTGCGAGCGCTTCTCCTACTACGGGATGAAGTCGATCCTAAAGGTGTACCTTGCCGCCTGGTATCTCGAGCAGGGGGCAACGCACGCGTTCGCTCAGACGCGCTCGACGGTGGCCGTGCACCTTTTCATGATGGCGGTTTACGCGACGCCTTTGGTGGGCGCCGTACTCGCCGACCGTTATCTCGGCAAATACCGCACGATCCTCTGGCTCTCGCTGGTGTATTGTCTGGGCCACGCGGTGCTCGCCATTTGCGATACCTCGCTGGTGGGCGTCTACAGCGGTCTCGCGCTTATCGCTATCGGCGCCGGTGGTATCAAGCCTTGTGTGTCTGCGCACCTGGGCGACCAGTTCGACGAGCGCAACTGGGGGCGTCTCGAACAGGCCTTCCAAATTTTCTATTTCGTCATCAATCTCGGTGCGTTCTTCTCAACCCTGCTCATACCCTGGATCAAGGAGCGCTTCGGGTGGTCCGTGGCCTTCGCGATACCCGGCGTCCTTACGGCGTGCGCTACGGGCGTGTTCTGGCTTGGTCGCCGTCGTTTTGTCCACGTCCCGCCGAGTCCCGGCGGCCGCCTCGGTTTACTGGACTCACTGGTAGCGACCTTCGCGTTTATCGCAGGCGTCGCGCTGGTTCTACCCGTCGGGCCGGACGCGCTTGCGCGGGTTCTGGTAGGGTCACTGGCTGCACTCGCGGCCTGGTTCACCTACCGCTATCGCCAGCGGCTAGAGCCCCAGCGAGGGTTTCTCGCAGTTTCATTCGCCTTGGTGAAGGCACGGTTTTTATTGCGTCTATCTCGAGTGGGTGCCCTCCGACTGGCGCTGCGGCGCTTTGGGCGTGGCGATGTTGAAGGCCCACTCGCAATTTATCGCATCGCCGTCGTCTTTCTTATTGTGAGCTGCTTTTGGGCCCTTTGGGACCAATACGCGACAAGCTGGCTCGACCAAGCACAGCTCATGGAGGCGCACGTCACCCTCGGCGCTTTAGGTTCGTTCGGCGTACTCCCCGAGCAGATCCAAGCGGCTAACCCGGTCCTCGTGATGCTTCTGCTCCCGCTCATGAGCCGCTTTGTCTACCCACGGTTGCGGCGTTTTCCGCGGCTTTCGTCGCCTTTGGGCCGGATGACGGCGGGGATGTGGATTGCCGCCTCCTCCTTTCTCGTAGTGGCTGCGTTGCAGTGGCGCCTTGATGCGGGTCACACGGTCCATCTGCTTTGGCAGATCGCTCCCTATGCTCTTCTCACGGCCTCGGAGATTCTCGTGTCGATTACGGGTCTGGAGTTTGCGTACTCCCAGGCGCCGCACCAAGTTAAGTCGCTCGTGATGAGCTTTTGGCTTCTAACTACCGCTGCCGGCAACCTGTTGACAGCGTGGCTGGCGGAGCTGCTCACGCTGCCTTTGCGTGAGTTTTTCCTTGTGTTTGCGCTGCTCATGAGCGCGGCCGCCCTTGTTTTCGGTGTCCTAGCCCGCCGGTATCGGTATCGTGATTTCCCCCAGCCCGTGCTGGCGACAGCCGGGTAGAGTCATGGCGCATTCCCCTCTCGATGAACCGCGGGAAGCTGCGGCGGACCTCCCTACGCAGGATGCAGTGTCGCAAGCAGCTACGGACGCGGGGTCAGCACTCGGCCCGTCGGATACGCCGTCATCCAAGCGCGCGCGTCGGTCAGTTCCGAACGGTGCGCCGCAGCTGGAGGCCCTACCGCAGGGCCCGCGGTGGTCGCGCGATACACTGCGCCTACCCGCCGGCTGCCCCTGCGACCTCGACGTGGGTTTTGGCCGCGGCGGGTCCTTGCGTCACTGGGTCGAGCAGCGGGCAGAAACAGGAGACCGGGCGCTTCTTGCCGTCGAGATCAAGCACGGGTGTGCCGCTGCGGTACACGCCTGGGCGGCGGCGCGGCAAGCTACGCATGTATCGGTTTTTCAGGGCGACGTGCTCACCCTGCTGCGGCATCGCGCGGATGATCTGCGTTTCGAACGCATCTTCGTGCACTTCCCTGACCCTTGGTGGAAGGCTCGCCACGCAAAACGCCAGGTATTGCGGGATGCAACTTTGCCGAGCTTTTGGGCCGCACTGCAACCAGGCGGACACCTTTATCTGCAGACGGATGTCGAAGACCGTGCGCGCACCTTCATAGCGCTTGCGGGGGCCTTGCCCGGCGCGAGTGTGTCGCAGCCCGAACACAACCCCTATCCCTCCGTGTCCAACCGCGAGGTGCGCGCCACTCAAGACGGCCTACCCATTTATCGCGTTGATGTCGCCAAGTCGGCCGCCTAGCCGCCCGCGGGTCGACCCTTAGCTGTCTTCCCCATGGCGTCAGGTGCGCGCGACTCTGGGGTCGAGCAGGTGCAGCGCCATGTCGGCGAGCAAGTTGCCGGCCTGCACCGCCATGGATGCGACAAGCACGACGGCGAGCACCAGAGGCGCGTCGAGATTGTAGATGGCTTCCACGGCGAGTCGGCCGAGCCCCGGCCAACCGAAGATGGTTTCGGTGATGACCGCACCGCCTACAAGCGCGGGTAGGTGCAGGCCAAGAAGCGTAATCACGGGCAAGATGGCGAGCCGCGGCAGGTAGCGCAAGGTGAGCCGTCTTCGGCTCACCCCAAGCGAGCGCAACATTCGGGAGAACTCGTCGGCGAGAAGGTCCCGCGTCTCCGAGCGCACAAGGCGCAAGTAGGTGGCCGAGCCGAGGAGGCCGAGCACCAGGCTAGGAAGCAGGGCGTGTTTGAGGTGGTCTAGCGGCGTCTCGCCGTAGCCGCCGACGGGGAAGAGGCCCATACGAAAAGCGAGTTGGTCGAGCGCGATGAGCCCCGCGACGAAGGTCGGAATCGATATGCCAAGGTAAGCGAAGGTCAGCAGCGAGGAATCCACCCAGCGCCGGCGTGTGGCGCCCGCCCAGAGGCCGAGCCCCACCCCGATGATGATCTCAATCAACGTCGCCATCGCGCCGAGGAGTGCGGTGCGGGGAATGCGTTCAGCAAACACGCTGGCAATAGTGGCATCAAGGCGTAGGGAGTCGCCGAGATGCCCCTGCGCAAGACCGCAATAGCCCGGCCGCACATGGCATGGCCGCACCCCGATGTAGGTCAGGTACTGGCTGAGCACGGGCCGGTCGAGGCCGTGCTGTGCGCGAAAGTTGGCGAGCTGTTCCGCGGAGGCGCGCTCTCCGAGGGTGGCAGCGGCTGGGTCTCCCACCGCGTACATCAAGAAGAACACGCAGGACACCGACGCCCACACGATGAACAGCGCATAGGCGGTACGCCGGATGAGGTGCTCAACCATAGTGACCCCGCTGCGCCGCTAGCGCGAACACCGCATCGGCGGCGCTAGCTAGTTGCCATGTGCCACTGGGGTCGCGATATCGCGGGGGCTTCATCTAGTGGGCCCCTCCCGGCGCACGCCCCTGAGTCCACGGCACGCGAGGCAAGTCGAGCCACACCGATTCATAGGGATGTGACCAGACGGGATGATGGGTCACATTGCGGACGTAAGGCTGATACGCGTTCATGCGCAGTGGAACGTAGAGAAAGGCCCAGGGAGCATCTTCGGCGATGATTTTCGAGGCGGCGGCGTAGAGGGCTTCGCGCTGATCGGGGTCTCGGAGAAGGTGGGCCTGGTCGAGCATCCGGCTCACCGTGTCGTTGATGTAGAACGACCGGTTCTGTGATTCGTCACTTTCAATACCTCGGCTGTGAAAGAGCGGATCGAGAACCGAACTCGCATCGGGAAAGTCCTGTCCCCAGGCGCTGAAAAACATCGGCACGCGACCGCGTTTACTGGTCTCTTCGATGAAGACGGCGAAGGACACGGGCTTGAGTTCGAGCTTGATTCCGATTTTCGCGAGGTCCGCCTGGGCAAACTGGCCAGATACCTGCGCGCCTGGACTCTCGCCGAGCCACAGTTCAATCGGGTAGGGTAGACCGTCGGGGAATCCAGCCTTCGCCAGCTCTGCACGGGCGCGGTCCAAGTTGTAGCGCTGAACGGATGGGTGTTCGGGCGGGAGAGACCCATCGAGCATGGGTGGCAAGGGCTGGCCCCAGGCGATGAAGCTATTGCCTCGGGCGGCGCGCCAGCGCTCGCGGTTGAGGGCAAAGGCAACGGCACGGCGCACGTGCACGTTGTCGAAGGGCGGGAGTTCGCAGTTCATGACAATGCCGCCGATGATGGCCTCGACGTTTTCGTGAACTTGTGGCTGCCAGGAGGGCGTCTCCCGAAAGAAGGTCGCGTCCGCCGGCGAGAAAGAGAATAGGACGTCGAGTTCTCCATTGCGGAAGCGCATGATCGCGAGATGTCGCGGCACATTCTCGTAGAACACCATGCGCTCCGGCCGTGCCGCCGGTGTGTGATAGGTCGCGTTGACGTCGAAGGTCAAAGCGACACCGCGTTCCCACTGCTCGAGTCGGTAGGGCCCGGTGCCTAGCGGTGGCAAGCGTTCGCCGGCGGCGGCGCGCGCGAGTGCCGTCGGCGCGATGGGCGAGGTGAAGGTTAAGCCCAGTGCGAAGGGGAAAGCGACGTCTATCTCGCGTAGATCGAAACGTAGGGTGTGCGCGTCCTCGATGACTAAGCCTTCGATCTCCTTGGACGTGCCTGCGCGAAAGGCCGCAAGCCCCCGCAGCTTCGTAAAGAACTCGGTGGCAGGTGAGCCGGTCTTGGGTGCCAGCATGCGGTAGAGGCTCGCGCGAACCGCTTCTGCATCGAGCGCGTGCCCGTCTTGAAACATGACGTCCTGACGCAATCGGAGGCGATAGCTCAGGCCGTCCTCCGAGAGTTCGGGGAGCGCCTCGGCCAAGCCGGCGATGAGTTCGCCGTCGGCATCGAAGTTCAGCAGTGGCTCGTAGACGAGGCGCAACGCCATGATGGACAGCTCGTCGTAGGCGACATGGGGGTCGAGCGTGCGGACATTCGTCTCGTGGTAAAAGCGAAATGTGCCACCGGCCTGCGGCTCTTGGTGGCCAGCGCCGCGAAAAAGCGGATGGTCTGCGACCTTGCGGCATCCGCCGAATATGAGCAGGACCAAAAGGGCCCCGCTCGCCGCTGAGCGCACTAAGCGGCGCACGCGGGATTCGCCTCTGCATAATGCGCCTGCTGTATACGCGTCCAGCCGTCTCCGGCGCGCGAGACCTAGGCCGCCCTGTGCGCCCGGCAGCCGTGCGCCCAGCAAGCAGGCACCGGGCAACTTGGCTGCCGAGGAGTCGTCCTCGCGAAGGCTAGTGGGAGCGAACGTCGAGCACATCGCGGAGCGCCTCTCCCATTAGGTTGAATGCAAAGACGGCGATGCCGACGAGTAAGCCGGGGAAGAGCACCAAATGCGGCGAATGAATCATGAGATCCTGCGCCTCTCGAAGCATGGAGCCCCAACTAGGGATGGGGGGGCGCACCCCGAGTCCTAGAAAGGACATGGCGGCTTCCATCAGGATCATGTTGCCGAGGGTCGTCGTGCCAAGCACGAGTGCCGGCGCGGAGACATTGGGCAGGATATGCCGCCACATGATGTGCCACGGACCGTAGCCAAGGGCTCGAGCGGCGACGACGTATCCGCAGCGCCGTACCTGCAACGTTTTGGTGCGAACCACGCGCGCTAGGCTGGTCCAGGACAACACGCCCAGCAGGATGGCGACCGTCAGCATATCCGGGCGGTTGATCACCCTGTTGAGGGCAATCGCCACCAGAAGAAACGGCAGCGACAGGACGAAGTCCACCAGGCGCATCAAGAAGCTATCGACCGGGCCCGATAGGTAGCCAGCGAGCATGCCCACCAGCAAACCGAGGCTAACGGCGATGCTCGAAGCCACGACCGCCACGATCAGTGAGACCTTGCCCCCATGAACAAGCCGTGAGAACTCATCCCGCCCGACCGCATCCGCCCCTAACCAGAAGCCTGGAACCTCCAGCGGGCCCGCAAGATGGCCCTTGTCGTCGATAAGCGCTTCGGTGAACTGCGCGACGGGGTCGTGCACCGCGATAAGTGGGCCGAGGGTTGCGAAGAGCAGAATGAAAAGCGTGAGCGCCAGCGCGATGCGAAAGCGCCAAAACTTGGCCGCAGCCTTGAACAGTTCAACCAGCACGCCGCCTCAGTGTGTCTCCACTTTTATGCGGCGTGCAAGTGTTCAACGGTGACTGTTCAGGGGGCATTTTACAAAATGCCCCCGAGTTTTCGGGAGTGAATCCCGCAAACGCTCCCCAAAAAATCTAAAGCCGGCAAGCGGGGCCTCAGCGCCCACTTAATAGACTTGATTACGTTTAAGGAACGCTGCGAGAACACTGCAAATCTCCGCTGAGGGCGTTGCATCTCCTCAACAATGCGCGGCATTGTCTTCGTCGTCGCGCCTTCTCAGCGAATATTT
>SLEO01000049.1 GCA_007124745.1 Myxococcales bacterium
CCTGCGCCCCGGCGGACGCGGCCGGAGACACACGAGGGTGCGTCGACACACCCATCACCACCGCTACCGTGCCCAACGGTGAAGGCCACGCTCGGTGAGTCCGGCTGGGTCAGGGTGAGCAGCCTGCGTTCGCCTTCGAACTCGAGGCTAGCGGGCGTTACACTCAGCTCGATGGTCAAGACGTCTGCCTGCATGAGCGTCTCCCGAAGTGCAATCGGCTCAGAGTCAGAGCGGAGAAACCCCCCATTGCTCACATAAGCGCCGTCGGTGCGCCACTCTGCCACCGGCGAAGAGCCGCTGTAGCCAAGCTCCAATGCCACTGGCTCGCCGCCCTCCCCCAGGTTGGGAGCGCGTGAATCAACCACGCGCGTGGTATCGAAAGCCATCCAGGCGCGCGGCAAGCAGCTCGCGGGCGGGATACACTCGTGACCGGGGTCACACTGAACGGTGCACGCGGACGGCGAGGCCACACCTAACGCGCCTGGAGCTTGGCCCTCCGAAACCGTCTCTTCGGCCAGCTCGGAACCGGGGCTCCCGCCGTCGCCCGGCGTACCTGGCTCCGCGTCTCGCGTGATGCCTTCGTAACCAATGAAGCCACAGCCCGTCATCCAGGTCATTAAGATCACTGACAGACACGTCACCTGCGCGCCTAGCGTCAACTTCCTGATGACCTGCACGTGTTCTCCAAACACAACGCGCTCACTAACTAACATTACTACATCTTTACAGTATTACTTATCGAGAAAGTATACAAGACGGATGACCGCGTGCCTTGCCCTGCACGTACCGCTAGGGTGAACGTGAGACGTGGTTCTGAGACGCAACGTGTATCAACTCATCCTCGCGGCGGGGCTCCTGTCCGCCTGCAGTCCGAAGGAAGCGCCACGCGTCGCTGAACCGGAAGCCGCTGCGCGCGCTGCACCTGAAAGCTGGCTCCACGGGACGGTCGACGAGCGCTTCGACCGCGTCGCTGCGCATCTGCGCGGCTTCGACATGGCGATGGTCGAAGTCGGCTACCGCTACACCGAGCTTTATTGGGCGGGCCAAGACCGCAACTGGGGTTACGCGGCCTACCAGCTGGGCAAAGTCGAAACGGCGGTGGCCCGGGGCATCGAGCGCCGCCCTGCCCGAGCCGCCTCCGCGCGCATGCTTGAGGGCGCCGTGACAACCGTGCGCGGGGCCATCGAACGCCAAGATGGCGATGCCATGGACGCAGCCCTCCTTTCGTTCACGGCGACCTGCAATGCCTGCCACGGCGCCGAGCAGATGCCGTTCATCACGGTAACCCCACCTGCGGTGCGCGCTTCGCCCGTTGCATTTTCTGCAACCGGAACGGGCGCCGATACATCCTCCGAGAGCTCGGAGAGGCAACGTCTCAACAACTAGGAACCTGGTGTCAACACCAGCGGCCTCGCGGGCGACCCAATGGCGGGTAGCATAACCTCATCGGGTCCCACGTTTGCGCACGATCCCGTAACGCCCTACGGTGACTTTAAGCAACAGTCTCACGCGAGGCGCAATCCCAGGAGACGCGATGAGAATCTGTTCAGATATGCTCGGTGCCGCAGGTAAGCGTTCAGGGGGGGTGGATAAAGCGAAAACGCGGGAGGAAAGAGCAAGCGGGCGCTGGGGCCCCGCGCGCAGCTTTAGGCCACCTTGACGGCAGAGTGGGGGAGGGGGTTCGGGATTTACTCCCGAAAACCCTGGGGCATTTTAACAAAATGCCCCCTGAAAGCTTACGTGCCGCAGTGGCACTTGGGCTTGTGTTGTGCGCAGGGGTGGGTTGCAAGCAGAAGCCTGCAGACACCCAAGCGCGACCGGCCGCGCAGCAGGTAGAAAAGTCCGCGGAACTGCCCAAACCGCTGGTGCAGACCGTGCTCACCAGCGAAGAACGCCAAACCCTCACGCCCGACCGCATTGTGCGAGGTTTGCGCGAAGGCAATGAGCGCTTCGTGTCGGGTACGCTTACGGTGCGAGATCACAGCGCTCAAGTGAGGGCCTCTGTGGGGAGCCAGTTTCCAAAGGCTGCATTCTTGTCGTGCCTTGACTCCAGAATTCCTATCGAGGATGTGTTTGACCGAGGCATCGGAGATGTTTTCGTCGCGAGGGTGGCGGGCAACTTCGAAAACACCGATATTCTCGGCAGCCTGGAGTTCGCGACAAAAGTTGCTGGCGCCAAGGTCATTCTCGTACTCGGCCATGGAGACTGCGGTGCTATCAAAGCCGCACTCGATGGTGTCGAACTGGGCAACATCACGCCAATGCTAAGCAACATCCAGCCCGCAGTGGCACACTTCGCCGAGTATGCGGGCGAGAAGTCCAGCAACAACACAGAGTTTTTGAAGATGGTCACCGAGCAAAACGTTCGAATGACCATGAGCGATATCCGGTCACGCAGCCCAATCATCCAAGAACTCGCGGATGCAGGCGAAGTACGCATCATCGGCGGGGTCTATTACATGGACAGTGGCCGGGTACACTTCATCGAATAAAGGACACGGTAGGGGCGCGCGGCGCCCTACGGTTCTAGACCTATCCGAGAACGCTTCGCGAGAAGAAGGCCTTAGTTGCCGTGTCGAGTAGGGCTCCTGGAGAGGCACAACCCGCGGCTGCGGGGCAGCTCCCCAGGAGCGGCTGAGTCAACGCACTAGAGCGAGGCGGGCTGGAGCACGCGGTTGATGACGTGAACGACGCCATTGGTGCCGACTACGTCGGGAATGACCACATTGGCAACGCCGCCCTGCGCATCGGTGAACGTCACGCCGGACTCGGTGTTGCTCGTGATGTTGTTATCCGCGAAGAGCGTGGGCAGTGTGGCGTTATTCGGGACGCCAGACGCAAGCACGGGTGCCGCGTCGTTAGGTGCGCCGAGCACGTGGTAGAGGAGCAGGTTCGCAAGCTCGCTTGGGTCGGTCGGTGCGGTGATTGCCGCGAAGGCCGCATTGGTTGGGGCGAGCACCGTGAAGGTGCCCGGTGTGGAGAGCGTGGCGACTAAGTCGCCATCGGCGGCGCCGAGGGCGCTCGCTAGGCTGGTTAGACCCGCGAATCCGGCCAAATCAACAATGGTGGGCGGCAGAAGGACCGAGCCAATGATGTGGATGATACCGTTGGTGGCGCGGATGTCTGCCTGCATCACTGTTGCGGCGTTGACGTTCACCGACTCGTCCTTGTTCAAAATAAGGGTCAACGCGTTGGCGTTGCTGTCGGTAGCCACTGCGCTGGCGGTGCTTAGCCCCGATGCGATGTCGCCCGCAGCTACGCGGGCCCCACTGACTACGTGGTACTGCAGCGTGAGCTCAAGAGCGTCGCCTTCGGGAAGCGCGGGAAGCGCCGCAAACGCGGCGTTCGTCGGAGCGAACACCGTGAAAGGACCTTCGCCGCGAAGCGTGCTTACCAGGTCCGCCTCCGTGAGCGCAGTGGCCAACGTCGTGAGTCCAGCGAATCCTGC
>SLEO01000288.1 GCA_007124745.1 Myxococcales bacterium
AACTCGCAGGCGTTCTCGACGAATTCCATCTCGACACCGCCGCCTCCGCCGCCTCCGCCCCCGCCGCCACCCGCTCGACCAGCCGAGCCACCAGAAGCGCGCGCCTCGCTGGGCACGCTCCAGCCGTCTGTCGTGAAGGTTCCAAACGGGTCGGTGCAGCCCTGTCCGCCATTGCCCGTCGCCCCGGGGCTACCCGGTGAGCCGCTTTCCGGACCTGAGAAGTTGGACGGCACTGTAAAGTCCGCAAGGCCACAGCACACTGCCTGGCCGCACACTTGAGAGCCCGTAAAGCCAAAAATGGGTCCGGTGGAATCCTGGCCACCCCGACCACCTTGACCACCGGCCGCTGCGCCGACAGCAGCCCCGGACTGCCCGGCTTCCTGCACGGAGGCGAAGCGTGGGCAGCGGGTCTGACCGCCGCGACCTCCCTGGGAGGTTCCGCCCGGGCACTGAGCCACGCCGCCGTTGCCGCCGCGCCCGGTGTTGGCGCTTGAGCCGATACATTGGTTTGCGGCGTTCTCAAGCGCGGCGCGCGGTGCATCGCCGCCGGTGGGCAGGGTTGAAAGCGCACTCTGACCAGGTACCCCCGGCGAGCCTCCGAGGCCGTTCGCGGAAAGACCCGCTGCGATCTCTAGGTCCCGCAAGCGTAGGCTGGCGTCGGGGTCGATGAGCACCGCGCCGAGTGCGGGGGACAGGGCGAGCAGCTGGTCGGCGCCACGTAGGCTTAGCCAGCGCACCTCCGCGCCAAGCATGCCAGGGCCCCGTGCGACCAGCGCGGCGCCGCCCGGTGCGTCTCCCCCGGCGGGCGCGCGCACTTCGACGCGGAATGCGTTTGGGTCTAGAGCGCGAAAGTCTCGGCGGTAGCCACCGTAGACTTTTAGTCCGGGGCTGAGATTAAGGGTTTCGTTGTAAACGCCAGACGCGAGGAATAACGTCAGCCGAGGGTTTGCGGTGTCGCGGGATGCTTCGGCGATTTCCAGGGCGCGGCCTAGGGTGCGCACGGGAAGGGTGGGTGAGCCAGGCTGGGTATCGTCGCCATCGTTCGCGACGTAGACGCTCGCAGTGACAACGCCGTCCGCGCCATCGCAGTTCGCGTCGATGTCTTCGCCGTCCGCACCGATGGGCCCAGGTGTATCGTCCAGCGAACGCACGGTGCATTCGCAACCGTTCGCAAAGATGCCGTCTGCATCCACTTGGTCACCAATATCGATGCCGTCCTCCAGCCCGGGGCAGTCGAGGACGCAGCGTGGATTGAACGGGTCCCCGCCGCAGGTCAGCGCGCCTTCCGGCAGTACCGTGCCGAGGCAGCTCACGCCGCAGCTCCCGCAATGATTGGCGTCGACTACGTAGTTGCCCTGTTCATCGCGGAACGGGTTGTCGATGATGCCGTCGCAGTCGTTGTCGGTACCATCGCAGCGCTCCTCGGGTGCGAGGCATTCGGTTTGGGAACCGTCCTCGCAGCGCGCGAAGCCGACACACAGTGCGCCCCCGGGATCGGTCAGTGCGCAGGCGAGGTCGTAGCGTGCGCCCGCCTCGCAACTACAACTGCCGGAGACTGGGCGGCATAGGCCGTCCTCGCAGCCGAAGCCCGCCCCGCAGCTTTGCTCGCAGCCCGCGAGGCAGCGCGCTTCGCCCGCCACGAGCGCGCACCGCGCACCCGGTTCGGTACCGCACTGTGTGTCGCCGTCGCAGGGTAGACAGAGGCGTTCGAAGCGAGGGATGCACACCCCGAGTTCACTCGGTACAAAGCCGTCTTGGCAGCGGGTGCTGATGCAGCGCGCGCGTCCAGCGACAATGCCGCAGCTGGCTTCGGTAGCGAGGCCCTCTGGGCTACAGGGTCGGTTGCAAGCCCCGCAATGTTGTGCGTCAACGCTGTAGCGGCCTTCCGCATCACGAAAAGGACCATCGACGATACCGTCGCCGTTATCGTCGCGACCATTGCAGACCTCTGCGGGCCCCTGCCCATCGAGGTCTATGGGCTCGGGGACGATCCGGTCGCGCTTTGAGCAACTGCTCGCCGCTAACATCCCACAAGCAGCAAACACTACAGCCCAGCGTCCACGAGGTTTATGCATCCGCGGTGCCCTCAAGAGCTGCAAGGGCGGCGCGCAACTCACTCTGGGCGTGTGCATCACCCGCGTCAGTCGCTGCCCTAATCCCGCGGTTAAGCCATTGCCTCGCGCTATCCGTCTGTCCCACCTCTGCCGCGAGTTGACCCGCCATGAGGTAGGTCGGTACGTAGGCCGTAAAGCGTTCCGCTACCGCCGCATAGGCCGCCAGTGCTTCCTCGAAGCGACCCAAGCTACGGTATTCCATGGCACGGGCATACCAGTGGAAGGGGTCATCGGACCCTGCCGCAATCACCCGTTCAAGCATCTCGAGACGTTGGCTCATGGCTGGGTTACCTTGTCGCTAGCGCTGTCAGAACGCGCCCAGCTCCTTCGAGCGCAAGGACAGAAAGCCCGCGCGCGCTCTCCAGACTTCTACCTTAGCCTAGCTTGGGTTCAGAACAGCCCCCCGAAGGCGGGAAGTGATAAACCTAGCCCTTTTTTGCGTACCGCAACGTTAGCTATGCTCAGGGAGGGTCAGTTCGGCCAAATAAGGGAGACCGCGGTAGGCCTCAGCGTAGTCGAGGCCGTAGCCGACGACGAAAAGATCGGGGATTTTGAAGGCACAAAAGTCGATGGGGACCTCGACCACACGGCGCGACGGCTTGTCGAGGAGAGAAGCGACTCTCAGCGATCGCGGCTTCCTCAACGCTAGGGTGTCGAGAAGATAGCGAATCGTGAGCCCGGTATCGACGATGTCCTCAATCACCAAGACGTCACGGTCTTCTATGGACGTGCTGATGTCGCGTGTGAGCTTCACGATTCCCGAAGAGCTCGCACCGCCTTGGTAGGAGCTTACCCCCAAAAAATCGACTTCAACGGTGGGCGGCAGCACCCGCAAGAGATCCGCCGCAAACATCAAACTACCCTTGAGCACGGGCACGCACAGCAACTGTGCGCTCATGGTCTGGTCTGCGATAGCGGTGGCGACTCTACGCACGCCCGCTGCGATGTCTTCGGCTTCGTAGAGGCGCTTGAGTTGATGTCCGGGCAAAACGCATTCGCAAAGCCCGGGATCCCCGATTCCCTGATTCACAACCACATACGTAGCACGCGGGCCTTAACCCTACGAGGTCAGTAAGACGCACGCCCTGGGGAGCCTGCGGGGGAGGGGGAATGCGAGAGCACTTCAGCACTTTCCGACGCAAAGACCTAGGGCATGACCGCATCCCATAGATTCGGGCCGCGTTCACGCACGAGCCAATGCAGCGCGACGAGTAATGCAACGCTGCCCATCCCCCAACGCAGGCCCGTCGCAAGGGTAGCCCCGACGTTCGTCGACGTTAGCCAGCGGAAAGCGATAAGTGTGGCAGCGGCGACGAACAGAAGCGCAACGACCCAGAGTGTCCAGTGATCAAGCGGCAACGACGAGACGGGCAAGTGGCGGCTGTCGTCGAGCAAAGTGGTTTCTGTCCTAAAGGCGTGCGCCAAGGCCCTGGCGCTGCCGTTGGCCAAGCGCCAGTAGGCGGGCGTCAGCGCGAGGCTTCCCACGCCGATGATTTCGATGAGGCGACCCACTGCGCCCTCGGTCAGGTCATCGGGCGGCAGGAGTGTAGCGAGCAGACTTCCCAGCCAGTGCACCACGGCCCACCCCGCACCTAGGCCACACGCGCTCGTGATGAGAAGTTCGGGGTGCCCTAGACACGCTGCCGTAATGCCGGGACTCAATAGTCCCGCCGCCAGCAACGCAGGTATCCCCCGTGCTAAGAAAAGCAGAACCACGGCCACAAGCGCGGCGATAGCCAGGTAGAAATTCAGCGACAAAGCCGGGACCCAGGCGATCAAGGTCTATGTCCCCCAGTGGTCGAAGGCCCAGTCTGTCCAATCCAGCCATGCGTTCCAAAAGAGGCCCCCGCCGACCACCAACAGCAAGGCGAGCAGACAGGTCCGCCAGAGCCCCATCAGGCCCGGCTCCCGCAGCCCCTGAGGCAGCGCTAGCAGCAGTGCGCCCACAAGTGCGAGCCCCAGAGGCAGAGCCATCACGAGTACGCCCGTCACCCACAAAGACATGGCCAGGGCGTGAGACGCGGTGCGCCTGCGGTCAAGCCCCCGGGTCGAACACTACAGGGAACTTAACGGAGGACGGTGAGGTGGCAGCTGGGAATCGCCAACGCTTGATGGTTTGCGTCATACATGTAGTCATTTCCGCAATCGTCGAGCCGCTGACCTCGACCTTAGTCACAACGCCCGAAGTGCCCACGTTGACTAGGAAGTCAACGCGCATCCTGGGGGTGCTGGGGCGACCCCGAAGCGCCTTCTCATGACAGCGCTTCAGCGCCGGGCGGTTATCGTTCACCACTTTCGAGAGCTGAGCATTGGTGAGGCTTTGGCCACTACTCGCCTTTCCCGCACTGCCCCCGAAGGCGTTGGAACCTGCGCCTTTCACGCCGCCACCGGCCATGCGAGCCAGTTTTGCTTTATCCGCGGCGCTGAGACCATCCTCCTGCGCATCTTCAGGCCTTTCCCGGGTCCTGCGCGGTTCCGGACGCGCGCTGCCGCCGGTCGCGCGCTCGCGTTGCACAGCAGCTGGTTTCTCCGCTGTCCCTTCGCTTTCTACCTCCGGTGGGATGTAGAGGTCATCGGGTTCGTCCTGAACGCTCGGTTCCGGAATGACCTCTGGTTCAATGGCCTGCGTAGCTGTCATGGATTGAGGGAAAATCCAGCGCAGCCCCAACAGTATGCCGAGTGACATGCCGAATGCCATTGCCGCGGCGATCAGCGCAAACGCCCAAACAGGTAGGCGCCGACGTCGTGATTCGGCAATCGGCGGCAGACTGACAAGCGCTTCCTCGCGCGAGGGTTCGCGGTAGTTGAAAGCATGTGGGCTAATATTAGCCGTTCCAACCAGCGGGTCTTCTGCGGCAGCGCCCATGCTTTGTCGGCGGCGGTACATCGAACTCGAAGGAAGCTCCTCGTCTTCTGAGCCGTCGGGCTGTATCGACGTCTCACGGAGAGGCGCAACGGAACCCCTCGGATCCGCCCATCCTGCGCTCCGGTTCGCCAGATTGCTCTCTCCGCGTTCATCCCTGTCTACGCCGACACCTAAGTGTGCTGGGTCGTGGGATGCCGCGTCGTGACTCTGGGCAGCTAGCGAGCCCCCGCTCACGTCATCCTGGTGCCATATGGCAGTCGCGCCGTCGTCGAGATCGTCGTCGAGGCCATCGTTTTGCAGACTGCCGAACGCTGCTTCTGCCGGGGCAACCATGGGCGCGAGAGACGGCACCCTGGCAAGCGGTTGCCATCCGGCCATGCCTTCGCGCCAAACCAAAGTTTCGGGATTCATCTCTCCGCTGTGGATACGTTGGCGCACGTCGCGTGCGGGTAGCGGGCCCACTGCCTTGCCGTCCAGCCCAGCGAACCATCCATCCTCGACCGCTTGCCCGTCGGATGAAGGGGTCGAAGCCGCCTGAGCGGATCCACTTCGCTCCGCGCTAGAGCGGGGCTGCGCTGCGAAGGGTCTCACGGCAGCGGGTCCGGTTTCTGAACGCTTGGCTGACTGGGGGAGGGCGTTGGTTGGGACGTTTTGCTGCATAGCGGACCTCTGGTCGCCGCTATCTCGGTTGGGTGTTCTTTCCGTTGCGCCATAGCGAGTCGGGCCGGAGGTCTTGGCAGGCTCTTTCTCCTTGCGTACCCGCATGGGAACCACAGGCAAGGGAGAAAGGCTCGCATCTTGCGCCGTTTGCTGGTTAGCTCCGGCACCGCGTCCCGGGTTCTGATGGCCAGCGGCTGACGGGCCACGCGCTCGCATCGAAGTGGCTGGCTGAAGCCGCGGTTTGCCCATTCGCGGAAAGGCTGCATCAGCCTTCGCACGTCCAGATGTGGCCGGCGCCGGTGTGGCAGGTAAAGGCGCTGCGGCCGCGCGCCGTCCCGGCCCGGACGCGCTCCGTGGGTTTCCTGCTGGAGCGGGTGGCGCCTTCGGAGGCTTCGCCGGGGACCGTTCCGGGGGCGATGGGCGTGCGGGGAGACCTCGACCAGCCTCCCGCGCCTTTTCCGGCGCTGGAGCCAATGATTCGGCGTGAAGTCCAACCGCGCCTTGGCGGCCTGGTTCCGCGCTCAGCGCGCTCGCCTCGGAGACCACGAAAACGTGCCCGCATTTACGACAGGTCGTGCGTAAGCGTTTACCCGCGACCTTGCGGTCGTCGATGCGATAGCGAGCGGAGCATTGCGGGCAAGCAACAATCATGGCGCACAGAGAATCAAGGATGCTCGGTCTACTTGGTCGGATCGAGCAGCTCGGGGAGCGGTCATAGGGGTTTCCGCTCCACCTTTTCTACAGAGCGTGACACGGCAGGGGCTTCGCCAGCTAGTGGGCCGGCCCGTTCGAGCAGGGCTGACAAGTGCGCTCCGATGTCCCTCGCGATGCCGCTGTCGGGTGCCTGAAGCCAGGCGCGCTCCCAAGTGTCCCGAGCGCGCAGTTCGCAGCCGAGCGTCTCATAAAGCACCGCCAGGTTTTTGGCTGCTACAAAGTGCTTGGGGTCCGCGACGAGGGCCCACTCAAGCACCTCTGCAGCCTGTTCCGTCTGACCCAACTTGGCTAGAAGCAAACCCGCTTGCAGGTACACGTCGACGTGGCACAGGCCCTCGCGAATGCAGGCTTGCAGGTGAGCCAAAGCCGCTTTGGGGCCCTCCCGGTCGAAGCGTCGAGCGGCTTCCTTGACGGCCTCTTGCGCCAACGGTTGTGCGCGCTGAGGCGCAAGCCAGGCCATGAGCATCGCCGTCGGTGCGGGATACGGATAAACTACGATGCGGGGAATAAGTCGTGCGCGGACTTCCTCAACGAAACGCCAACCCCGCGCCTTCGGCACCAGCACGATCCAAGTGACGCCGGGAACCGGCGGGGGAGCACCTCTTGCTTCGCCAGCGGGCGGCGACGCTGGCAGCGTGTGAAAGAGAGCGTGGTCAAGCTTGTCGATAAGCAACACGCGATGTTTGGGGGCGCCCTGCGGCAAGCTCTCTAACGTCGCCTGACTCACAGCGACGCGGCAGCCGAGTGCGGCTAGGTGACGCTCGATACCCGCCCGGCGACGCTTGTCTGCATCGACGACGGCGATGTCAATATCGAGGGCTTGCGTGCCGAGTGCGGGGCCGACTTCCATGCGTTCAGACGCATCTGCGTGTGCAGTGGGTGCCCCGTGACGTGGGTCCGCAAGGCCTCGCGATTCAAAGAAGTCTGCGCGGACATCGGCACCGATAAAGTAGTCCTGCCCCGCGCGCAAAAGGGCGTAGGCATCGTGGATGCTTCGAATCAGGTGGCCTTCGAGGGCGACCACTACATCGATCTCGCCGGAGGTCCGTTCACGTAGGGCGGCAATATTGGTTTCGTTGTCCGGGTCTACGGTCGCTACCAGCAGCCGTTCAGATCGCATGAATAGCGGAAGAAGTTGCCATTGCGACGCCTCTTCTTCCTTGAGGAGCTCCAGATACTTCAGTGGAATCACCAGTTGGCGAAGATCGACAGCGGGTACACCGAAACGCTCGGCAAGCGCGCTCAAGAGCGCCGAGAGTTCACCGGCCGCCCCGCTGGCGGGGGTCTGGGACTGCGACACAAGGTTCGCAAGCTCACTGGTGGTGACGCGCACGCGCTTAAGTTTGAGACGCCCGAGCGCCGCACCGCTGTCGGCCGCATTCGTCTGCGAGTCATCCATGTTGAGGTGCGTCCCATTGCGACTGGATAGCTGCGCGCGATGCCGAGGTTGACGGCTTGCGTCCACAGCAGGATGTCTGGACAAGCAGCGCCGCCGCCCTGCTCCCGGTGCAGAAACATGCGAGATCGATGCGTTCCCCTATGGCTCGTCTTTCAGCTGTCTCCCGGCCGCGGGGCCAGCAAGACTGCGCGGGACGCGAAGACCCGGAAGAGCCAGCGAGCCGCTCCAGCGGCTCGTGTAGACACTTGAGCTTGATATCCTGTAACCAGAGGCGCACCGCTTTCTAGCCTAAGGCACACTGGGTAGTTCAAACAACCTATAGTTGAGCTAAATAATACGCTGGCACTGTACGCAGGCGTTGCGGTGTTTGCCGCAGGCACCCTTGGAATGCCGAACGTTGCGTGGTGCACCCAGCGAAGAGGCTACATTCCAGACAGAATTCGGTAGCCCGAGGGATGCTCGCTATCGCGTACCAGCGTCATGCGGTGGTCGCCGATGCGCCTCCGCCAGGTCTCACCATCTTTCAGGTCGACAAGGAATGAGCCTGAGTACGTAAATTCTACAAAGATGCGCTCGCTCTCGCTGGTCACCGCGCGGTAGCGGATTTCGTAGCGGACGTCGCGGACGCGCGCGACCCAGGCTTTCAGTACTTCTTTGAGAGTGCGAAAGTCGACATCGTCGGCACCGCCTGGTGTGCCGTTATCGTCGTAGTACTGATGGGAGGCCATCGAGATGAGGGCCGGGGCATCGCGTTTCTCTACCGCTCTGCGGTAGACTTCCATAAACTTAATGATGTCGCGATTGATGGCGGTGTCTGGGACATCCGTGTTGGGAATCGGCCGCTGCCCGCATCCGGCGCACAGCGCGACAGCAGCCAAGCAAGCACTCGCTATCAAGCCCCGCATGCGCGCCGCGCCCAGCCTCCGGAACGGCCCAATCGATGCAGTCGTCGGCGGAGCAGCAAGCTGAGCGGCGCGGGCTACGCGCCATGGGGTCAATGAGAGAAACATCGTGAATGACAAGCCAACGCCCGAAGGCTCCAGACGCTATCGAGAAGCGGGGGTTAGCGCAAGTCTGGTGTCATGAAAAGGTGCCCGCGCCGTGCCGCCGTTCAGCTGGAGCTAGAGCTGGTGCTGCCGCATCTTGTAGAGCAGTGCTCGGTGGGAGAGATCGAGTAGGCGCGCAGCCGCGCTCTTGTTGCCGGCGGTCTGGCGTAACGCCCTGCGGATGAGTTCGCCCTCGAGTACGAATCCCGCTCGCTTCACCGAGAGGTCTGCCTGGGCGAGGACCATGGCGACGGGCCCGGGCAGAGCGCGTAGTGTTTCCGGAAGGTCCTCGGGGCCGATGCGCCCGGTTTCCGCCATCACGAATGCGTGGTCCATGGCCCCCTGAAGCTCGCTGACATTTCCCGGCCAAGCATAGGCTCGAAGTTGGTCCTTGGCGGCGGCGCTGAGGGTGAGCGTGCGCGCCATGCTTCCGCGAGGGTCGGACTCCGAGAGTGCGCGCCCATCGTCGGTCGCGGCGCGCGCCCGTAACGCAATATCTCTGCGGCGTCGCAACAAGCTAAGTGCGAGAGGTACGATATCGTCCACACGCGTCCGTAGCGGTGGAATATCTACATGGATGACCTTCATCGCGAAGAACAGGGCAGGGTCCATGCTCGGCAGGCTCGCCAACCCATCGATGTCGTAGCGTGACGTTGCGAGCAATCTCGGAGCTGAGGCATCCTCCTGGAGTCGTGCAGCGCCTAGATGCTGAACCAGCAATGCCTGCGCGTCACCGGCGAGGACGTCCACATGCTTGATGAGCAAAGCGCCCTTCGCCACCTGATGCCACAGTCCGCTGCCCGGCCTGAAGAGTTCCGTGCTGTGCGCGTCTGAACTTACAGCGCGACATTCGAAGGTCACCTGTGGTGTGCCGGGGCGGCCGCGCTGGTGGGCGTAGGTGGCCGCACTTGCCTTGCCCACTCCGATGGCCCCGGTGAGCAGCATGGGTGCGGAGGCCTCGGCTGCCTTGTCGAGAACGCGCTTGACCTGCTGTGCAATTGGCGAAGCCGCCACCCAGTCGTTCTCCTGCCGCAGTGCTGCGCGCAGCGCTGCATTCTCTCGATCAAGAGCGCGTTTGCGCTCAAACTTCCGGAAAGTAAGCTGCAGTTCATCCTGCCGAAAGGGTTTGGTCAGGTAGTCGTACGCGCCGCGTTCGATGGCGGTGAGCGCGAGGTCAATGGAACCGAACGCGCTCATCACGAACACCGCGAGCCCAGGGTCGAGTGATAGCGCGGCTGCACAAAGGTCGATCCCATCCAAACCAGGCATGCGCACGTCCGTCAGCATGCAGTCGTAGGGTGCTTCGGAGAGGCGCTCGAGAGCCTCGCTGCCACAGGAGGCAGTCGTGCAGCGGTAGCCCTGGCGCTCAAGCATCGTTTTGGCGACTAGGCGCAAGCTCGCTTCATCGTCCACCACGAGCACCCGCAGTGCCTCTGCTCGGTCAACCATCCACTTGCAGTGTACCAACGCGGCGTCTCTTCCAGCAATCTCTCCGCCCAAGGACGCCCACAGAACGAAGTTGCGTCGGGCACACCCAGTCGCGCTCGCCGCCACACTCAACTAAGATGAGGCGTGAAGCGGAGGGGTCTAGCGCCGAAGGTCCGGTCCAGGGTATCCTAGTGATCTTGTGGGTAGTGTTATGGAAAAAACTTCAAAGTTACTTGGGATGAGTTTGGCGGCGGCGCTGGCATTGTTCGCGGTGGGCTGTCCGCAGCAGGAGCTCAGACCGCTTAACCCCTGCGTATTTTCCGGAACGGTCAACCGGGTCAAGGTTGATAACGTAGACAAAGTCGACCTCCTTTTCATGGTCGACAATTCGCTGTCGATGGCCCGGCACCAGGCCAAGCTCGCAGAGCGTATCTCGATTCTTGTTGACGCTTTGACGTCGGGTAGGCTTCCGAATAGTCAGCAGCAGTCCTTCGACCCCGTTACCGATCTGCATATTGCGGTCATCAACAGTGACTTAGGGACGGGAGCGGGCAATTTCGGCGGCCGTTATTTGGACTGCACCGATGTTGCCGGCGAGGACGCCCAGTTTCAGACGCGGCTGAGCGCCGCGCGCGAGGAGTGCGTCAACGCCAATCCAGTTCCACCTGGCGAAAACTTCCTGCGCTTCATCGATACGGGCAACGGACCAAACATCCAAGCCAGCGACTTGACCGAGACTTTTGCTTGCATCGTCGACGCCCTCGGTGAGGGTGGTTGTGGCTACGAAAGGCAGCTCGATGCGGTCTTAAAGGCGTTAGTCCCCTCCGCAGTCAGCGAGCCGATAACGTTTAACTCAGGCGCCGCCACCGGGCGCGGTGATACGACCCACGCCGGGTTTCTCCGGCCCGACTCCCTGCTGGGCGTCGTGCTCGTGACGGACGAAGATGATTGTTCCGCGAGCGATCTCTCGCTTTACGACCCGGATGACACGCGCTGGTTCGTGACGCGCCGGCCTGGAGAGCAGCCCATTCCAGGCCCGAACTTGCGCTGCATCGTTCATGAAGACGCGCTGTATCCGGTGTCACGCTACAGCCAAGGGCTCCTCTCGCTGAGGCCCAACCAACCTGACCTCTTAGTATTCGCTGCAATCACGGGCATTCCGCCGCAACTGGCGGAGAGAAATCCAACGCTTCAGCAGATCCTGGCCGACCCGCGCATGGTACCTGCCATCGATTTCCAGGCTCAGGACGAAGCGGGGAACCTCGTCGATGACCGCATCAAACCAAGTTGCGATCGCATCCGCGTCGACGACGTGAATGGTGTCGAGGAAGAGGTCCTCGAGCTTGCCTATCCACCCCGGCGCATCGTAGATGTTGCGCTCGAAATCGAGAATGGCGGCGGAAGCTCCGTCGTTGAAACGATTTGCACAGACGACTTTACGCGGGCCATCGAAGGGATCACGCGCCGCTTGGCGGACGCGCTCGGTGCCTCGTGCCTTGAGCGGCCACAGCAGCCGAACGCCCAAGGTGAGGTGTCGTGCGAGGTGCTGGAAACCCTGCCTCTTGCTGGCGAAATCACACGATGCGACCAGCTGAGCGATGCAGGCCGCGAGTTCGTCCGAGTTGATGACGGCGCGGAAGTGTGCCGTCTGGCGCAGCTCGCCGTGGACCGAAGTGGGGACACGCCTCAGCCAGCGGCAGGAGCGGGCTGGTACTACGATGACTTCTCTGCTGACGTCCTAGGAACGTGCCCGCCGCGCGCACCTCAGCGTATTTCCTTCTCCGCAGCGGGTCAGCCGCGACCGGGTTCGAGCGTTCGCCTCGAGTGTACGTCCCGCGCCCAAGCACAAACGCAAAGCGCCGTATCACTTGGGGCAAGTTGCGGTGGCGACGGCGACTGTACCGGCGGGTCCATCTGCGATGACGTGTCGCGTACGTGCCAGATTCCCTGTGTCGCCACGGTTGACTGCGTGGACCTCGGCGCGTTCGTATGCGAACGCGCTTCGCGAGAGGCACGCAACCTGCGGCCCATCTGCGTCAACCCCACCTGCTCGGAATAACAGAGGCGATGAGGGCCCTTGGACCGCGCTGCATCGGCACGCGCGGTGAAGTGCCTAAGCCGCCGTGCGGCCTCGCGGGATCTCGCTCCGGGCGCGCGGCGGTGGGCGCTCAAGCGCAGCTCCTTCAACTGGAGCTACGCCGCTCGCTGAAGTGCACACCCACCGCTAAAGAAGAGGCATCGAGGCCTGGCTGAGCTGGCCTCCCAGTCACTCCATCGGCCGACGTGCGTATGGGGCCGTGCCCGACGCGGTCATTTGCGGTCTGAGCTGGGTCCCAGCTTCGCCTCGCGCCCCCGCGACTGAATCAAGCACGGATAGGCTTGA
>SLEO01000240.1 GCA_007124745.1 Myxococcales bacterium
AGGACGCTTAGGGTTTCGGTGCCGCCGCCTTGGTAGATGGTGCCGGAGGTTGGGGTGGCGTCGCGGTAGTTGCGGCCGACGGCGACGCAGATGTGGTCGAGACCTGCGCGGCAGCCATTGGTCGGGTCAAAGCCGCGCCATCCTACCCACGGTAGGTAGACCTCCGCCCAGGCGTGGCTGGCTTCGGACTGGAGGTGGTTGTCGTAGTCGGCGCCTGTATGGATGTAGCCGACGCGATAGCGGGCCGGAATGCCCAGCAGCCGCGCAAGACAGATGAAAAGGTTAGCGAAGTCCTGGCAGACGCCCTGGCGCGTCGCGTAGACCTCAAAAGGAGTGGTCTCGTTGGAAGTGAGGCCCTGGACGTAGGCAAAGTCGTGATAGATGGTGCGATTGATGTCGTCGAGCGTTTCGATGACATCGAAGGCCTGGCGCTTCGCAAAACTAAGTGCGTATCCCGAAAGCTCCTGCAGTTGGGTCTCGGGCAGCTCCATCGGCAGCAAGAAAGGCATCATCATTTGACGCTGCCAGGGCATCCAGACCAGGGGAATCGTCGCCCGTTTGCGCGGTTCGGGAACACTAGGAGAGCACACTTCGACCATGCTCTGGGCGGTGATCTCAAGCGCTGTATACGGGCGCTCGATGTTCAGGCGCATCGACGCGTTACCGAAGACATCCTCGAAATAGCGCACGTCGCAGTCAACGGAGACATCCACCTTGTGCGACTTGATGATCTGAAGTGCACCGAGTGTCGGGGCGAGGCGCAGCGCATGGGTGCTTCGTTCAACTGCTTCGCTGTAGGTGTAGGAAGTTCGATGCAGGACGCGGTAGAGGCGGTTGCCCACTTTCGGGCTCGGAGGTGCGGGGCGGCTCGACCTCCGGCTCGACTCCTCAAGGTGGCCTGAGGGGGGGGCACTCGCTTGTGCGGTCGCCCCCGTATCGTCTGCCGTCACGAAATCGCCACGACGCGCGACAATAAGCTGACCTGGCTCCAGCGGCCGCCAGTCGCCGCCCCCCAGCGGCGTTGTCGCGATGAGCAGGAGCGTGCGGTGGGCGTCGAGGGGACCCGAGTAGTCGAGACGCATCACCGCGTTGCTCAGCTCGGTACTGGCGTGCGGCGGCGATAGGCGTTGGGTATGCAGTGGGTGAAAGCCCCCTGCATCTTGGTAGGCGATGATGTCCTCACCGTCGCTCAGCAGGATGTTGAGCGTGCCGTGCGCATTGAGGTCGGCGAGCCAACGGCGCAGCCTGTCGTAGCCGAGTTCCCGCAGGTTGCGGGCCCCCACGGCGTGCATCCGGGTGAGCAGCCAGCAGAAGACACGCTCTGAGTCCGTCGTGCCGAGAGGTTCAAAGCGTGGGTCCTCGCCGAGGTCGAGGTCTCGAACGACGTTTGGGTCGAGCCGGCCGTTGTGCGCAAAGACGAAATCTCGCCGGCCGTAGCTGATACGGAAAGGGTGCGTGTCTTGTTCCGTTGGGCGTTTCGCGGCGCCTCGAACGTGGCAGACAAAGACCGTCGAGCGAAAGCGGTCGAGTCCGCCCAGGACACGTTCGCGGCCGTGACCGCTCACCGGGCGCGGGTCGCGAATGATGGCGGCGGCCCGGCCACCGGCGGGGTAGCATGAAAAGCCCCAACCTACGCCAACGTCTTCGCTGGGTGCACTCGCGTCGCGTCCAAGGAAGATGGAAGGTGTGGCCTCAACGTCAAATGAGAGGGCCAGAAGTTGACTCATGCATTCATCCAAGCTGTAGGTGACGCTGCCCGGGCTTTCGGTTCCGCCAGCCCCTCGGCGCGCAGGGCATCTCCGGGGCCGGGGTCAAAGTAGTCCTTATGAATGGCGTCGCAGACCGCGAGGGTGCCGTCAACAAGGCGCGTCAGTTCCGTGTGTAGGCCGCGGGCTTCAAGGGCTTCGCCAGTGACGCCCACAAGCGATGCATGCAACTCGGAGAGCGCTTCAAAGGAGGCGACGCCCCGTGATCGGTCCGGACGCAGCCTTTCGAGGAAGGCCTTGGCGCGATCAAGGCAGTGAAAGATGGACCGGGGAAAATCCGCATCCAGCGTCAGAAAAGCTGTGACGTGCTTGCCCGTGGGCGTGCTGCGCACGCGCTTGAGGAAGGGAGAGGTGCCGGAGCACAGCCGCAGCAGTGCAAGCCAATGCATGCGCTCAACGCCTTCATCGATACTGCCGGGGCCCGTCGTGTCGCCAGGTCTGTCCGAGAGCCCTGCGCGAAAGGTGTGGTGGTGCACATCAAGAACGCGGGCCGTCTGGCCGGCACGTTCCAGCAGCATGCCAAGCCGCATGAAGTCGAAGGGCGTATCATGCAGCATCGTATTGTGGCAGACGCCCTGGAACATCGCGGCGGTTTGCGAAACGTGGCGATAGAATGCCTCCGTGTCGCGCAGGTAAAGGCGTCGCCCGAGGCCGCCCCGCAGCCAATGCCAGTGGTCGTTCAACACCTCCCAGAGCTCTAGGCTGACGACATCCCGGATAGTGAGGGCATTCTCGCGGGCCCAGTAGATGGCGCTCGCAATGCTGACGGGGTTGCGCGTGTCCCAGGTCATGTAGTCTTGAACACACTCCCCATCGGTGCAGGCCTCGCGCGAAAAGGTTTCGGTGAAGCGAGCCTCTTCGCCGACAGCCACGATGAGCGGTGTCCATTTGCGGGCCGGCGAGAGCGGCGCGTCGAGGACAAAGCTACGGTTGACGCGCAGCAGGCGCGCCATCGCGTCGGCGCGCTCCACGTGGCGCAGCATCCAGAAGCACACTTCAGCGACGCGTGAGATCATCATGATTCGTCTACAATCCAGGTGTCTTTTGAGCCGCCGCCCTGGCTTGAGTTGACGACGTAAGAGCCCTCGGTGAGGGCAACGCGTGTGAGGCCCCCAGGCAACGTCCAATTACGGCGACCCGTGAGCACGTAGGGGCGCAAGTCGACACGCCGCGCTTCAACGCGCTCACCGGTCCATGTCGGGCAGGTGCTCAGCTCAATGAGGGGCTGGGCGATATAGCTTCGCGGCTGGGCGCGAATGCTATCGCAAAGCGCCGCCAGCGTTGCGCGCGACGCGGAAGGCCCCATCACCATGCCGTAGCCGCCGGAAGCATCGACGGACTTCACGACGTAGGCGGCAGGGTCTTCGAGCACGCGAGCCCGGTCCTTGTCATCGCTGCAGCACAGGGTCGGCACCTGTCCCAGCAGGGGTTCCTCGCTGAGGTAGAAGCGGATCATTTCCGGCACGTAGGGGTAGATGGCCTTGTCGTCGGCCACGCCGTTGCCCAGGGCATTCGCCAAGACAACGTTGCCAGCTCGGTAGGCGCCTACAAGACCGCGAACGCCCAGCATGCTGTCGGGACGAAAGGCATCCGGGTCGATAAACTCGTCATCGATGCGCCGGTAGATAACATCTACGGGTACGGGGCCTGCTGTAGTTTTTAGGTAGACGCG
>SLEO01000236.1 GCA_007124745.1 Myxococcales bacterium
ATCACCACCGCGCCCGTGGATAGGCGGGCGGTGCGTACCTACCTGTGCCGCTGGGACGACCACCTCGTAGCTAGCGCCATTGAGCGGGAAGTCGCCCGCGGCGGCCAGGTCTTCTTCGTGCAGAACCGCATCTCGCGCCTCTACGAGCGGGCCAACCAGCTCCAAGCGCTGTTGCCGAAAGTGCGTTTCGTCGTCGGACATGGACAGCTCAAAGAGGGCGAGCTTGAGCGCGTCATGCTCGACTTTGTCGACGGCAAACACGACGTCTTGTGCGCGACGACCATCATCGAGAGCGGGCTCGATATTCCTCGGGCCAATACGATTTTCGTCGACGGCGCGAACGCCTTTGGCATGGCGCAGCTCTACCAGATTCGCGGGCGCGTCGGCCGCTCGAAGGAGCGGGCGTTCTGCTACTTGATCACGCCGCCCCCCGCGACCCTCAGCGACGAAGCGCGGGCGCGCCTTGCGGCCCTTGAGCGCTTCACCGAACTCGGCAGCGGCTTTCACATCTCGAGTTTGGATATGGAACTGCGCGGCGCTGGCGACATCCTAGGCACGGACCAGAGCGGAACCATCGCGAGCGTGGGCTTTGACCTCTTCCTGCGGATGCTCGAAGAAGCGATGGCGGAGCTTAGGGGCGAGCCTATCGCGCCGAGTATCGACCCCGAGCTTTCCTTCGACCTCGATTTTGGCCTGCCGGAGGACTACGTCGATGACACGGGCTTGCGGCTCTCCTTCTACAAACGCCTGAGTCAGGCGCCGAGCGACGCAGACATCGATACGCTCGCTGGCGAGCTCGAGGACCGTTTCGGCCCGCCACCGCGCGAGGCGCTCGCCCTCATCGAAGCCATGCGCATCAAGTGGCGCTTGCGCGAACTCATGATTCTCGGCCTCGAAGCGACGGCCAGTCGCGTGACGCTGCACCTGCACCCGGACACACGCCTCGACCCTCGCAAGCTGATGCCGCGTCTTCAAAGCGACCCGGAACGTTGGCGCCTGACGCCGGATATGCGCCTCACGCGGCGCTTCATGCAGCCGCAGCGCAATGCCCTCGAAGCCGCCCATACGCTGCTCGATACCCTCGCCACGCTCACACACGACCTGCCACTTTCGGCGTGAGCTTGGGTTTGTTGCGCTCACCGTGTGGCATAGAGTGCAGGATGGCTCTCTTAGCGTACGGGTTGTCGCGCGCCTGCCGGCGGACTCTATGGGTAGGCGTGCTTGGCTTGAGTGCAAGCTGTGGTGGCAAGGCGCCAAGCGGGCACTCCTTCGCGCAAGCAGCCAAACCTACCCACGCGGGCCTGGAATCTGAAGCGCACGCGGCAGGCAACACCTGGAAGAAACGTGAACCCCGCCTGGTATCCCTTGATGCGTGGCTATACGACCACGCCTTTCGGCGCATTGGCGTCGAGGCCGGGCACCACGCCGTGCACTTTCGGGCGCTAGAGGACCACTGCTATTTGCTTGCCTTCGGCGACCCCGAGCTGCGGGGCACGCTTACCCTCTTTACCCAGCGTGGGCTGCATAGCGTCTTGCCTCTGTCGCCGGAGGCAGCGGTGCAAGTCTGCGCCCACGACGATACGGACTTTCACGTGCGCTTTGCGGACCAGGCGCCCGCACTGAGGCTGCATGTTTATGAGCGGCCGGGGCTTGGCCACCTGCCGCTGCCGCCGGTCACGCCGGAGGGTGATCCGCCTGCGCTGCCGCAGCTTCGGGTGCTGGCGCCCCTGCCCGCCTGGCTGAACGCGGTGTTCAGTGTGCGACGCCAAGGCGTCATGCGCGCCCAATCGCCCCTGGTGCTGCGGGCGCCGAGCGGGGGCTGCGGCGGCTGGCACCTACCGGCGGAGCTCGCGTCTTGGCATATTTCCGGCCACGTGTACCAGCGTGAACTTGTCCGAGGCAGTGACTTCTTTCTCGCCAGTTGCGTGCCCTCGCTCACGCTGCATGCGCCAACGGACGGCGCAACTACGACGGACGTGAGCTACGCGGCCCTCGCGTGGAAGCTCGGCCGGGGCGGCCCCTTTGGTCTCAACGACCAGACGTGGATCGAAGCGAGCCTCGCGCGTCTTGAAATCGAGGCGCTGGGATTTGCGCTCGACAGCTACAATCCGCCACGCCGCGTCGAACCCGAAGATGAGGTCACGTCCGCCGACGTGCACTTGCGACCCGGCCTCTGCTACCGGTTGCACCTTACGTGGGCGACGCCAATGACGTCAGCCAGCTACTTTCACGCGCCGGGCCTGGTAGCCCCCTCCCAGACCGGAACGTCGGCGAGCGGGCAGCCCGACGTGCCGGACGAAACGGGCGGCGCGGGCACTGCTTTGGGTGCTGTCGTTTCTCGGTCTTCCCTGGGCGTGACGGCCCTACGTTTCTCCGCTGGCGGAAGCGATACCGCCGAGCAGATCGACTTCTGTGCCGCCAGTGCGTCGCAACCTGGAGGCAACATCAACAAAGGCGCAGCGATGGTGGGGCGCGTTGATGTCTCGGGAGACCATGACGAGCCGCCCCTTCTCCAGGTGCTGACCCGTGAACCCGCGGCGGGGCATGCTAAGCCGCTCCCATGAACGCGCGAATCTCGCTCCCCAGCACCGCTCGCAGCGCGATAGTGGGCGCCGCTCTCGTGGCGAGTATTGCGCTCTACCGCTTTTTGCCGCACCCGCCCAACGTGACGCCGCTCGCGGCTGCCGCCTTGCTCCTCCCTAGCCTCCTCTGGCGCGTTCGGCGTGACGCTCACGCGGTGAGTGCGCCCACGACCGGATGGCGACGCGTGCTCCCGTCGCTTCTGGTGCTTCTAGCGCTACTCGCGGGTGACCTCGCCATTGAGTTCGGCGCGGGCTTCGGCTCCGGCGCGGGCCTGCATCGACATATGCCGGCGGTCTACGGTGCCATGCTGCTGAGCACGTTGCTGGGGGGACACGTCGCGCGCGGACGCTCGGCGCTTATCGCCCTTGTGCCGGCGAGTTCCGCGGCGTTCTTCGTGCTGACCAACCTATCGGTATGGGCCCTTGGTGACTTCTACCCCCGCACCTGGGCGGGCCTCGGCGCCTGTTTTGTGGCAGCCATTCCCTTTGGACTGCGCACGCTAGGGGGCGACCTCGGCTTCACCGTCCTTTTCGCCTTGCTCGGTCGCGTTCCACTCACGCGCCAAACGCTCAGCCTACGCGGCGGCGCCGATGACGTGTCACCTACGCCGTCGGCCGCCGCGGGCTAGGACCGACCAGGCTTAAGGTACGCCTGCTCGAGGGGCCGCCGGGCCTTGGTGAGAGGGGCGTGGGCGGGAGCGCCCGAGTGGCCTGGGGCTGCGGCCTCTGCGGCGGCCCGGGCACGCTGGCGTGCCCTTTGGCGCCCCCCACATTTAGGCCCTCCGCTTTGCGGAGAACCAAAATGTGGGGTCCCCCCAGGAACCCCCTCCGAGGCCGCA
>SLEO01000225.1 GCA_007124745.1 Myxococcales bacterium
CATATGGACGCTTAAAGCGTCAGCGCTCTCATACGCATTATCCCAAGCGTGATTCCCCGGAGACCCCGTTTCGGATGCCCGCCAGCCAACCCAAACTCAAGGCAGTGTCCCGAGCGGCCCGGGGGTGCGGGTCGGTGCCAGGCTCAACCTACTTCTTCAGCGCTTGAGGGCGGCGAGCGCCACGTCGTAGTCGCTGAAGGGAAGGCGCGTTTGGCCGATGATTTGGCTGGTCTCGTGGCCCTTGCCGGCGATGAGGATGGCGTCTTGGGGGTGCGCGTGTTCAATCGCCCAGGCGATGGCGGCGGCGCGGTCGACTTCGCGGTGCAGGCGGCCGGGTGCCACGGGCGCCCCGGGGATGCCAGCCTGGATTTCCGATAGGATCGCGTCCGGGTCTTCGCTGCGGGGGTTGTCGCTGGTGAGCACAACAACGTCTGCGAGCTCGGCGGCGATGGCACCCATTTGCGGCCGCTTGCCGCGGTCGCGGTCGCCGCCGCACCCGAATAGCGCCCACACGCGACCGCGCGTGCTTTCGCGCACCGCAGCAAGGGCCGCCGCGAGGGCGTCCGGCGTGTGCGCGTAATCGACGAACACGGCAGGGCACTCGACGTTGGGCGCCGCCGAATCATCGCTGACGCGCTGTAGCCGTCCCGGGGGCAGACTTGGCCCCTGGGTGCCGGCGCATGCGCTGACAACAGCGCTGGCAAGCTCAGACCAGGGGGTGCCGAGCGAGAGGTGCGCGCCGATGGCAACGCCCCAGTTGGCGAGGTTGTAGCGACCCAAAGGTGCACCCTCAACCACCAGGGTGTTGCCGAGGGCGCTCAAGGTAGCGCGACCGCTTCCGGGCATCCTGTAGAATGTGAGCGCCGCGGGGGAGGCGGGGTCCGTGCTTACGGTGAGCGCATCGGGATGCGCTTCCGCAAGAAGCTGGCCGTGTTCGGTGTCGACGCAAACGACGCGGGCAGCGGGGGCCAGCTCGGAGAAGAGGCGTGCCTTTGCGGCAAAGTAGCCCTCGACTGTTTCGTGATAATCGAGGTGGTCTCGACCGAGGCCTGTGAAACCGGCCACTGCGAAGCGCAGGCCGTCCACGCGGTGCTGGGCTAGGCCGTGGCTCGAGACTTCCATGGCAAGGTGCTGCGCGCCCGCAGCGACGGCCTTTGCCGCAAAACGGCTCATGGCGGGTGCTTCCGGCGTAGTGAAGGACGATGCCTGTGGCGCCTCACCTGGCACGTGATGGTCAATCGTCGACCAGGTCGCGCAAGCATCACCGAGCGCCCGCGCCAGCGCCGCGTAAGCCCACACCGTGGTTGTTTTTCCATTGGTGCCGGTCACACCGAACAGCCTCAGCGCATGGCTGGGCGAACCGTAGACGGCTTCCGCGATGGGTCCGATGGCCCGCCTCGGTGCACTCAGCTCAAGCCAAGGCATGCCCGCCGCGATACTCGGCAACGGAGATGCGCAAGCGACAGCCACCGCGCCGCGAGCGAGTGCCTCGGCCACGAAGTCTCGGCCATCTCTCGCGCCGGGCAAAGCCACAAAGAGCATGCCCGGCGCGACGGCGCGCGAATCGCTCTCGACCCCGGAGACGCGAACGTCGCGGGCGCCGTGACATCCGGACACTCCCGGCAGGTCTGCAAGGCTCCCGAGCGATACCCCGTCCTTCACCCCCGTAGCGCTTTGCTGACCATCCATAGACCGTTTCTTACATCATCAGCCGTCGCTCAGGCGACCCGAGTGAGCACAAATGTGCGAAAACATCAGGCGCCCAAAGGGGCAGCGGACGCAGCGTCGCGTGTCCCTAGCGGCTCAGTCGCGAAAGCCCTTTCGGGAAGGCTCTCTCGCGAACATCTCGCTGAATGCCGCGCCGAAACGCCCGGGAGGAGTTGCAGAGCATCGCCTTCTACGGGTGCGGTTGTCGTGGGAGCGCTGAACTGTCCAGACCAACGGGTCAGAGGCCCGGTTCCGCGGCCGCTGCCGGTGAAGCAGCGTCGGCCGGCATAGCGCCACGGGCGCTTGCCAACGCGCCGCGACCGCGACCGTTGCTAGCGACCGCACCGTAGGGCTCGAGGGTCAGCCGGACACGGCCGCCTTTCTCGACAATGGTGTGCGCTTCTGGGTCCTGCTGAATGACCACACCACTGCCTTCCACCTGAGGAAGCAGCCCTGCGCGGGCGAGACGCGCCACCGCGTCCTTAACGCCCAGCGCCCTCAACGCCGGGACTCGGGTGGCGCCTGCGGGGACAGGCTCGGCGGACGGCGGGGTGTCTTTGGGTTGCCCCTCCGCTTTGACCCGCGAGCGCACCTCGCTGAGCTTTGCGATGAGCGAGCGCGTGCCGCTCGCCGGTACACCTAGGCGCCGCAGGGCGGCATCGGTGACCCGGCGAAAAACGGGTGCTGCCAGCACACCACCGGCGTGCACCGCCATGGGTTCATCGATGATCACGGCCATGGCGATGCGCGGTGATTCAAGGGGCGCAAAGCCGATGAACGACGCCACCCACTTGTCGCGCTCGTAGCCGCGGCCGGTGAGTTTCGCCTTCTGGGCCGTGCCGGTCTTGCCCGCCGCGAGATGGTGCTCAAGTGAGGCTTCCGACCCCGTTCCCGAGGCGCCGGTCACCGCCGTCAACATCTCCGCCACAAGGCGCGCACTGCGACTAGGGAGGACGCTGCGGCGCACCGCCGGCGCGAAGGTTTTGACCTCGCGCCCCGAAGCGCTCGTGATGCGCTTCACTAGGCGGGGCTCCATCAGATTACCGCCGTTGGCTAGGGCGGCAGTCGCGAGCGCAAGTTGAAGCGCAGTGACGCTCATCCCCTGGCCGAAAGCGATGGTGGCGGCGTCCATCTCAAACCAGCGGTCATAGTGGGTGAGTTGGCCTTCCGTCTCGGCGGGCAGCGGCACGCCGGTGGGTGCGCCGAAACCAAAGCGCTTCAGGGCACTGTAGAGTTTGTCGTTCCCGAGGAGGCGGCCCACCTTCGCGGTGCCGATATTGCTAGAATAGGTGAGGATTTCTGCGGGCTTAAGCAGTCCATGAGGGTGCGTGTCGTGAATTTGCTGGTCCGCCACCACCATCCGGCCACCCTCACAATCGATAAGGTCCGAGGGACGCAGCACGCTCGCGGCGAGTGCCGCGGCCACCGTAAACGGCTTAAGCGTCGAGCCGGGCTCGAAGCGGTCGGTAATCGCACGATTGCGACGGGCATCTGCCGCCGCGTGGCCGGGCTCGTTGGGGTTGAACGAGGGGTAGTTGGCAAGAGCCAGGATTTCGCCCGTGGCCGGGTCTATCGCGACGAGCGAACCTGCGCGCGCTTCCGATGCCTGAACCGCGCGGAAGAGTTCCTGCTCGGCGCGGTGCTGGATGGCGCGGTCGAGGGTGAGCATGAGGTCGTCGCCCTCCGCTGCCCGGTCGTCAAGCAAAC
>SLEO01000022.1 GCA_007124745.1 Myxococcales bacterium
CCTCCACGCTCAGCGACCGCACCCCGTAGCGGGCGGGTGGAATACGCGCGACGCATCCCGCAGTGACACACAGCACCAACATGGCGGCGGTACGCGTCCAAAATAGCGACCGAGGGCACGACGTGGGTCGCATCCGCGCCCGCCTGCTTGTCCTAAAGACCGCAAGAACAGGTGGCACCCGGTGCTTCCGAGAACGCACCTCAGCCGCGCGGAAAAGCTCAAAAATCCGCATCGGATCCCTTCACCTTCCCGCGCGGCCGCTGCACGCACCCGCTGGCACCAGGTGCGATGGCTACTTTCGGTCCCCGCGCTAAACCCACCTGAAGCGATGCAACCTACCCTTTCCAGCGCGCTTAGGCGACCGGGAAAGGCTAGCGCAACGACCAAAGATGCTCAGGCTCCGCGGGGCGTGGCTGCGGCGCTCGTGTCCCAGGCGAGGCGCTGCGCGGCGAGCAATGCCTGACGGGTTCCCGCTACATCGTGCACACGCAGAGCGCTCGCGCCGCCCTCGACGGCGATGAGCGCCGCCACGTAGCTTGCGGGATCACGCTCCGGCGCGGGGATCATGTCGCCCGAAGGCCCCTCCACCGCCAGAAATGCCTTGCGAGAAGCCCCGACCACGAGCGGCAAGCCAAAACGCCCCAGGCTAGCGAGACCGGCAAGCAGCATCCGTGACGCCGCCGAATCCTTGGAGAAACCAAGGCCGGGGTCCAACCAGACGCGCTCGCGGCATACTCCCGCGGCGACCACCCGCGACAAAGCCGCCTCCAGCTCGGTGCAAACAGCCTCAACAACGTTATCGTAGGCTGCGTCTTTCCCGACGGTGGCACCGTCACCGCGCCTATGCATGAGCACGTAGTCAGCGTCATGTGCCGCGACCGTCTCCAAAAGCCGTGCGTCACGTGCACAAGAGACATCGTTGACTATCGAGGCGCCTGCGGCGAGGGCGGCCTCGGCGACGCGCCACTGAGTCGTATCAATGGAGACCTGAATCCCCGCAGCGTGTAGCGCCTCCACGACAGGCAGAACGCGCTGCGCTTCAACCTCCGGCGCGACTACCACCGCACCGGCACCGTACGCTACGCCCCGGGGCCGTGAGGATGCGCCGCCGACGTCCACCACCACAGCCCCGGCGTGCGCCAACCGCAAGCCCTGGCGGACGGCGGCCTCAGCTGTCTCCGCCTTGCCCCCATCGCTAAAGGAGTCGGGGGTCACGTTGACGATGCCCCAAAGCTGTACGCCGCTCGCCCGCATAGGCGCCACTTCCCCTCCCTCTGTTGAGGTTAAACGCTAGGAACTCGCGGGAACCGTACTCGGGCGCGGTTGGAAGATAGGCGCCGATTTCTCGTCCTTGGTCGCCTTCTTCTTGTCGGCGTAGGTTGGAATACTGATGATTTGGCGGGGTGGCAGCTCGCGCTTGTGCATCACCGCCTCGATCTCGTGACGGTCAAGCGTCTCGCGCTCGAGGAGTGCCTCAGCAAGTGCGTCGAGCTTGTCTTTGTTCTCCCGCAAGGCTTCGCGAGCGCGCTCATACTGTGCCTGTACGATGCGCCGAACTTCACCGTCGATCTCATTAGCAGTGCTTTGGGAGTACTCCGCCTGACGCCCCCCCGAAAAGAGGAAACTTTGTTCTTCGCGTTCGGTGTACGCAAGGGGGCCCAGCTTCTCGCTCATGCCCCACTCGGTCACCATGGAGCGCGCAAGCTGCGTTGCTTTCTTGAAATCGTCCGACGCGCCCGTCGTCAGCGACGAGAAGGTCAGCTCTTCGGCAATGCGGCCGCCGAGGGCCATCGCAATGCGGTCTTCGATCCACTCCTTCGAGTAACTTTGGCGCTCCTCGTCTGGTAGCGACATCGTCACGCCGAGGGCAGGACCCCGAGGAATAATCGACACCTTGTGGATTGGGTCGTGATGCGGAAGCAACCAGGCGACCAGAGTGTGACCCGCTTCGTGCCACGCCGTGGTCCGCTTTTCTTTTTCGCTGATCACCATCGAGCGTCGCTCGGAACCCATCAACACTTTATCTTTGGCCAGTTCGAAGTCCTGCATCGACACAGCTTCTTTGTCCTGCCGTGCCGCGAGCAACGCAGCTTCGTTCACAAGATTCTCGAGGTCCGCGCCTGAAAACCCCGGTGTTCCGCGGGCAACGATCTCAAGATTCACGTCGTCCGACATGGGAACGCGCCTCGCATGCACCGCAAGGACGCCCACGCGCCCATTCAGGTCAGGCCGCGGCACAACGATACGCCGGTCAAAACGCCCGGGCCGAAGAATTGCCGGATCGAGCACGTCCGGACGGTTGGTCGCGGCGATGATAATGACGCCTTCATTAGACTCGAAGCCGTCCATCTCGACGAGCAACTGATTGAGCGTTTGTTCGCGTTCGTCGTGGCCGCCGCCCATGCCCGCACCGCGATTACGACCCACCGCATCGATTTCATCGATGAAGATGATGCAGGGAGCGTTCTTCTTTCCCTGCTCGAAGAGGTCTCGAACGCGCGACGCACCGACACCGACGAACATCTCAACGAAGTCGGAGCCGGAAATACTAAAGAACGGCACGCCCGCTTCACCGGCAATGGCGCGAGCCAGCAGGGTTTTGCCCGTGCCGGGGGAACCCATGAGTAGGACCCCCTTCGGAATCCTCCCGCCCAAGCGCTGAAAGCGTTTAGGTTCCTTCAGGAAGGCAATAATCTCTTCGCAGTCGTCCTTCGCCTCGTCGATACCCGCAACGTCCGCGAACGTCACCCGGTTCTGCGACTCGCTCAGCAGCCGTGCGCGCGACTTGCCAAAAGACATCGCCCGGCCACCCGAAGCCTGCATCTGGCGTACAAAGAAGACGAGCACGCCGATGAGCAGAAGAATGGGCAGCCAGGTGATGAGGACTGACGTCCAGAACCCACCCTCTTCCGGTAGGTATTTAACCTCGACTTGGCGCTCGATGAGCTCCGCGTTGGTCCGCTCGCCAACGATGCCAACGGTCAGCTTCTTCTTGCGCTCCGCTTCGTTTTCGGACTTGAGCCAGTAGGTGTACTCACCACTGTGCTCCATCGAACGCACCTCGACGCGCGCGACCTGTCCCGACTCTACATCCGCGATAAACTCGCTAAAAGGCACGACCTGCGCCTGCTTGCCGTCGGCAACCAGTTGGTACACCGCTGCAAACATGACGATTAGGAGTACCCAAAGCAGCAGTGTCTTGTGACCTTGTTTCACGCTCGCCTCATGTCTTCCCCATCCAATCGGGGCATCGCTCCGCCGAAAGCGGGGCACGTTGCGGCGGCGCTCCTGCTCCCGCCGCGCGGCGCACACCGCACTAACTACCTATGTAGGGTAGCGGCAAGGAGTCAACGCGCCAAGTCACACGTTCCACCGCAATCGCTCAGAGGGCACTTCAGCACTATGTC
>SLEO01000025.1 GCA_007124745.1 Myxococcales bacterium
CGCTCGGGTAGGGGGGTGCCGAAGGCGACGTCGTGGTCGCGGATACACAGGCGCTGCGACGGCCCGTGCACCTTGGTGTTGCCGCCGGAAAACCGGTCCCAGTTGGCGATGAGGTAATCGAACACGAGCATGTCGCTCACATCGCGGAGGCGCTGGCGGGCAGCGGCATCTTCCGGCACAGGCTCGCCTAGACGCAGGCCTGCGAACGCCGCTTTACGCACTTCAGGGCGTTCGAGCGCCCAGTCTTCTAGGCCTTCTACCCAGTGAATGAGGGTGCCTACTGCGAAGGTTTTGTCTTCCTCACTTTGCCACTTGATCGCAGCTTCTGAGGTGGACCAGCTAGATTTGCCACCGCGCACAAAGCGATCCTTCAGCGCGGCACGGTCGACGCGGCGCGCGACGGCCGGCGGCACGGTCTCGAGGCCCAATGCCTGCGCAATCAGGGCGGCGGCAAGCTCCGCTTCGAAACCGCTAGTCCGTGGCTGGGCAAAGGGCTTGAACGCCGCTTTGCCTCCGCCCGCCAGCAACACCTCGAACATCAGCGACGTATTTCCCCCGGCGCGAAAGCGTAGGAGCTCACCCTCACGCAGGGAGTGCTCAAGGCCTTCACGCGTCTGGTCCGCCGCAACAAAGGCGTAGCCTTTCGAGGCGGTTTCCGCCTCCGGCGCCACCTCAGCGTTCGCCCACGTTGCCCAAGCGCACAAGAGCGCCACGCCTAGCGCGAGGCTAGTGCCTCCCACGAGCCTAAAGCCGGCGGCAGGTGGAAGACGCAGAGTCGGTGGTACTGGCATGCGTCGCAGCTTAACAATACCTCGCGCACCGGGTAGCAAAAAGGTAAGCGTTTAAGTCAGCGAGTACGGGCAAAGCATGCAGAAAAACGCCAGGACTCAACGAAGTGGCAAGGGTGTGCCGCGGCACACGCGCAGCTCCGGGTTCGCGGAGGCGAAGATTCGGGATCTGCCGCCGAACGCAGGGTTGCATCCTGTTCACCCCTCAGCTGCGGCACGAAACGCCGGATGCGCGGCTGCCCACGCGCGGCAGAGCGGACCCTACTCAGCGAGGAGGGCGCGGGCGATGACGAGGCGCTGGATTTGGCTGGTGCCCTCGTAGATTTGGAGGATCTTGGCGTCGCGCATAAGTTTTTCGACGGGGTATTCGCGGATGTAGCCATTGCCGCCGAAGACTTGCACCGCATCCGTCGTGACCTGCATGGCGGTGTCCGCGCCGAAAGCTTTGCTGTAGCTGGCGATGGTGCTGTTGCGGCTGCCTTGGTCCACCATGAAGGCGGCTTTGTGGACGAGGAGCCGCGTGGCTTCGTAGCCGATGGCCATGTTGGCGAGCATGGCCTGCACCATCTGGTGCTGGCCGATTTTGACGCCGAAGGTCTCGCGCTCTTTAGCGTAGGCGACGCTCTCTTCGAGGGCGCGGCGCATGATACCACAGGCCGCAGCGCCGATGTCCGGGCGGGTGCGGTCGAAGGTCTGCATCGCTACTTTAAAGCCTTCGCCCGGCGGTGAAAGCACGCAATCTGCGGGTACGAAGACGTTTTCAAGGACGAGCGTCGCCGTGTCGCTGGCGCGCTGGCCCATCTTGTCTTCCTTCTTGCCGACGCTCACGCCCTCCCAGGCGCGCTCGACGATGAAGGCCATGATGCCCTTGTGGCGCTTAGACGCGTCCACCGTGGCGAACACCACATACCAGGACGCGTAGGAGCAGTTGGTGATGTAACACTTCTCGCCGTTGAGGCGGTAGCCGTCACCATCGGGTTTGGCCTTGGTCGTAATGCCCGCCGCATCGCTGCCGGCGCCCGCCTCGGTGATGGCGTAGGCGGCATAGATGGGCTCTCGCGTAAGCCAGCCCAGATACTTCGCCCGCTGGGCGTCCGTGCCCGCGATGAGCAGCGGGGTGGCAGCAAGGGCGTTGGCCGTCATGCTCGTCTGAATGCCGGAGCAACCGTAGGCCAGCTCTTCGGTGATGAGCACGTGGTCCACCTCAGAGAGGCCAGCGCCGCCGACGCTTTCGGGCAGATTCGGCGCGACAAGGCCAAGCTCCCAAGCGGCCTTAAAGACCTCATGGGGGAAGGTGCCGTTGCGGTCACACTCGGCGGCGACGGGAACGATTTGCTCCTTGGTGAAGCGCCGCGCCATCTCGACGAGGGCCTCTTGCTCTTCGGTCAGTGTAAAGTCGATCATGCTGTGTCCTTTGGGGGGCTGAGAGGTGCAGAAGTAGGGAGGTTAGGGTCGCCGAGCGGGAGGATGGGGCTCAGGAACGCCGCAACTTGCGTTGACGTTCGAACTCCGCCCGGGCGGCTTTGGCGCCTAAGCGGAAGCCTAGCGCCAGACCGATGAGTAAGATGCCGGGAATGTAGAGCAAATGGGCGGCGGAGGGCATGGCCTTTACGCGTCGCTCCCGGCAGGGCCGCGTTCGAGGGCTTTCTGCAGCTGGTCAAGCTCGCCGGCGAGACGACGCTGACCCCGGCTCAGATGCCAAGCGTACCCGACGAACAGCACGAGGATAATGCCGTAAGCGCCCGCCATGAGCGCTCCACCGGGTACGTCTTCTTTCTCCGCGCCGGTTGCAGCGCGGAAGGCAGATGCCCGCTCTTCAGCGGCATCCTCGGCAGCGACGGACGCTGCGCCCGCCATGCTCAGCCCCGAAAGCAGAAACAGTCCGCAAGCGAGGCGCGCTAACAGCTTCGCGGCTTGCTGCGGCGCTGAAGCGTCTAGGCGCGAGCCAGGCCGCGCGGCGCTGTGTAGTGTCTTAGACTTCATCATATCCTCGTTCGCTTAGGGTCTGGCGGAGTTCCTCCACCTGAAAAGCTAGGCGCTCTTGTCGGGAACGCAGGATGAGCATCAGCACGACAAGGGCCGTGAAGGCGGCGAAAGAGACGTAAAGCGCAGGGTACATGCCCGGGTCAAGGCCGCCGCCCTTGTTGGTGATGACCGTCGGGTGCTGACCGCGCCAACGCTGCACGCTGTAGTGAATGACGGGCAGGTCCAGTATGCCGAAAATAGCCAAGCCGGCGGCGAACTTACGTTCGGTTGTGCCTGCACTTGGTCCCGCAAAACCGCGGAGCATCAGATACGCCAGAAAGACCATGCCCGCGAGGAGGGTTGTCGTAAGCCGCGGGTCCCATGTCCACCAGACGCCCCAAGCCTTGCGCGCCCAGAGCGGCCCGGAGGTCAGCACAATGATGCAGAAGAGCACGCCGACTTCCGCCCCTGCGATCGCCACCGACTCCGCCCGGTCCGAGCCCTTAATCAGGTAAACCGCACTGGCGATGGCGGCCGTAAAAAAGCCGATGTACATCGCGTAGGCGCTCGGCACATGAAAGTAGAAAATCTTCTGGGAGATGCCCATCTGAAGTTCTACCGGTGCGCGATAAATGAGCACCACTGC
>SLEO01000116.1 GCA_007124745.1 Myxococcales bacterium
GAACGAGCGGCTTATGGAGAGTTCTGCCCGATGATTAGTCTAGTTGGCGTTACCAGGTTGACAATCGCCTTGTTACCTGCGTTCGGATGCGCGGCGGGCGGGATCGGCGCAGGAGAGAGCGAAGTGGCGGAAGGCACCGCAGTCGCTGGCAACGCGGGGGTTCCGAAGGGCGCATCCCAGCATATCGCGAGCTGGATCGACTGGACGCCGGGTGAATCAGGCGTCTCGCCCGAACTAGAGCGTATGATGTCTGTCGCCGTTGGGGCAGTAGCGGCAGCCATGCACCAGAATGACCTGAGTCCCGACCTGCGCGTTCATTTCATACTTGCCCCGCCAAACGACCCCGTAGCGAGTCAGGTTGGCGTAGACCGGTGCCCTTCTGGATCTAGCCTTATCTCACATCTAGATGAGGGCGTAACCCCGCTTCCGTTACTTGTGGCGCAGGTGTTGGGCTTGAGGTTTGTTGGCCGTTGCCGCCACTGGGGTGCGAGTGGCGAAGGAAGCGACCCCGTGCATTTCGCGTATCATGTTTTTTCGGGGGCGAGCCAGAGTGCAGGACAGGCAGTGTCCGCGCTTGCATTTGCCGCGCTTTGGGCCGACGCTCACCTGAGGCCTCATAGAGAAGCCTCAACCAGCGACGGGCTACGGGTCGCTGTATGTCAAGCCATGAGCCAGCGTCTTGCGGGTGACATCGCCCGTGCCCTTGCTGCTGTGGCCTGCGACGGCCAGCCACAATCAAGCATCGAACCCGGCGTAGCCCTTTGCGAAAGTACACGGCTCATAGGACCTGAGCTTCGGGCCATGCTCGAGGCTGCGTGGCAATTTCAACAGGGCTCGGTTAACTTCAACGCGTGTCCGTCCGCGAGCGATAGGCCGGTTGCTGCGATAGATTCGGGAGCGGGGGTCGGATCGGGCGCCGAGCGGGACCTTGACGAAGGAGCTCCGCCGACCCCTCGGGCAGTGTGATAATCCAGTTCAACCGCGCGTGTGCGGCTCTCTGCGGCTAGTCTAGATTCGGGTCGACCACCGGCACTTATTCATCGGTGCCAGAACTAGCTCGGGTGGCGCGGACGGCTTCGCTCAGGAGGCGGCGGAGGTGGGTGAGGCCGGGCTGCCAGTGTGGGTGGTCACTCGTGCAGCACTGAGCCGCCGCGCCCGAACGGCCTCCGAGGCCCAAGCGGTTCGCGTCGGGGGCGCAGCTTGGTGGGCTTTCGCATTGCATCCGGGGCAGGTCACGAATGAGGTCTTTCACGGCGTCGGCGTAGGCCGGCGTGAGTGTGAAAGCCTTGAAGGACTTGTCGGCCCAGCAGGCAGCGCAAGCTGCGGCGCGGCCGGCAACGGCAGGCCCACACGCTTGTGCGTCCGTTGCGCCCTCTTCGGCGCCTCCACGGGCGCCGCGCTCGTCGGGATGTGCGCCGGAACACGCGGCGGTGATGCGTTCTAGCGCACGGCCAGATACGCGCAGAGAGCCATCAGGCTGCGTTTCGATGGTGGCCTCACTCACCGTCCCAGGCTGCAACCGAGACGCTAAGCTGGGCGAGCCCGCTGCAGCGGCGAGCACGCCGGGCTCGAAGACAGTAAATGCGGCGTGGCTCGAGAGCGCCGCCAAGCTCATCAGCGCGGGTGAGTCAGGGGCGGCCGAGGGGGTGACGGGCTGTATGGCTGGAGATGCAGCGAGCCACTGCCCTACCTGCAGGAGCAGCAGCTCGACGGAGTGGCCAAAGCCTGGGTGCGTGCCGCAGGACTCGGTGTCGACAGAGCGCTGGTTGACGGTGACCTCGAGCCAACCGCGCGGCGGGTCGCAGGGCGCTTCGCGGCCGGCGTCTACCCACCAGTCGTGGATGCTGCCGCCCCAGGTGTCGAGCCAGGCGAGCTGAGCGTCCGTGAGCCGGAGGCGCTGCGTGCGCTGGACGAAGCACGTTGGCGCGGCGGACGCGGAAGGCTCACGCTGTGCACGGGCGGACTTTTCTACGACGACGGGTTGCGCGTCCGAATCACCACGCGGCTCATCAGAAGTGGAGCCCAATACGGCATCTCCGTCGGGCCCAGTTGGCGGTAGGCAAACCACGTCGGCATCAGCGGTGTCCGAAGGCGTTCCGTCGGGCACGCCCTCCCAGTGGACTACCTCCAAGCTGCCGCCAGCGAGCGACCTGAACAGTTCAAGGCTGGCTACGGGCCACGCTGCGCGTTCGGGCGCACTGAGGACGTGTGTCTCGACTTCAAGGCGTTGCACCTGCTCGGTGCGTAGTACCGTCCAGGACGCGAGGCCGAGTTCGCGCAACGCGAGCTCTTCCGGCAGCACGCAACCGCTAAAGAGCAGTCCCAAGGCGAATATCGCCGCGCTAGACCGGATGCTGACCCGGGCGAGGGGGCTCGCTGTGCGGCGCCGGGGCGGGTGGTTCGGCAGCATTGCGGAACTGCCGTGACGCCCCGCCCGTCTAGCTGATGTTCGGGCGGTCCCGCGACATGCAAAAGCGCGAGCGGCATGCCGTGGACTCGAGTTCTGCGAGGACCCGAGCGGTAGCTGGCTGTCTCTCCTGAATGTCACGCATGTACCCACAGCGGTGCCGAAGTGCATACATCGCGCCACACTGGAGCGCATCTGAGCGTTGCCGCCTTTTTTCGGCGGCGTCGTGAGGCTAGAGCCTTTGCGGGAAGCCTCAGCCGAGGGCGCGCGGATGGCGGGAACAATGGAACATGGTAGCTTTCAGAGGCTACTTCAGCCGTTAGGCAGCGGCAGCGTGCCGGGTATCCGGTGTAGTGCCGCGCCAAAGCCGACTAGAGGCCTTCTGCGAGGCATCTAGCGCTGGCGAGTGAGAGCGCAGGGAGAGAGTCACCAAGACATGCCGAACTTAGGAATGGGCGAGCTGATCGTCATTTTGCTCATCGTGATGCTGATTTTCGGAGCCTCGCGGCTACCCCAAATCGGCGAAGGCTTGGGCAAGGCTATTCGCGGCCTCAAGCGTGGCCTTAACACCGACGACGATATCGACATCACGCCGGCACCCAAGAAGGATAGCGCGGAGCAGCCGCGAGAGCGGCTTGCGCGCAACGAACCCGAAACGGCCCGCTCTACCCTCGACGAAACGGTGCGCGCAGAGGTGCACGACCCCCACAAAGACTAGGGACTGCCACTAGGCCGCTCACGGCCACACCGCCACACTGAGGCGCTTAGATGGCGCCGGCCGCGCACGCTAGCGGGCAGCACCGTCAAGTTGAGCACCGCAGCCCGAATGTGCGCTGTCGCGAAGCGCCGCGCGCGTTAACCAGAACCTTGACGTGGCCCAAGGCTCAAGTACCCTTGGGCGCCCAACATTGATTCCGGGATAGCTCAGTTGGTAGAGCGGTCGGCTGTTAACCGATTGGTCGCAGGTTCGAGTCCTGCTCCCGGAGCCA
>SLEO01000048.1:5000-12413 GCA_007124745.1 Myxococcales bacterium
TGCATCTTCGACGAGATTGCGATCGACTGACGATCGTGGCGTCTGATGGAGGCCCCACACACCCGCGCCCCCCGCTGGCGTTGCGTGTGCGCTATCCGAAGAAGGGACTGCGGCTTCCGTCGGCCCGCACAGCGTTGAAGCCGGCTTCGTTGCAAGCGCAACAAGCACTCTCCCTACCTGGACACCTGGGGCGGGTTCCGGCCTTTTCTCGCGATAAGCGAGGGTTTCAGAGAGCAGCGCGAGGTAGTGCGGTCCCCCATCGAAAGGGTCGACACGGGGAACGATGCGGAGGCCCTGCCCCGTGACAACTCGGTACGCGCCTTCGGTGCTCGCACCACGCGCCCCCAGGCACTCGAGCGCTGCCGCATTGAGGAGGAAGCCTGGAATCGGTGTTCTTGGGAATAAGTCGACGATGAAACTCTTGTCTCGCTTCGAGAGGCGGTCCGCGTCGCGATAGGGTAGTCCCGTGAGCTGGGCGCCTATCGCTTCCCACAGCGCGTTGCTTCCTTTGTCATCGAGCTTGGGTGCGAGTTCGGCAACCACCTCCGCGGGCATCTGCTCCGCGTGATGCGCCATCCAGGTTAGGCGCAGCGCTGCGAATGCCTGCGCGAGGCCCCGGCCGCGCGCCTCTGGCTTGACGACGAGGCCGCCGAGTTCCGCCGGTCCCTGCCGTGACGCCCGCAGGGTGAGCGTTGGATAGACGAGTCGGCGCTTAAGGACGGGGCTGTAGGCGTCTACGTCATCTTGCGAAAAGTAAACGTAAGGGGCCTCGAGGGTGCCGAGCGGCGTAGTCACCATCGCGCAACCATCGATCGCGCCAGAGCCTCGCTGCTCGGCTACGAAGATAAAGCGCGACGTTGCCTCAAGGCTTGGACCTTGCTGAAACGCCGCCCAAGAAGCGGAGAGACGCGCCTGCAGCACCTCCCGGTCGTGGGGGAGATTCGCGGAATCGAGGTGACTACTCAGTTCGAGGAGGGCGTCGAGGTCCGACGGCAAAGCGGGACGCAGGAGGTAGAGCATGCCTGCCAATGTGGCCCAGGGGCGGCTTCGGCGCAGCCCGTCGCCGGAGGATGCGCGCGCTTCAGCCTAACTCCGAGGGCCGCAGGACGGTGCTCACTGTGCCCTACGTCCGGCCACTCTCAATAGCGTAGGCCTGCACGGCCGTGCTCGCGGCGCTTCACCGGGCTGCTAAGCGCTGATAGCTGCCGCGGGCGGCACGCTGGCGGTGACACGGCGCTCACCCGAACGAAGCTTTGTATACTCGCTGGCTTTGACCAATCGCCGGGAAGCAAGGTCGCTCTCGACATCCCGCGCCCAGGCGCCACGCGCACACTCGGGCCCCGCGGTGATTTCGAAGAGTTCGGCGCCAAAGCCCGACCCGTAGGAGAAAGCCGTCATGATCGTGCCCGGTGCTAGGCGGCGCAGCTGGTCGGCCACGGATATCCAAAGGCTAGCAGTGTAGGCGTTACCGATCTGCTTATTCCAGGCAAGACTTGGCTGCACCTTCTCCTCGAAGAATGCAGTTAACTGGCCCTCGTCGAGCGTGAATGCTTGCCCCAGCATCGACACGGCCTTTTTGACCATCTTGGGGAAGGGTACGTGAAAGCAGTGGGCGCCGTAGGCCATCAGACGGGCGAAAGGCTCGGCCTCACCGGCTAGGAGCTGCTCGTAGCAAGCGGCCGTCGCACGCTGATAGCAGTCGAGCGAAAGCGGCCCTTCGACCAGAGGGAATGCACAGCCAACCGGTCGCCAAAAATCGAACGCAGGCTCGCTGTAGGGGTAGCTCGCCCGCGCGATGCTCGCGACGAGACCATCCTCGACAATCATCGCCACGGCACCCGCACCCTGGGTGGGCTCGCCGGGATCGCCTTCGGCATAGAGCGCCACGTCGGTCGCGATCACGAGGGCTGCTTTACCTGGCTGTACGTTGGCGAGCTTCCACTCTACGGCCTGCCGCAGCGCCAGCGTGCCACCGTAACAAGCGTGCTTGACCTCGTAGGAGCGAAAGTTGCCCCGAAGCCCAAGCTCGCTCGCGACCCAGGCGCTGAGCGGCCGGCTCATATCGAGTGCGCTCTCGGAGCCCACCGAAACCAAACCGATATCGCTCACGTCTCCCCGCCAGCGCCCAAGCGCCCGTTTCGCCGCGCCCACGGCTAAATCGACCACACCGTAGCCCTCGGGGCATAGCGCCATCACATCACAGCCGAGGCCGTGGCGATACTTGTTCACGTCCGCACCACGGAGTTGCGCGAGTTCGGACATGTCCATCGCGAGCGGCGGCAACTGCACGCCGATTGAGGCGATGCCAACGGCGGCTTGGGGTTCAGAGTGGCTCATGGTAGCTCCCAACGGTTTCAACACGGTGCGCCGAGGCTCGACGCAGGCCGGGGGGTATATAACTTTCGGGTCTGGCTAGCAACGCGCTCACAGAGGAGAATGCCCTGGTGGGTCACCTTAGCTCGGTATCGCCGCCTAGACGAGATGCGATGCGTCCCGCCCAGACCACAAAAAGGATTCCCGTGTTTGCCCTGACTGGCGGCATCGGCTCGGGAAAAAGCTTTGTCCGCAATGCGCTAGAGCAGCGCGGTGCCTATACCGCGGATGCAGATGCGCTGGCGCGCACGGTCCTGGGGCCGGGCGCGCCAGCGCTCGCACGCGTCGTGGCCCTGTTCGGCCCGAGCGTCCTTGATGACCATGGCTGTCTGAACCGCAAAGCGCTCGCCCATGTCGTCTTCAACCAGCCCGAACAGCGACGCATACTGGAAGCGCTGGTGCACCCGCGCGTTCGCAAGCTCGCAGCCCTGCGCTTCGCACAAGCGCAAACCTTTTCAGCCCCCTACGTTGTCTACGAGATACCTCTGCTTGTCGAAGCTGAGGGGGTGCAAACTTGGGACGGCATTATCGCGACCTATTGCCCCTTTGCCGAACGCTTGCGTCGGCTCGCCGCACGCGACGCGACGGACCTAGCCAGCGTTCGCGCACGGATGCGCGCCCAGGCACCGGAAGTGCTCAAGGTACAACGCAGCCATTGGGTCATCGATACCGGCGTAAGTTCAGTCCACTTGCAGCAGCAGCTCGACGAGTTGCACAGGCTTCTCAGCCGGAAGCGTTCGCAGCGACGCGGCCAAAGACCGTAGTGACGGCTACGCTGACCACTTAGACTCGCGACCCTCGGGTTCCCTCTGCAACCATGCTTCTCTCGTCGCCGTGCGCCCATGGAGTCGGTTTCCGGGGCGACGGCGAGCGGAACAGCGCGGGAAAGGCGCCGGCCGCTTCGTCAGGCAAATGATTGGAGGCCGACTGCGTGGCCGACTGGGTGACCGATAATGCGGGCTGGCCAATCGCGGGGCGCATGCTGCCCGCGATTGGCCAACACCTATGGAGCTGCACCATCCCCTCAAAGTGCCGACGGGACGAAAGCCCCAGGGAAATGGGCCTCCCGTGCGCGAACCCACCCGCCCCGCCATACTTACGCCAGGCCCATGTTCCCGGGCCTTTCTGCGTCTCGAAAACTAGGGGAATCGTTCAGCCTATGGAGAAGTTTCAAGCGCGTCTCATCGTCTGTCCCTTGCGGCTCAAAGCTAGCGCCGCACCTGCTCTGGGGGTCGATGAGCCGGATCGCGCGGCGCAGGCCGATGCTCGCGCGATCACAACGTGGACTTGGTGGGTGGGCTCGGCAACGGAGGCCGACGCGACGCACACGGCACGCTTGGGCCTCAGCCGTGCCGTGATCCACACGCTGCAGGCCGCAGGCTGCGATATCCTACTCGTCTTCGACCTCGAAGCATCCGACCGCGCACGCCGAAGTCTTTGCCGGGCGGCGCGCGAACTCTTCATGCTCTTCTCCGGCGCAGCGCACACGCCGCGCGTCACCCTGCTTGCACTCAACGTCGATGTGGCCGCCCATATGCGGAACGAAGGGCCGCTACCGCTGCCCGAGGCAGGAGGCGACACGCCTCGCACCGCCGCGCCCAGCACGCAGTTGGCCTGGATCGAAGCCCTCTGGCGCAGCCCGTCCACGCGGACGCATTTCAAGACCATTCGGGTAGCGCCCTGCGCCGAGAGCAACAGCGTTGCCGCCGCGGAGACAGACGAGGAGCCCTACACACCGAGTCTCGGGGCTCGCATAGAGCGTCGTCTTAACCGCCTCGCAGCGTGGAGCAGCCCGGCGGTTTACGTGTCGCTTGCCCAAAGCCAAGCGCTGACCTTGGCGGCCCGTCTGTGGGCGGACGCACCCGCAGGCACCTACCACCTCTGCGCAGACCCGCCCAAGCCCTGGTCGGTGGTGGAGCATACCCTAAGGCAAAGCCTCGGCGACAGCGCACTCAAGCGCGCCGAAACACGCTATCGCGCCCATGAGGCCCCTAGCACCGCCCAGACACGCGGCGCCCTAGCCCGTCTAGGCCTGAGGCTGCCCCACGCCACCCTACCCAAGCTCTCCGGCGCCTAACGCGCAACGCGCCTCGCGGATACCAATAGTCAAGGCCGTGTGCCCGCTCCTCTCGGGACACTCCCGCCGCGCCCCCTGCCGCCGGGACGCCAGCGCACTCCGCGTCAAAGCCCAAACCGCTTTCCTTGGCGTATGCGGCTAGCCAGCCGGCAATGCGTGCATCAAGACGCTCGGTCGGCTACTCGCCGCCGGCGATGGTCATCGCGGGGACGCGAAAGGACGGCGACATCAAGCTCGAACGGGTGTCGAGGTCGCCAGCGACCGCATCGATGCTCTTCAGCAGCGCATCCAGGTTGAGGGAAACGGTGACTTCGGAGACGGGATAAGCGATGGCGCCGTTTTCAATCCAGAAGCCCGAGGCGCCCCGGCTAAAGTCGCCGGTGACGGCATTAAAGCCAAAGCCCATCATGTCGGTGACGAGTAGGCCTTTGGGTGTCGCGGCCACAAGGTCATCCAGCGTGCCTTGGCCGGGCTCGAGACGAAAGTTTGTCACGCCGACGCCAACGCTCGCACCCCCACGGGACGCGTTCGCCGTCGACTTCGCGTGACCGAGGCGGCGGGCGGCGTAGCTGTCCGTAAGGTACGTCGCGAGCTTGCCCGCCTCGACAACCACGTTGCGCACCGAAGGCACGCCCTCGCCATCCCACGCGCGAGAGCCCGGGCCGCGACGGACAAAAGGGTCATCCACGATGGTGACGAGAGGACTGGCAACCTGCGTTCCGATTCGGTCGACGAGATAGCTGGATTTGCGCCAAATCGAGCTGCCGTTGACACACGAAGCGAGCAGCGAAAGCAGCGAGCGCGCAGCCTCTGGGTCAAAGATGACGGGCGCGGTCTGCGTCGGGACGCGGCGCGCACCGAGCTTGGCCAGCGTACGCCGAGCGGCCTCCGCGCCAACGCTCGCCATCGGTGCCAGGTCGCCAAAGAAACGCGACGCATCCCAATGCGAGCCCGCGCGCTTTTTACCGCCTTCATCGCTAATCACCGGGCTTACGGCGACGCTTGCCTGCGACCCCTGGGAGAGGCCGAAGAACCCTTGGCTCGTCGCAAGGGCGCTTAAGCCGCGCACCCGCGTGAAGGTGGCGCCGTCACTGTTGTCGACCCGCTTATCCAACTTGAGCGCACCGGATTCGGCCTCGATGGCGTGGGCGATGCAGGTCGCCCCATCCATCGTCGAAAGCGATGCATCGTCGAGTTCCAGCGCGGATGGGTCGGGGTTCGTCTCGAGCCATTCGGCGGGCGGTGCACCGGCGTAGGGGTCCTCTTCCGCGCAGGTGAGCAACTCGAGTGCGTCGGCCACAAGGCGCCCTTGGCCGGCCTCACTCAAGTCGCTGCTCTGCGCCACCGCAACACGCTGGCCGCGAAACACGCGCAAACCGAGCGCCCGTGAACCCGCCTCTTCAAGTAGCTCAGGTGCCCCAAGCCGAACCTTCGCCGATAGGTGCGCGCTCTCGCGATATACTACTTCTACGGCGTCAGCGCCGCCTGCGCGGGCCCGCGCCGTGATTGCTTGGCAGAGGCTTTGGATGCTGCTTTTGTCGTTCATAGCCATCACACAAAAATGCTTGGAAAGGCGGGTGCTGGAAAAGGAGATACGTGGCCAGCTTGGCCGGCGACCGCATGCGTAAGCCGCCAGCGCGGCTTTACAGCTGCGTGCCACCCACCGTCATGGTTGAAATCTTGATGGTAGGGCAGCCCACGCCGACGGGAACGGACTGGCCATCTTTGCCGCAAGTCCAAATGCCATCGGAGAGCGCAAAGTCCCGACCGAGCATCGAGACCCGGCCCATGGCTTCAGGGCCGTTGCCGATAAGGTTCACGCCCTTGAGGGGCGCGGTGAGTTTACCATCCTCGATCAGATAGCCCTCGGTGAGCGAGAAGACGAAGTCACCGTTGGAGATGTCCACCTGCCCACCACCGAAGTGCGATGCGTAGATGCCGTAGCGCACGCTCTTAATGATGTCTTCCGGGTCGTCCGGGCCGGCGAGCAGCAGCGTATTGGTCATGCGCGGCATCGGATGCGCTTGGTAGCTTTCGCGCCGGCCATTGCCCGTGAGCGGGCTGCCCAGCGCGCCCGCTGATTGCTTGTCTTGCATATAGCCGACAAGCACACCGCGCTCGATAAGCGTCGTTGCCTCCGGCACTTGGCCTTCATCGTCGACGTTGATGGTGCCGCGCGAAAAGGCGAAGCGGGCATCGTCTACGACAGTGCAAAGTTCGCTCGCCACCGATTGGCCGATGCGGTCGCTGTAGTTGCTGGTCTTCTTGCGATTGAAGTCCGCCTCTAGACCGTGACCCACCGCTTCGTGAAGCAAAATGCCGCTGTCGCCTGGCCCGAGTACAACGGGGAACTCGCCTGCCGGTGCCTCGCGTGCCGTTAGCATCACGGTTGCCTGACGAACGGCCTCTTTGGCGTAGGCCTCGGGCGTATGCTCATCGAAGAAGTCGAGTCCCACGCGACCGCCCCCCCCGGAAGAGCCGGATTGACGCTGGGTGCCCTCTTCCACGATCACACGCACGCCAAGGCGCACCAGTGGTTGGCGATCCGAGGCAAAGATGCCCGAACTCGTGACGATCAAAATCTCGCGCACCTCATCGCTGAGCGAAGCGTCGACGCGAACCACGCGCGGGTCTGCGGCACGGGCAGCCTGGTCTGCGCGCTCGAGCAACGCCCGCTTCTGCGCGAGGGGCAGGTCCACGGAGGGCACGAGGACGGGGTAGCGGCTCGGAACCTCGCTGCGGGGCTTGATGGCCACCCTGCCGCTTTTGCCGGAGTTGGCTATCTGTGCCGCGGTGCGGCAGGCGTGCAGGATGGCTTCCGGCGCGAGGTCCTCAACGAAAGCGAGACCTGTCGCGTCGCCCTTCACGACCCGCACGCCGACGCCGAGCGCCACACTGCGCGCGGCGTGCTTGAGCAGACCATCTTCAAACGCCAGCGCACCACTCGCGCTATACTCGAAGAA
>SLEO01000001.1 GCA_007124745.1 Myxococcales bacterium
GCGCCACTTTCGCCTTAAACGCCGCCGTGTGTTTTGTCCTCGTTTGCTTCGGCATCTTCCTGCTCCTTCCATTGAGCAGGCTCCAGCTTAGCCCCTGGTCCTACATTTGGGGTCCTCTTCACACATCCGCTCCGAGTTTCGCAGATGCAGATTCCGTCCACCGGACTGCAACCTTCTTGCAAGCAAGACTTCTCTCCACAGCCTTCCGCAGCCTTTTCGTTGTTTGAAGCGGCGGAAGATTCTGTGGCCACCGGGACCGTTGTACAGGCCATGTTAGCGAAGTGAATTAAGCCAATGAGCGCCAAAAACACCAGTAAACGTTGAGTTGGAAGAGTTGTTCTGAGCACCTCCGAACTCTAGTGACGCAATGAGTCGGATCAACACGTGCTGACGGAGATTCTCCAAAAGAGACTATGGATTTACGAGGCTGATACGGCGTTGTAACTAGTCTGATGTGTAGCGGGTCGCTAGAGTTGTTTCTTCGCGCAGTTGAGCATTTCGTTTGCGCTTGTCCGTAAGCTACGTGGCTCTGGCTGATGCTACGCCTTGAGGGTCGCCGTCGGTCCGCTGTCCGTGACGTGGTACTGGTAGAGGTCAGGCGCCTAGGGAGCCTCGGCGGTGAGGGTGGAGAGGAAGGCGGCGCCGTACTTCTCGGCTTTGGCGGGGCCGATGCCGTGGATGTCTTGGAGGGCGTCTAGGGTTTGGGGGCGCACCGCGGCGAGTTCGCGGAGGGTGCGGTCGTGGCAGATGACGAAGGCGGCGGTGCCGGCGGCTTGGGCGAGCGTGCGGCGTGTGGCACGCAGGGCTTCGTAAAGCGCTTCGTCTACCTCGAGCGTCTCTGATTCTGCGCCGGGAGTCTGTGCCGCTGGGCGACTGGTACTTTCGCCGTAAGCGCCCGGGCTCGCTTTGCGGGTCTTGCGTCCGCTGGTCGCAAAACGCAGCGTCTTGGGCGGTAGGCGTACCGTGAAAGTGAGCTGGCCGCGCATGACGGCGATGCCTCTTTCGGTGAGGTGGGGCACGGGGTACTCGCCGCTGCTGAGGTCGACGAGACCGGCGACGATGAGGCGCTGCAGCAGCGTGTGGAGGGCGCTGTCGGAGTAGGCGCTGAGCAGGCCGAAGGTGCTGAGGCGTTCGAAGCCAAAACGGGTGACGCGGGCGCTGCCCTGGCCGCGTAGCATGTCGCACACCGTACCGAGGCCCGCGCGGCCTTGTACGCGCGCGACGCCGGAGAGTGCTTGGCGCACTACCGTCAATGCGTCCTCGGGCGAGAGACCCGATTCAGCCTGCGGCGGGCTGAGGCACACGTCGCAGTGGCCGCAGCCGCCGAGCACTTCCTGCTCGTCGCCGAAGTAGCGCAGGATGAAGTCGTGGCGACAGGAGCCCGCATCGACGTAGCGCATGCAATCTAGGAAGAGGCGCCACTGGTGCGCATTCCAGGGCCCCGCGGCCTCGCCTCGGTCGAGCAGGCGCTTGCGTAGGCCGAAGTCCGCGGCAGAGGCTAGCAAGACGCCGCGTGCGGGTTCGCCGTCGCGTCCGGCGCGGCCGACTTCTTGGTAGTAAGCTTCGATAGAGCCCGGTGGCTGAAGATGCACCACCAGCCGGATATCCGAGCGGTCGATGCCCATCCCGAAAGCGTTCGTCGCAGCGACGATGGCGAGGTTGCCGCTGGCGAAGCGCTCGCTCACGTCGGTGCGTACATCCGCTGGAAGGCCCGCGTGGTAGGCGGCGGCGCTAAAACCAGCGCGCTGCAGCATGTCTGCGGCCTTTTCCACGCCCTTGCGCGTTGCGGCGTAGACGATGGCGGCGCCCGCCGGGGCGCGCGGATTGCCCAAGGTGTCGGCCAAGGCGGCGAGTAGACGCTTCTCTCCGTCTTTGCCCCCAGCGATGCGTTCTGCCTCAAGGTGCAGGTTAGGGCGGGCAAAACCGCGGAGGATGCACGCCTCCTCGGGTATAGACAGGCGCTCGCAGATTTCGCCACGGACCTGGGGCGTGGCGGTGGCGGTACAGGCGAGCAGGCGTGGAGGATTGAGTTGAGCGATAGCCTCGCCGACTTTCAGGTACTCCGGACGAAAGTCATGACCCCACTGGGAGATGCAGTGCGCTTCGTCCACCGCGATGAGGCTGAGCTTGAGGCCTTGCAGCACTTCGAAAAAGTAGGCGTTCGCGAGACGCTCCGGTGCGATGTAGACGAGCTTGTAGCGTCCCTGGCGCAGGCCGGATTCCCGGGTGCGGCGGTCGTCAGCGCTGAGGCTTGAGGCGAGGAAGGTCGCCGGGATGCCGCGCTCGGTGAGCGCCCGTACCTGGTCTTCCATCAGCGCGATCAATGGCGAGATGACCAACGTCGTGCCGGTGAGCTGAGTGGCCGGGAACTGGTAGGTCAGCGACTTGCCGCCACCCGTCGGTGCCACCACCAGCGAGCGGCTGCTTTCGGGCAGCACGGCCTGTACGGCTTCCTGTTGCCAGGGCCGAAAGCTCGGCAGGCCGAACGTTTCCTGCAGAGCTTGCGTTAGCGATGCTTCGGAGAATGTCATGGTCTCGGGCCCTTTGGCGGGGCTTCGGTCGGGCTTAGAGCCAGTTGAGCACAAAACTGACCCACACTACCGCGATAGCGGGGCCCGCGGCAGCCGTCACAAGGCCGGCGCGCAGCAAGTCTCGGCTGCGCAGGCCGCCTTGTGCGTAGGCGATGGCGTTGGGCGGCGTCGAGATAGGTAGGCACATGGCCGTCGAGGCAGCGAGCGCTATCGGAATGACGAGCTGCGGCGCGGCGGTGGGGGCAAGCGCGATGCTCAGCGGGATCAGGATATTGGCCGCGGCGGTGTTGCTCATCAGATTGGACACCACCACGGTGCCGTAGGCCAGTACGAACGCCACCAGGTAGGTGGTGAGCCCGCCGGGGACGGCGCCCACCAGCCACTGCGCCAGACCCGTCGCGGACACCATGTAGCCGAGCGAGAGCCCGCCCGCGAGGAGCAGCAAGACATCCCAAGACAGCGTGCGGATGTCCGCCGCGTTGATGACCCCGGACATCGTGAGCAGCACGATGGGCAGAAAGGAAACGGCGGCGGTCGGAATGCCGTGAAAGCCGCCGGTCATCCAAAGCCCAACGGTGACGATGCTCGTGATGATAACGGTCATGCGCTGCCAGCGCTGGAGCGGACCCTTCATCTCGGCGGGCGAAGCCTGCTCTCGTGCCGCAATCTCGCCGCCGGTCTGGTACCAGACGCGAAGCATCAGGTACATCAACGCCATCAGCAGGAGCGCCGGTGGCAGGCCAAAGAGCATCCAGCCGCCGAAGGTGATGTTGCCGCCGGGTACGGGGGCCAAGAGGCCGACGGCAATCGCATTGGGAGGCGTGCCGATGA
>SLEO01000244.1 GCA_007124745.1 Myxococcales bacterium
AGGACGTCCTCGCGGTCCTCGGCGCCATGCCTGACCGCAAGCGGACGTGGCTCTTTTCAGCGACGGTAGACCGCGAGGTCCAGCGCTTTTCGGCCCGCATTCAGAAGGACCCGGAAGCCTATCTGCTCCACTCAGGCCTCGGGTATTCGGCGACGGTGGCGCACTTTTACAGCGTCACGCCGCGCCCCGTCGACAAGGAGCGCGCGTTGCTCACGCTCTTGCAACAGGAGCGGCCCTTTCGCACGCTGGTATTCTGTAACACTAAGGAAGCCACCCGGCGCGTGTCGAGCTGGTTGCGCAAGCTCGGGCACGCTGCCCAGGATTTAAGCAGCGACCTCTCCCAGAGCGACCGGGAGAGCGTCCTTGAAGCGTTTCGCGGCGGCGACCTACCACTTGTGGTCGCCACCGACGTTGCCGCCCGCGGCATCGACATCGAAAACGTCTCGACGGTCGTGAACTGGGACTTCCCCGCTTCCACCGAGCAATACGTCCACCGCACCGGGCGAACAGGGCGCGCCGGGCGCAAGGGCACTGCTCTCTCGCTGCTAGCCCCAACCGATCTCGGCGCGCTGTACTACCTGAAGCTCGAATCCGAGATTGAGCTGCGCGAACGGCCGCTGCCAAGCCAGGAGGCCCTCGACACGGCTGCGGAGGTCGCGGTCCTCGACGCCCTCGACGCGATGCTCGGCGAGCCAACCGACGGCGTGGCCCTAAGCGCCGCACGGCGGATCCTCACCACCCAGAACCCGGCACGCTGGGTTGCAAGACTCGTCCAGCACGCACGGGAGCTGGCAGCGCGCGCGGAGGAAGCCGCGCAAGCTGAAGTGCAGGCCGCAAGCAAATGCGGCCCCAAAGCCGACGCAGCTGACGAAGCGCCACGCGCACCTCGGAGCAGCGGCCGGGCCCCCAAGCAAAGCGGAGCGGAAACCGGAACACCCGGGAGCCGACGAAGCGGGACAGAGAGCGGCCTTGCCCCCGCAGCGCGCGTCTCTGGAAACGAGGAAGCCTCTTCCCGCAGGAAGTCGCCGGCAAGTAGAGATGCCTCGAAGCGCGCCGGTGACGAGACGAACGCCGAGTCCTCCTCTGCAGACGCCAGTCGGGCTACCGAATCCAAGCGCGGCACACGGGGCAACGGGCGGGCTGAACAACCGCCGCGCACAAGGCGAGCAGTCGGCCCATCCGGTGACCTCGACGCCGATAACGCGGAAGCCGGCGACCGGAGCGGCATTCGCCCCACGACCGACGGCGGCAAAATCCTACGCCTCGATGTAGGCCGGAGCGACGGCATTCGCCTAAGCGACCTGAAGCGCTACCTCCAAGACGCCGCCCCCGACATCGAAGTCGAGCGCGTCAGACTCGCCCGCAGCCGAACGCTGGTCGAAGTCCGCGCCTCCAGCGCCCACGACGACCTCCCCGCCCGCCTCGGCGCCCACACCTTCGAAGGCCGCACCATCACCGCCACCTGGGACACGGCTCCCACGACCTAGTACGCGTGATCCGCCGTCAGCTTACACCTAAGCCGTGCATGCGGTGACGCATCGCTGCCTACACACTCGGTTTCGACCTATTCCGGTACAGACTGGTGGGTAGCAGACGGTCTTCTGGCACTTGCTGAGCGATCCGTCGGGTTTCTCGCACTCATGTTTGTCATCGAGAGTGGCGTCGATTGTGAATGTCGATTCAACTTCGACTTTACTTTCTTCCCCTTTCTCACTGATTCCGTCGAGCGAGACACAGGGAAGGTAGGCGGTCATGGTCGACTTGGCCGTATGGTCACCATGGTCTTGCTCTGAAACACAGGCCGTCGCCGTGAAGAGTAGTAATATTGAGGGAATAAACAGCGCTTTTCTCATGCCCCCCCAAGCACGAATGGTGCCCACACCTGCTTGTGAGCGTATTTCCGCCGCGATCAGCGTAAGCCAGTTTCTTGACGCACATGTCGACTACTCGCGTTGAGACATGCCTACAGCCTTCCTGTTGTTGACACAGTGTGCTGCAAGGCAGCGTTCTAGGTGATTCCGACGTTTCATTTGACCTACTGATTCTTGCGCTGCCGCCACCACCAGGCACACATTGTGCTTCACTGACATCTATGCACCTACTCCTTGTTTTGCTGGCGGTTTCGCTAAGTGCTTGCGTCGTTGAGTCGGCAGATGAGAGCTTGAGCGACAAGAACCAAGATGCGGGGCTGCAGTACGACCCGTTCGATGGAAGCTCGAACGACGCCAGTGACCTGGACTGGGATGATGGAGGTAGTTACCGGGAAAGCGGTGGCCGCTCAAACTATGGCTACGGCTATCAAGGCAACCCATGTTCGGATGAAGACGCAGCGCGATTCTTGGGGTATGCGGCGAACGCACCTGGGCAAGCTGTGAGAGCTGCCGCGGCAGCCTGCAGTCACTCTGCTTGGCATTGTCAAGATCCCGACGGGCTCTCCCAAAGCGAATGGCGGCGACTGAGTGAGCGAGAACGAATTGACGAAACGCTAATCGGCGGCGAGTGCATAGATACTATCGACGTAGTGACAACTCGCCGAGTAGTAAGCTTCGAAGCCGGGATCAACCAAAATATAGCAGACGGAACAGATTCACGATACGAGGTTGATCTGGATCCCCCAGAACGGCTGAATCGCGTCAGGGACTACTTAACGAGCAATACTGCTAGTGGGCTACAGATAAACATCGGATTTAGGATCTCTGGGGAGCAGGTCAATGAAAGCAAGACAGGGTGCATGCCGATATCCAGAACTCCACTCTACCGCGACGCCAACCGCCTTTTCGGGAACGTAGTGAATACCATCACAAGGACATGTTTTGGGATAAACGATCGGAACGGCGAGTGAGTCGGGAGTCGGCTTGGGCCTTTACACCAGGGGGTGGGTGCTGGTAGTTGGGTAGGATGGCGGAGGGTACGGAGGAAGCGTTGAGTGCGGCGCAGGTCGTCGAGCAGGTTCGGGCGACGGGGCACAGGCGCGTTAAGGTTGCGGTTGCGGATATCGATGGGGTGTTGCGGGGCAAATACCTGCACATCGATAAGTTTGCGGCGGCGGTCTCCGGTGGATTTGGCTTCTGCAGCGTGGTGCTCGGCTGGGATGCGGGGGACGTCTGTTATGACAACATCTCCTACACGGGCTGGCATACGGGCTACCCGGACTCCTTGGTCAGTCTAGACTTAGCAACGTTTCGCCGGGTACCCTGGGATGGGGACGTACCGTTTTTCTTGGGCGAGTTCGTGGAGCCGGACGGGGCGCCGCTGGGGATTTGCCCGCGGCAGGTGCTCCGGCGCGTGCTGAAGCAGGCCGAGGGCCTAGGGCTTACCCCTGCCGTGGGCATGGAGTTCGAGTGGTTTAACTTCAGCGAAA
>SLEO01000246.1 GCA_007124745.1 Myxococcales bacterium
CGGCGTCCGAGCGTGCTCCGAGCCACATCAGGAGCCGCGCAAGTGTGGCTACAAGCGCTGCCGTCAGCGCGAGTGCGGGCCACGCCGCGCCCGTCACAAACGCAAGCGGTGCGCTGACATCACAACCCGGTGCACGCCATATACTGCTCACCAAAGTCCCGAGGAGCGCACCGAGCGCGAGCGAACAGCCTCGCCTCAGAAGCGCCGCATGCAGGTCCCCCGCCGTGCGCCAGACCACGGAAAGAACAAGGGCCAAGCAAGTGCCGAGCGCGCAGAGAAGCGCACTCTCCGGTCCAGGCTGGACCGGCAGTACCGCCACAACGACCGCACTTCCCAACAACCAACCCGCACTGCGTGCCCTCCGCCCGTCGTTCGCCGTCATCCAGCGACCCAAGCGCCCCCACGTTCGCTCAGGCAAGCTGCTCCCCATTTGCATAGCGCCCTTTGTGCCACACAAAACGAAGCGATGTCAGACCCGCGGTTTGCGATCGACGCGTGTCACTCAAGCAAGCCAAAGCCGCCGAAGCAAGCGAGCACGAAGCGTAGCTGAAAGCGTCAAGAGGTCGCGGCCCCCCGCAGGTTCAGTGCACCTGCCGGAAGGACGGCAGAAGCGTGCGTTAGCAACGGGCTCGAGCGGGGCGTAGCCGGAAGCGGCAAGTGGGCGTTGGGGCCCCACGCGCAGCATCCAGTGACGCGACGACAGCACGGGGCAACCCCGCAGGAGGTAGCGAGCTCGGGCGGGGAGTAGCTGGAAGCGGCAAGTGGGCGCTGGGGCCCCACGCGCAGCGTCAAGTGAAGCGACGACAGCACGGGGCAAACCCGCAGGAGGAAGCGAGCTAGCGCCGGGCGTAGCCGGAAGCGGCAAGTGGGCGTTGGGGCCCCACGCGCAGCTTTAGGTTTTCGGGGGAGGGTGTTCGGGATTCACTCCCGAACACCCGGGGGCATTTTGTAAAATGCCCCCCAAATAAATCTAGTCCAGATGCTTAAGGTGGTTGCGCGTCATGCGTTTGAGGTCGGCTTCGTCCATGGGAGCGCGCTGGACTTGCGGGCGATGTTCGTCGATTTCCACGCGCGTTTCACCGGTGGGAAGCGGCATGATCGAGACATCGAGGGTGATCGTGCCGCCCTCTGCGCCCTTGGCCACCGCGTTGCGGTAGATGGCGCCATCGCCCACACGGTCGACCTGCGCGGTATTGAGACGCGGCCCGAAGTATTCGAGCATCTTACGCAACGGGACTTTGCTGCGAAAAATGCGCCGGGACTCGGCGTCGCGGAACGGCGTCAGGCCCACCGGCAACCGGAGGCCTGCGATGTCGTCGGACGACTCGCGCAGATGACCCGCCGCATCGTAGAGCGGGTCAGCCTTGGGGCCGGGTTCGGGCGCAGCTTGTGCGTCTTCACCACCGGTGTCCGGCGGCTGTACCGCTAGCCGGTCTTTGCCGCAGCCCGCTGCCATCATCCCTAGCAGCATGCCTGCGCAGAGAGTTATGGCGCCTCGCAACGCTCGGCTTGGTTGAGAGAGGTGGGTCATGGCTTCTGCCTCGTTACGTCGCCTGGCTTACTCCCGTGCCACGCCTACCCACGATAGCACTCTTGAGGGGCTGTCGGGTTGGGGTAAATCGATGGCGATTTCATCGATGGTGCCGCCGCTGGCCGGTGCAGCGCTGCCGCCGGATATCTGGGCGACAAGCTGGTAGTTGCCGCCATTGGCGCCGCGCACGCCCGTACGGCTGTAGACGCTGTTGAGGTCCTGCTCGTCGAGGCAGGTTGGCCGCTGCGCGATTTGCACGCCCATGATGATTTGATTCGGAATCGGATCATAGCACTGGGTCTCGATGCGCGTTGCATCGGCTACGTCTGGCAGCCCGGGCGCAGGCACCGTTGAACCCTCTTCGACGGTCTCGCGGTAATGGTGGCCGCAAATCATGCTGAAGCCTTCGCCGCAGGCGTTGGTCGGCGTCGCAGTCGAGGTGAACGAGGCGTAGTAGACACGACCGGAGAAGAGCGCGAGCGGCCCTGTGACCTGCTCCCCCATCGCAAGGTTGCGGTGCCAGTTTACGCGGGTTGCGACGTTTGCGATGGTGCCGATGGTATTGACCTGCGCGACTTCGGTTAGTGAGACGATGCGGTTAGCCGTGGTCGTCTCGTCGAGACGGTCGATATCACCGGTCGCTTGCAGAATGACGACGTTACCCTCGTCGTCGACGCTGATCACCGGCGGGTTGTAGGCGGGGGAGCCGGCGGCGTGTCCTTCACCTCCGAAGAGGTCGTAGAACGCTTTCAAGTTCCAGTCGTTCGGGTTGCTTGAGGCCATATCCAGACGCCACATGACGCCGTCTTCGTCGTTCATGAAGGCGCGCGTTGCGATGGTTCCTACCTCGCCAGTGAAGACCGACACACCCCCGCTTAACGGTGCGGCGATGCCCCTTTCGTCAAAGTGACGGAGCGTTTTGCCTGTTGCTGCATCGACAACGAAGAGCTGGCGACCTTGAGGATTCCAGCAGCGTCGAGTCGCTCTGGGCGTGGTTCCCCGCTCTGGGTCTGGGGGGAGTTGGTCGCCTGAGAAGGTACAGGCGCCGTCACCGGAAAGTGTGCCCCGGCCGCCGGGAATGATCACCACACCACGCTGGTGCAGCGTTCCACCGAGCTCTACGCTCACCTGGGCGAAGGAGGGCTGGCCGAAGGCGTCGCCGAGCTTGGGGTGGGCGAACTGCCAGAGAAACTTCGGGTCGAAGGGATCGGTCACGTCGAGCGCGATGTAACCCGCGCCACCACCGCGCAGGCCGATGACCAGCACGGTGTGGTAGTCGTCCTCCGTTGGCGGCGCCCCGGGAAGCTTCGTGAAGAAGACGTCGTGCGTAAGCGGTGCGCCGTCGAACATCACCCGTCGTCCGTCCATGGTGAACTGGAGGCTTTCGAGCAAGAAGGGCGGAATAAAGCCCCAGAGTTCCTCGCCACCCGTGAGTGCCGTGGCTTTCGGCGAGACGAAGTCACCGAAGTCACTTGGGTTCCAGTTGTCGACGGCAAAAGCGTGCAGGATGCCATCATTCGACGCGACGTAAACCACCGGGGGGCGGTTGCGGACTTCCGGTCGCCCACGGAAGAAGTTGAAGGATTCGTCGGCAAGATCATCGAGGGGAGGCACGACGACCGAAGGCGAGGAGTTCACAATATCGCCAAGGCGAGCTTGCTCGCGCCCGGAAGCGGGCCCCGCGCTCACCCAGTTTACGATAGTGTCGCGGCGCGTGGCTTCTTGCGCGGTTAATCCGAGAAACTCCGGCTCGACGCTATTGTCGAAGTCCCGCAGATCAAGGCCGGTGCTGACGGGTGCGAAGGGGCC
>SLEO01000075.1 GCA_007124745.1 Myxococcales bacterium
CCCCTAAAGCCAACGGTTATCGCTCAATTCACACCGCACTTCGCTCGGAACTAGGCCAACCCGTTGAGCTGCAAGTGCGGACACGAGAGATGCACGCTTGCGCCGAGTACGGAACTGCAGCGCACCACACCTACAAGCAAGAGACCGCTGCGCTAGCCCTGGCTGCAACGGTCCACGGGGGCCTTTGAGCCAGGCGCGGCGAAGCGTCTCACGGATAGAGGGTCCGTCACAATGATGCACTCCCTTCATCATTGTGACCGTGTGCCTGCGCCGGGGTTCGTTAACCTCCTTTAAATACAATAGAAATAGTCTGGCCCACTCCGTGCAAACTAGGTTAGGCGAGCCAGGCAACAGCGGCTCTTCGGGTGAGCGCTGCGCTGGATCGGTGTCCGGTACAGCACCGCGGGTAGGGCGCTGGCGAAGACAGTGAGGTAGCGGAATGGATACATACACAGCTTCCAAACTTAACGCCACGACAACGCAGGCAGAGCAAACGAAGCTCATCAAGGCCCTAAAGGCTGTGCACGGTGTCGAAAATGCGACGCTACACCTTAGCGAGAGCCGAGTTGAAGTTGCGCCACGTGTGAACGAAACGGCGAGACGTGTGGACATTGAAACAGCGGCATCGAAGTGTGGGTTTTCGCTTGACGCGACGTAGGCAACTAGGCTGGTGACCTGTCAGATAAAACAACAAGCTATCCAGCAGAGTTCCATCGTAGGAATAACCTTAAACAAACTTGGTCGGAGTAAAGGGGAGTAGTGTCAATGAAATATCAAAGTAAATATGGGTCCGTTGGGGCCCTCGGGATGGTCGTCGGCGTCGCATGCGCCGGATGTGCCAGTGCGCCACGTTTAGATACGGATGCTTCTGCGGCGAACATTCGCGGCGCGGAAGAGGTCGGTGCATCCGAAGTGCCGGTTGCCGCGCTGCATTTGAAACTCGCGAAGGATCATTTGGCTAGTGCGAAGCGACTCTCGGAGAAAGGCGACCATGAGGAGGCTGATTCGATGCTCTCACGAGCGGAATCGGACGCCCAGCTAGCCATACTTTTGTCGCGGGAATCGTCGGAGAGATCCGAGGCGAAAATGGCCGAGAACCGTGTCAAAAGCCTCAAGCAGGAGAATCAAAAATTCACCGGATCATCGAATAACAATAGTGGAAGTGAGCTTCAATGAAAACATTAATCATCGCAGGAACACTCCTGTTTTTCGGAGTCGTGGCGGGCTGTAGCACCGCGGTTCCAAAAGAGTTGGTCGACGCCCGAGAGGCCCATCGGCGTGCTTCCGCAGGCCCTGCGGCCGAGGAAGCGCCCGCCGAGCTGCACACGGCGTCTGAGGCGCTCAAGCGTGCTGAGAAGTCCTTCGAGGACGATAAGGGCTCCTACAAAACGCGGGACTTTGCTTACGTGGCACAGCGCAAAGCACAGATAGCTGAGGCTACTGCTGCCATCGCGAAGGAGCGTGAGACACAAGCACAGGCCAAAAGCGAATTCGAGCGTACCCAGGGCACCATCGTGAAGAATGCGAAGGCAGAGCTTAGCGATTCACGCGGTGAGCTGGAGAGGTCTCAACAAGATGCCAAAACGTCTGCGGCAGGACTTGCTGCAGAGAAGGAAGCGCGAAAGGCAGCTGAGGCGCGAGAAGCGCAGGCGATGGCGGAGCTAGCCAAGCTCGCGTCGGTCAAGGATGAACAACGGGGTACGGTCATCACCCTTTCGGGTAGTGTTCTCTTTGCATCGAACCAGACGACGCTGCTTCCGGCGGCGCAGTCTCGTCTGGACCAGGTCGCCCAGGTGCTGATGGCGCACCCCGAGCGCAAACTTGTCATCGAAGGACATACCGATTCACGCGGGTCGGATAGTGCCAACATGAACCTATCGCAGCGACGGGCGGATGCGGTTCGGACCTACCTCGTGTCGAAGCAATACGAAGCCGACCTCATTGAGGCGCGGGGCATGGGCGAGGGCCGCCCTATTGCTGACAACAAGAGCGCTGAGGGACGTGCCAATAACCGGCGCGTCGAGATCATCATCGAACGCGACGCATCCTAGTCAGCAGCGCGTGGGTCGGACCGAATGGCCGATTACATCCGGCAGCTAGGTCTTGGACCTCGGCGGTGTGAAAGGTGTCGGAACCCTGGCGGTGTTCCTTCACTTTTCCCCCGACCGATGCAAGCCCCCGGGCTCGTCCTCTGCGACCCCGGATGTGTTCGCCCACTCTCGCGTCGCCTCACGAAGCGATTTTCAACAGCGAGCAGCGCACGGGGTTCGTGCGCTGCTCGCCTTTGTGGGTCGAAAGTCGCATGAGCGCGCATGGGACATGGCGTCACATGCCCCTTTTGATAGCTAGTTGACAAGGAATGGGATGCCCCTACTCAGAATCCCATCTCGCTGCTGGACGATCACCGCGGCCTTCTGCGGAAGGTTCGGACCGTTATGTTAACCTTATGTCGGTCTTCGGTGCCGACCAAGCCGTCTCGAAGCCAGGCGAAGCTTTGGCAGACGCTCTACCGTCAACCGCACTTCACCTCCATTCGCCCGGGCTTCGAACCGCTACAGGTCTTCCGGGAAGGCAGACTTCCTCCGCGCTCGGGCAAGCTTGAGCCGCGACCTGAGCTTGAGGTGCTGACTTACGTGCGCGCCGGTACGCTTGCGTACGAGGACTCCCGCGGCCGCTCGGGATTAATCATGGCAGGTGAGTTCCAGCGCATGACGACGGGTGCTGGAGTGCGCTACGGTGAAACCAACGCCTCCTCCACCGAATGGGCGCATGCCTTTCAGGTCTGGCTCCGCCCTGCAACCATGGGCCTCATGCCGGGCCATGAGCAGAAGCGTTTTGAGACGGGTGTTAGGCGCAACCGCCTGTGCTTGGTCGCTTCTCCGGAAGGCGCAGAGGGTTCACTCAAGGTGTATCAGGATGCGCGTCTGTACTCCGGCATTCTCCAAGCGGGACATCATGTCGCCCACGGCTTGGGAGCAGGACGCTGCGCCTGGTTGCAGCTGGTTGAAGGCGCAGCGTCCCTCGCAGGTATGTCCCTCGCGACGGGCGACGGCGTCGAAATCTGTGACGAGACCTCAGTGTCGATCATCCCTTCGGCGGATACCGAGGTGCTGCTCCTAGACTTGGGCCCTGCAGCGGCCTCCGCGCAGCGAGAAGCTGCTGAGAGCGACGCAATATCGCCCCCGGTTTGAGTGCGGCGGCTAGTCCACGGTGAGAACCGTGGAGGGAGAGCGTCCAAACGTTTCCGGCGTGTACATCTCCTCGGCCTTAGCGGGTGGCACAATGAAGCGACCGCGGGTCGTAGCGCGGGCGACGTAGGCGTAGGTATGCAC
>SLEO01000214.1 GCA_007124745.1 Myxococcales bacterium
AGTGATGCTGGGCTACCGCGCCCTGGACTGGCTGGTCGCCGGCGCAGCCTTTGGCGTCACCGCGGCTCTGACACTGTGGCTCGCCAGCGCCCTCTTCGGCGCCACCCTCTAGGGCGGCGGGAAGCCGCCACAGATGCTTTCGTGAAAAGGCAGGCGCCTAGCGGTAGTTGCGGGCGACTACTTCGGTGACGGCGCTGCGCTTGGAGGCGTCGCAGGAGATAGCGCGGGGCGCGACGACGATGTCGACCTGCCAGCGGGCGTAAAGTTCGCGGACGAAGGGCGTATCGTTGTTCGACAACATCACCTTGCAGCCTCGCGCATCCAATGCGGAGAAGACCTCTTGGAGGCGGAGCTGCTCAACGCGGCCGAAGCCCTCTGCCGCGTAGGCGGTGAAGTTCGAGGTGGTCGAGATGGGCTCGTAGGGTGGGTCGAAATAAACAAAGTCACCAGGCTGCGCAAGCCGCAAGACGCGCTCGAAGGACGCGTGGACCAGCTCGGCGTCGGCGAGCGCTTTGCTTGCACGTTCCAGCGTAGCCTCATCGAAGATTTTGGGGTGGTCGTAGCGGCCGAACGGCACGTTGAACTCGCCGCTTTGATTGACGCGATGCAGACCGTTGAAACAGGTCTTGTTTAAGTAGATGAAACAGGCCGCACGTGCGATGCCGCAGCGCTCCGAGCGGGCGTTGTAGCTTTCGCGGATACCGTAGTAGTGTTCCTCGTCATGCGCAGCCTGCAGGGAGGCCAGCGCGATGCGGAGCTCGGCGGGATGGTCGCGCAGAACCCGGTAGGTGTGGATGAGGTCGCCGTTGAGGTCCATCAGCAAGGCACGCTCGGGTCGCCACGCGAAGAAGAGCGCTCCCCCCCCGACGAAGGTCTCGATATGACGGCGGCGGTGATACGCGGGCGGCAGCAGCGCCCGCAACTGGGCTACGAGTCGGCTCTTGCCGCCCGCCCACTTCAAGAATGGCGTGGCCGGCTCCCGCGCCGGAGCGCCGGACTGCGTGACCGATTGCGCGCGCGCTGCGGTCTCCGAGCGTGTGGGCATCGCCGATGCAACGTCCAAGAACTCGGGCGTTGCCCGGACTGAGGATAAGGAAGCAGCCATAAGAGTTTTGACCCGTCGCGGAGCAGACGTTCTACGTGTCCCTAAGTCCGCGCGTTTTGACGCGCGATCTTGCAGCAGACTCTCTATCACGCGGTCACGGTTCGCAGCACGAATGTGCGGGCACTTCACGTGAGCGCGGACTTCTCCCGCATGCGCGCCACATGCTCATAAATATATGAGATGAATGGTATTTAGCCGATAGGTCGTCTCGGCCATGATGCTGTGCTCACCCTTGGCTGGCGGGCCGCTCGCGCAATTTCAAGAACGCATCGCAGGCATCGTCATTGCCGTGTGGAGGGCGTCCTCTTCGAGAATGTTCGCTCGGATGGTGGGATGCGCGAGCGACGTGCCGGCAGACTGGGGACGCAAGTAGCGCGCGCATCTAGCCGAGCCCTTCGCCTTCCCCCAAGATTCCTTGCCTCGATTCGGAAGCGACCGGCGGCGGGGCTAGCGGCGTGCTTTTGCGACGAGGGCTTCAATGCGGCGGAGCGCTTCCTCAATGACCGGCAGCTCCGGGCCGAAGGAGAAGCGGACGTGGTGTTCGAAGCGGCTTGGGCGCTGCACGCGGCGCTTGCCCGGGTTGATGTCAAAGAACTCCCCCGGAACCGTGATCACTTTGGCGTCGAGGGCTGCATTGAAAAAACCCATGCCGGTGTTGAGCGGTGCGGGGAGGTTCTTGAGGGAGGCCCACACATAGAAGGTACCTTCGGGTTCCCGTTCGATGTGAAAGCCCATCCGGCGCAGTGCGCCGACCATAAGGTCGCGCTTTGGCCTGAAGCAGGCTTGCAACGCGTCGGCTTCGCGGTCGGCGTAGCTTGGCTCTAGCAGTGAAATAGCCGCGCGCTGCATCGGGCGAGAGCCACCACCGTCCAGAAACGACCCCGCGCTGGCGCAGGCGCGAATCACGGACTTCGGGCCGACGACCCAGGAGACGCGCCAACCCGGGTAGCGCCAGTTTTTCGTGAGTCCGTCGAAGAAGACGACGGGGTCTTGGTTCACGTCTTCGACGTACTCAGCCACGCTGACGCGTTTGCGCCCCGGCATCCAGACGTAGTGGCTGTAGAACTCATCGACCAAGAGCGCGCACTCAAGCTGCCGCGCGACCGCCACCCAATCCCGCAACGCGTCGCCGTGAATGACACTACCCGTGGGGTTGCATGGGTTGCTCAGCAGGACGGCGCCCAGGCCGCGGCCAAGGACCTCTTCGCGCAGCGCCTCGGCGTCGAAGGCATAGCCTTTCGCCGGGTCAAGCAAGATAGGGATCGGCTGAAAGCGACGAAAGACATCGAGCAGCTCTTCGTAGGCGGTGTAGTCCGGCAGAAAGTGGCCGACGTGAACCGGCGCAATCGCTGCGCAAGCGCGAATGAGCGCCACCCGCCCTCCGCCGCAAATGGCGACGTTCTCCGCAGTGTAAAGGCTTGATTTGCCCTGCCGGTAGTGCTGGTTGTAGAAATGCGCGACGGCTTCCCGTAGCTCCCAAATGCCAGCGACCGGTGCGTAGTCCTGGTCCTCGGCATGGATAGGAATGGACAGGCAGCGCTCGGGTGCCCCCGGAATCTCTCCCGTCTCCGGCTGCCCTTGGCCGAGGTTGCACCAGTCGGGGTGATGGAAGCGAAACCCCCGCTTTTCCGCCTCACTTGTGACGTAAATCACGCCCGTCCGCGGCACCGCGCGAAAGGCCGACAGCGCAGGGGGTCGAGATGACTTCGGTGTGGCGGTGAGCGCGGTGTGCGGCATAACCCCGGAGAAGTAGCACCATGGACGAAGCTTGGGAACGATTTGAGTCGGGCATTCGTGTCTCCAACCTGCGCGTCGAGTGCGTGGTCGGCGTCTACCCTGAAGAGCGACGCACGCTCCAACCGGTAGATGTGGACCTCCGCCTAGAACTCGACTGGCACGCCGCCGCTGCCAGCGAACAGCTCAGCGCAAGCGTGGACTACGCCCTAGTCGCCCGAACGGTGGCCGCCACGCTCCGCCTAGGTCACTTCCTGCTGCTAGAGAGCGCCGCGCTCGCATCCGCCCGCGCCGTAAGCGCGCTCCTCGCCCTGCGCTCTCCCCAACCCCTTAAGCGGCTAGCCCTTCAACTCAGCAAACCCCACGCGCTCAAAGGCCAAGCCCTGCCCTCCGTCACCCTCGACGTCTCCGGTTCCCGCTTGCCGCAGCCAGGCGCAGCCGCATCGTTCGAGGTCTTCCACACCCCGCG
>SLEO01000060.1 GCA_007124745.1 Myxococcales bacterium
ACGCGAGTTCGCGGGCGACGTCGATCCCGAGATAGAAAGTTCGGAGAGCGATATGGATGCACTAGCCCAAGAAAACGGCGCACAACAGGCATCATCTCCCCTTGAGATGCCGGCGCCTGAGCTGCGGGAGGCCGTGACGCCACCGTCCTACGCCGACGTGTTTCCCGAAGAAGACGATGACGACGAGCCAATTTTTGGTGGAGGTCGGGACAAAGAGGGTGACTCGGTAAGGCCCGAAGGCGAAGCGAGCGAACGCCGAAGGCGTAAACGCGGTGGACGCCGCCGCTCAGGCCTGCTCGAGACCGAAGGCGCCGAAGGTGCTTCGAGTGATGAGGAACCCGCGGACACTGCCGAGACCGGCGCATCCGCGCGGCGGTCGCCGGAGCGCGGGAATGCGCGAGGGCGCGACGGGTCGGAAGACGCCTCACGCCGCGGCCGCGAGGGCCGGGGCGGGACGCGGTCACCGCGGGAGGCTTCGGCATCACGTGAAGGCGGCGGCACGCGCAATGCGCGCAACGACCGACAAAGCCGCAGCGAGAGTGAAAGTAGCAGTCGCGGCAATGACGCCGGTCGTTCTATCGATGTAGGCCGACAGCCGCAGGCCGCACCGCCCCGTGCCTACGGGACGGGGCTGAGTCTCGCGATGCGCGTTCAGCTGACGGATGCGGAGGCGGACCCCTTGGCTGTGGCGACCTGTGAGCTGCTCGCTGAACAGGGGGCGGCGCATTGGCGCGACCTCGCAGCGAGCTTGGTGGAACGCGGTGACCTCTCTGGTCCGCCGCGGGCGCTCGCTTCCACGGTAGCGGCCTCGCTTCGGGGTACCAACGCACGCTTAACCGGGCGGCAGCGCCCAAGCCTTTTCCGCGAGACCGCCAGCGGCGAGATTCGAGGACGGGGCGTTGAGCAGCCCCACCAGGTCGAGCGGCAGTTGGGGGAAACCGAACGTACGGCGCAGCGTCAGCGCGCCGCTGCAGGGCGTGCCTTGCTCGACGTGTTCGAGCGACTACCGATTCCCGGCCGCATGGAGCTTTTCGCTAGTTGGCTTGCGGGACGTCAGGTGGCAGAGCTGCGCGCGCTGCGTGTTCCAGGTCTGCGCGAAGGCGATTTTCACCTTGTAGGCACGCGCGTCCTCGGGCTGTCGCGTCGTCCGATCGCACTCGTGCTGACACGCGGGGGCCGTCGCCTGGAACAGGAAGACGTCATCGCGACGCGCGGCGCGTTGCACCATTTCGAAGGCGCGAGCGAAGCCTGGATCATCACAACGGGCGAGGTGAGCGATGCCGCCGTCGCCGAATGCGCCTCAGGCAGTGGCGTGTGCGTGCTTTTTGACGGTGCAAGCTTCGCAGCGGACTGCCTCAAGTTGCGGATAGGGCTTCAGGAAGTGCAAGTGCCCGTCGCCATGCTCGATGTTGCGATGCTGGAAGCGCTCGGCATGAAGCCCTTCGCCGCACGCGACCGCGAAGCTGTCGGTCAGAGTGCTGCCCGGGACGAAGGTGCCAGGGGCGGCGCCACGGGAGACCAAGGAGCGGCTGTCGAGGGCAAGCGCGAGCGCGGAGAGCGCGCTGGCGCCGAAGAACGCGACGAGGCGTCCGGTGTTCGGGCCACGCGCTCCGGGGGACGCGGGCGAGGAGGACGCGGCAGGGGCCAAGGCGCCACTGACCGCTCCCAAGACGGTTCCGCCGCGCAACCGACCGATGCTGAAAGTGGCGCAAACGCTCGCACGTCAGAAGCGGGCGATGTTAGCGAGCAGCAGGCCGACCAGGGCAGCGTCGCGCTGCTTGATTCTGCCGGAACGGGTGCGGAGCATGCCAACGGTGCGAACGTAGTAAGCGCCCTCGAAGGGGAGAGCGAGGCTTCTGAGGCCGGCGCCGCTCATGGCTCCGAGTCCGATTCGAAGTCCTCGGATAGGACAGCCGCATTCAGCTCTGCCGAGTCCGCAGAGGCTCAGCGAGATGAAAGCCGTACCGAGTCGGTTGAGCGCCAAGAAGGCCGCACGCGCGATGCGGATGGTCAAGCGTCTGACGACATCGATGTCGAAGTTGATGATGCGGAGAATGCAGGGCATTCTAACGGCGGAGACGGGAACGAGGACGAGGACGAGGATACGGAGCGTTCTCAGAGATAGCCGCGCTGTCGCAGTAGGACTGTGACGGAGACGGGTAGCCCCGCGCGGCGCCCAATGGAACCGCAGCGGCAACACAGGGAACCGAGCCTCAAGGAACCACACGGAGGAAAACCTGAAGGGTGGTAGGGAGGCCGTTGCTACGGTGCGCCTCAACGCGTGCTGGCGCACCGAAGTGCTCCACAACCGCCGCGCGGCTCGATTGAACGTTGGGCCATGGCCCACAGGTGACTCGCAAGCGGAACACCTCGTTATTTCGGTCACTCAGGCATCAACCGCCCTAGGTTTGGAGCGCTAAGCTCATGACGTCGACACTACGCTGGTACTTTCTGACGCAGAACGCGGCGCGGGCTCAGGCCCGTATCAGTACCTTGTCTTCCCATACCTTGTCTTCCCATACCTTGTCTTCCCATGCTGCTTATGAAGTGCTTAATGAAGTGGGGTCGCCGCAGGTAGATGATGCGGCCTTCAGGACCGGGCGAGCGGTGGTTGCGGGAGACACGCTGCCCGGAGGCGCACCGGGGCGCTGGCTGCCAAATGCAGGTCACGGCCCCGGCGACACAACGAGCGCCCGCGCAGACGAGGTCGCGCTTGACGCAGCCGCTCAGTCCACGGGTGCGCAGCAGGTCCGCGAAGCAGCCGAGCGTGCTTGCGATGGGCACGAGCGTAGTGCGCTGCTGGTCGCGCCGCCCTGGTTTGGTGTGCAGCTTGAGGATGTCGCTGCCCTGATGAACAGCGAGGGCGGCGCTATGCCTGCGCTCCACTTGGTCGTTGGGCTGGCTCCGGAACTTAGCGCTGCAGATACGCTGGCCTGGCAGGTCGCCTGCGGTGCGCGCTTCGCGCTGCATATCGACGAGGCTGGTTCGGTACGCGCGGTTGCCGATGTGTCCGCGCCGGAGCAACCGCGGGCCGCGGCACAAGTGGCCCAGATCCGCGCGCTTCTTCGCACCCAGCAACGCCTCGTCAAAGAAATCGCGCGCGTCGAGGAGTTGAGTGAACAGCGGCGCGCTTTCCTGCGAAACGTCAGCCACGAGCTTGCAACGCCGCTCACGCCCATCGTCGGTTACGTCACCTTGTTGCTGAAGGAAGATCTCGGGCCGCTGACTGACATCCAGCGCAAGGCCATCGAGGGCATGCGCTCCGCCGGCACGCGGCTCCGATCCGTCGTGGATTCCCTGCTCGACGTCAGTGCCCTCGAGACTTCGCACATGCACTTCTACGACCGGGTCTACGACTTCGCCGACGTGATCGCGAAATGCGTGGCGGCTAGGCAAGCGGAAGCTGACAGGAGACGGATTACGCTGACATTAGATCTCAGCGAGGGACCCCTTCGGGCGCGCGGCGACCGGGAAAAGTTGAGCCGTGCGTGCGGGCATCTGCTCGACAATGCGCTGAAGTTTACGCCGGACGGCGGCGACATCGCCATTGAGTCGGGCATGTCCGGCGAGACGCGCGGTGAGGAGATGCTCTTTATCGCGATTGCCGATTCGGGTGGCGGCATTGACCCGAAGAAATTGGCGCGCGTGACGGACCCGATGGTCCAGGCGGACGGGTCGGTGACGCGTTTGCATGGTGGCGCGGGCCTCGGACTTGCCTTTGCGCGGCGGGTCGCGGAGGGCCTAGGCGGAGGGCTCTCCGTCGAGAGCCCTCCGGAACAACCGGTCGCTGGCCTTCTGCTTCATGGGACGCGTGTCGAGTTGCATGTCGCGACGTTGGCCCGACGTGGCTCGCTCAATCCAGCGACGGGCGGAAGCGACGCCGCACCGCAGAGCGCCCCCGGCAACGCGAGTGGTGGCGCAGGCCCAGAGCGAGCATCCTCCGATCCGTCCACCGCGGGAAGCCTCCGCGATGCTCCGCCGAAGCCCGATTCAACGCGCGCATGATTTACCTAGATTGGCACGCACTGGCTCCCCTAAGTCCAGAAGCCGCGGAGGCCGCGCGCTCCGCGCTAGCGCTGGCAAACCCTGCCTCGGTTCATGGACCCGGGCGCCAGGCGGCAGCCACGCTTGAGGCAGTGAGAGAGCAGGTCGCGCGGTGTCTCGGTGTCGCTGCGGAAGAGATTGTGCTGACGTCTGGTGGCAGCGAGAGCTGCATCCTCGGGCTTGTCGGACTCGCGCTAGGTGCGCGTGCTGATGCTGTGTGGCTAAGCCCCATGGAGCATCCCGCGCTGCACGAGGCGGCCGCTCACCTTTGCGAACGAGGCATCGCGGTGCGGGCGTTCCCGGTAAGTCGCTCGGGCGTGACCACAGCGGCGGTAGAAGCAGCACTCCGCGAGACGCCGCGTTGCGTGATCTGCATGCAGTGGGTGAATCACGAAACCGGACACATCCAACCTATCGAAGCGGTGGGCGCGCTGTGTGCGGCCGCTGGCGTCCCACTTTTCGTTGATGCCGTACAGGCGCTAGGCAAGGTGCCCACGGTGACAGTGCCCCAGGGCGTCAGCGGGCTCGCTATGTCGGGGGCCAAGATTGGGGGGGCGGCCGGCGCGGGCGCGCTTTGGTTGAGCCGCTGTGCGGCCTACCGAGAGGTGTGGCCGGGGGCCTCCCAGGAACGTGGTCGCAGACCCGGGTCCCCGGGCCTTGCGTCACTCGCCGCGATGGGAGCAGCCCTCGGGAATTTGCACCGCTGGCAGGGCGCCGTGAGCCATCTTGCGGAGCTACACGCTTACGTGGCGGACAGGGTTGTAAACGTCGGAGGCGTGCTCAACAGCCCACCGGGCGGGGCGCCTACGGTAGTCAATGTGAGCTTCCAGGGCCTGCGCAGCGACTTGCTCGTGACCGCGCTGGATCTCGAAGGCGTTGCAGTCTCCAGTGGGGCTGCGTGTGCCGCGGGAAGCGTGCGCCGCTCGCCGGTTGTTGCCGCGCTCTATCCAGACGAGCCTTGGCGGGCAGAAAGCGCCATCCGTATTTCTTTCGGTCCCGATACCACCCGTGAAGCGCTAGCAGACGCCTTAGACAAGCTCTCTCGAGTGCTGGCGCGTGCCCCAAAGCACTAACCGAGGACGCCGTGGCCACGGGCGCCGGTGTGCGCCTCCGCTTGTTTCGCACGCCACTACGAATGCTTCGCGTCTAACGTCGACCTACGCGCCCACCGTCTGCCTGTTTCGGTGTGGATGTATGGTTGTGCTCACACTGCCTCAACGGTTGACCCCAAGCGTGTGCTTAAGCGAACCTATTGAGGTGCGGTGAACGGGTGAATCGGTCGCGGCGTTGGCCATCGGGCACGCTCTAAGGAGACCTTGTCCGTCCACGCTTGGACAGCGTTCGACCGCAGGCAAGCGCCCTCCCTGGCCAGGCTCGCAGCAGAGACGATTGCTGCGCCTGACGACACCCCCGAACGATAGATGTGATGGTGGCCACTCAAGGATTCGAGTCAGACGACGAGCAAGCCGAAGGGCCCTCGCTGCGCCCCCGTCACAGCGGGGGCATTGAGGGCACCATGCTCGGGCCCGGTTCGGTCTTGGAGGGCCGCTACCGCATCGAGCGCGTGCTCGGCGAAGGCGGCATGGGCATCGTGTATCGCGCCTCGCACGTGAACCTGAAGCGCCAGGTTGCCATCAAGCTGCTGCATCCTGACGTGGCTAAGGATCCGGTGATTTTCGAGCGCTTTCGCCAAGAGGCGCAAAGCGCCTCCGCGATAGGTCATCGCAACATCGTAGACATTCGCGATTTCGGGGTCCTCGAGGACGGCACCAGCTACATTGTGATGGAGCACCTCGAAGGGCGTGACCTGCACGACCTCATCGAGGCGTTTGGTCCGGTGCCCCCGAGCATGGTCGTGGCGCTTGGGGTGCAAATCGCCGAGGGCCTGGCGGCCGCGCATGCCGCAGGCATCATTCATCGCGACCTAAAGCCCGACAATATATTTTTGGTCGAAAGCCAGGACCCCGTCCCCCTCGTTAAGATTTTGGACTTTGGCATTGCCAAGGCCGCGTCGAGCCCGAGCCGATTGACGAAGTCGGGGCAGGTGTTTGGTACCCCCCAGTACATGTCGCCGGAGCAGTGCAGTGGGCAGCACGTTGACGAACGCTCGGACGTCTACGCGCTGGGTACTGTGCTGTACGAAATGCTCGTAGGGGCGCCTCCCTTCAAGGCGGATACGCTGATGGGCGTGCTTACCAAGCAGATGTACGAAAAGCCGCGGCCGCCGAGCACGTACTCGCTGCCATTCTCGCTGCCGCAGGCCCTTGAAGACCTCGTCATGCGGTGCCTCGCGAAACGACCCGCGCGTCGCTACGCCTCAATGGCGACCCTGCTCAACGCGCTACGCGACATCGAGTGTCTCAATGAGGATGGCTCGCGGATGACACCGGAGATTTCCTGGCAACCTCAGCCATCCTCCCTCGTTCCCCCGATGGCCACCGACGAGCAGCAGGAAGACAATCACCTCGTCAACCGGATGGCCGTGCCCGAACTAAGGGCACTTGACGGTCAGGGCGTCCGCATGTCGGTTGACGAGGCGCCTTCGACGCTGGAATCAGACCCAGATTCGGACATTCCTGACGGGTTGCCCATGCTCTGGTTTTCAGGCGCGAGCTTCCGTCGCCTGCATCGTTCGCCGTTGGGAGGTGTCATTCTGACGCTGCTCTTGGCGGTCATCGTCATCCTGCTTGCGACGGATTGGGCGAATAAGGACAGGCCCGATGCAAGCGCCATCGAAAAGACCGACCCACCCGCTGGCACGGAGATAGGCCCAACGAATGGTAAATCAGCGACTCAGGTCGGGGCAAGTCCGAGCCGCAGAGGCAGCGGCTCGGTGTCAGACATCGCTTTGGACGCCAACGGCGACCAAGAGGAACCCGCACCGGAAAACATGGGTTCCCTAGAAGCAGATGCCGCTGACGCGCGTCGTGACAAAGATGCTGGCCCTCAAGCGCCTGGTCCCAACGTTGAGGCTGCTCCGGGAACCTCCGGCGCCCTGCGGCGTGCCCCACGTCCACCGGCCGCTTCCGGCCGAGGGGATAAGGCGCCTGCTGGCGGCGGTTTGCGTCTCGTCGACCCGTGGGAATGATACATTCGGAAACGTGCGGCAGTGCGCTTAGCGCTCTCGCACCTACGACAGAACGCTAGTCTGATCGCGCTAGGCGTCCGCAAGGCGCTCATCGGCCATCGCTAGAGTTGCCGTCGGGCAAGCGGCTCATGCTTTTTCGCCTCAGGAATGCAGGCGTTTGATGGGGAAAGACGCCCGTGAACCCTTGCGGCACTTCGGCTGGGACTTTCGCGGATGCTCGCACTATCCTGCGCGTCGAAGGATGAGTGTAGCAGCGACAGACGGGACTTGGATGTCGGGCGTGAAAATGCCCGGGGCGCATTCCGGCACGTGTTCGGCAGCCCGCGCAAAGGAAGGCACTCGCCACGCGCCGAGGTTGACGGGGGCTTCGCGGGAGGGTGACACCTGCGTTCGTGGCCGCACCGCACTCGCATCGCGCTGGCGCCGCACGGTAGTGCTCGGCACCTCGCTGCTGAGCCTCTTCGGGTCAGCGCGTTGCAACGAAGCCCGTGTTGTGAGCGAAGAGGAGGTTCAGTCGTTGAACTTCCCCGGTCCGATTCTGCTTGGACCGAACGCAGCGGCCCCGCAATACGCCTACGTCGCGAGCACCAACTTCGACCTGCGCTTTAGGTCGGGTCGCCTTCATGTCTTCGACCTAGCTGCGGTAGAATCCGCGCTTGAGGGTTGCGAGGCGCCATGTGTTCTCGACCTGCAGTCCCTACCGGAGATCACCGCTAGCTCCGTCGCGGTACGCTCCTTCGCTTCCACGCTGCGGCGCTCGGCGACCGAAGAGGGCCTCTACCTCGTCTCACGTGAAGACAGCTCGCTGTCCCGACTTACGCTGGAGAATGGTGGACGCGATGTTGGCTGCGGCGCCGACAGTGCCGCTTGCGATGATGACGCGGCGCGCATTGACACCGAGACCTCCGTGCTCCGGTCCGGGCTTGGGTTGCCTACGGACCCCGTGGATGCCCAGGTTATCGGGCTGGTGACCCCCGGTCGCTTTCGCGAACTCTTGCTCGTGGCGTATCGCGCAGGCTCCTTGGCGCTGCTCGGGAGCCGGGGCATCGGCCAACCTCTTGAGCTTATTGAGGTAGCGAGCGCACTGGCACGCGAGATTACCGGCCTCTACGTGCGGGAGGCAGCTCAGGAAGTATGGCTGTTCGGCCAGCGTGATTCACGCATTGGGCAGGTGAGACTGGTGCTTCAGGATGGACAACCTAGTGGTGTTGAGCCGCTGGTGATTGCCTCGCCGCGGGTGCTCACGGGTACGGACACGGGGCGGGCGCAGCTCGAGGCGGATATTCGCGCCATGAGCGCCCTCCCGGATCGTCCCGAGCGCGTGTTGTTGCTGACCCGCCAACCGCAGGCGCTGCTGCAGGCATCTCTCGCCGGTGGCGGCCCCCAAACACTCGAGGTGCGCCGCGCCACCGAGGTCTCGGTCGGTGCTTCGCGACTGACGGTCACGCGACTCAGAGGGCTGAGCCTGGCGCTGGTTTCTACCTTCGATGACGCGAGCCTCTCGGTATTTGATGCGGAACAGGGGCGCTCGCTCGGCTCGGCGCGTCAACTGAGCGGTCCCTTCGAGATCGCCGTGGACCCGGTGCGTGAGTGGGCTTTGGTCACCGACTTTCGCGCCTCTTCTGTGCGGGTCATCCGTCTCTCGGGTTTGCTGGATTGTCTCGAAGCGGTGAGCACCGAACGTTGCCAGCCCGAACTCATCGCCACCATCGGTACGCCGCGACCGGTGAGTGAGCTGAACTGATTTTGTTTGGTGGGCATTTTACAAAATACCCGGGTATTGAGGGAGTGATCTGCCACCTAAGGTGGCCTAAAGCTGCGCGTGGGGCTCCAGTGCCCACGTGCTCCTTTCTGTCATGGGGTCGCGCTCTCAGCCCGTTGGGTGCGGACGCTCTTGTGGAGTTCTAGCGGGGACTTGCCGCGCGGCGGCGTTTAGCGCGGGTTTAGGCATACCTGTGCTTTTTTTCGGCCTGCCTCGGGCGAGGTGCTCGGGGATGGGGGTAGGGGGTGCGCTTAGGGACTGACGCCGGGGCGGGTGATGCTACGGTGCGGGCGAGTTTTATGGTGCAGCGTTTGCGGTTTCGGATTGCCCGGGCGGTCAGCGGTAGGCGCGCAGCGATGCTGCGGTCTGTCGCACGCATCGCGTTGGTTTCGGCCTTGGGGCTCGCTTTGTGCGCGCTTGCCGGGGCGTGTAACCGTGATGACGTACGCTTTGACCCTCGCGGCTTTCGCTCCCCTCGGGATCTCGCCTTCTCGTGTATCGATTCGGATGCGCGGGTCGGTGTGCCACTTACGCAGTGCCTTAACCGCCCCCTCGACTCGCCGCTCAGGATGACGGCGGTCCTAACGGAAGCGGACCGCGGTGAGCTGGCGACCGCCGACATATCGAACAACGAAGATCTTCGGCTTTTAGATACGGAAATAGCGGTTCCTGGGTTCACTTTTCAGCCGGTTGCCGAGCTACCATCCGGCGTTGCCGTGCTCGATGGTGCGGCCCAGTCCCTGGTCGTTGCGAGTGCGGCGGAACGCGTGCTCGAGGTCTACCCGATACTCAATGCGCGTCCGGACTTCGGACCTGTCAGCCTCACCCCGCAACGCGTGCCCGTAGATGGCGCGCCGCGCGCTATAGCGCGCGTGACCGGAGAGGATGCCCTTGCGCTGGTGCTCCCGGACCTCGGTGCGCTGAGCATATTTGCTTTTGATAATGGGGCGACAGAGGTCGGCCGGTTGAGCCTCGCGGGCGCGGTGAGTGCGGTTGAGCCACCGGCCACTTCGACTGCGCTCTCGTCCTACGTCCGCACCTGCACGCCCCTTGCTCAGCCCGCGCAGCTGCCCGCAGGTGTTGCCGCGCCGCCCTTCCTGCCACCGACGGGACCGCTAGTCGCAACGCCCGGTAGTCTCGTTTTTGACCCGAACGGTCGCCGGGCCTTTGTCACCGACGAGCGTCTGCCCGTCATCTATGAGGTCGAAGTCGACGAAGCGTATCAGGCGACATTGCGCGTCATCCAGGTGGGTGTCCCCCAGCGCGCGCTAGCGATAACGCCAACCCTCCCGGTGGGTCTCGAAGATACGTCGCCAAGCCAGGTGCTCTACGCCATCGACAACACAGATGGTTCCGTATTCGCCGTCGAAGTCCATCCAGACCATCCGGACCGGGATGCGTTGCTGCCGGTGAGTGCGCTGCCGCAGCGTGCCTACCGCATGGACCTTGGCGCCTCGGCGGAAAGTCTGGCTGTAGTTTCGCCGAGTGCTCAGGGCGCTCTCTGCGATGACCCGAGTTCGGCGCTGGGGATTGCAGCCCAAGGCGCGCAGCTGCGTGGCATTTTTCTGGCGGTAGGCTTGTTGAATGCGCGCATCCTTTGGATCGATATTGTTGACCGCGACACCCTCTGTCGCGGCACGCAGGTGTGCGCAGGCAACGCGCAAACCGGCATCGAGGTGTCCTATGCGATGCAGCGACATCGGCCGCGGCTCGCTCAGAACGTCACGCAGCTACCTACGCTGAGCCGGCAGCCTAGCTTCGCTGCCGAAGGCGGACGCACGCGTATTGCTTTCGATGGCGTTACCGACCTGCCCGCAGCGCCGAGGCTAGAGGTGTTAGAGGCGTGTCCACCTGGTCAGTCCACGGTGTACCCGCCGGCGGGCGTGAGCGAGCCTCCGCTTATTTGCGCCCTAGCGGACCCCTGGGAGGACCGTGCGCAAAACTGGACCATTCGCTTCGAAGGCGCGCTGCCCGGAACGGAAGACAGGCTCGGCCGTCTCCGCGAAGGCAGCGCAGGATGGCAGGTCGAATCTCCCGAGGGGCGTTTCTGTGAGCGGGCGGTGCTCGGTACGGCGCAGGCCAACGCGCTCTCGGGGCGTTTCGCGTCGCCCGACGGTGACTACGGGGGCGACGTTGTTGCGCTGCGGGCCTCGGAGGCGCTGGTATCGTCACTGCAGTCGAGCGACCCCTGCCGCACGCTGCTCGAGGGTGATGACGGGACGCCGAGAGTCTTTCTCTACCCCATCGTCGATAGCTTCTCCGAACGCCTGGTCATCGACCCGACCTCTCGTCTTGGCGTCCCTGCCGCGACGTTGGGCTTCTGCGCCGGCGAGACGCTTCGCTTCGAGGTGCGTTCGGATGGGGCGTTCACGGTAGCCGGCTCGGTTGTGGGTGTGCCTAGTGCTCTGCGTGCCTTACCCAGCGGTCGTTGCGAAGTGGATGCGAACCTTGCCTTTGAGGGGGATAATCCGATGACCTGGCTGCGCGGCCGTGCGTTCGCCGGCGAGACCTTCGCGAACCAACATGTGGCGTTTCGCATCTCTGCCACGCGCAACACCGGCGAGGCTACTGCGATTCCAGGTCGCGTCGTCCTTTTGGAGTTCAGCGTGGACAACCGGTCTCGGCCCCTTGAGATCGACCTTGTCTCTCAGCGTCAGGGTCGCCAAAGCCGCGGTTCACTGCCGGCGATCATGCGGTACAACGCGGGGGACCGCCGCCTTTACGTCGTGGACACCGTCGCGCGGCGGATGTGGCAAGTCACACTGCAGACGCTACGCGTCACCGGTCGTGTGGAGTAGAGAGGGGTGCTGAGCTCCGGGGGGAAGGCCCGGACAGGGCACAGTCAGAGCCAACGATGCGCGAGGTAAACCCCAGCCCCCCAGTCACGCCGCCGGAAGTAACGCCGCCGGATGACCCACCGAATGCGGCCGGGCAGATGGTGCGGGGGATGGCGCAGCTCACCCCGGTGATGCGTCAATGGCAGACGGCGAAGGACGCCTACCCGCATTGCATTGTGTTCTTCCGCTTAGGCGACTTCTACGAGGTTTTTTTCGAGGATGCCCGCCTTTGCGCCCTCGAACTCGACGTGACGCTGACCGCGCGCGGCAACGCTCCCGATGGCGGCAAGATTCCCATGGCCGGGGTGCCCGCGGTACAGGGCTACGTTTACGCCCAGCGCCTGGTAGACAAAGGGCACCGAGTCGCTTTCTGCGACCAGCTCGAGGCTCCGGAGCAAAGCAGCGGCAAGCAGCCCGTGCGCCGTGGGGTCACCCATGTCCTAACGCCCGGGCTGGCCCTTGAGCCCGAGGCCGC
>SLEO01000118.1 GCA_007124745.1 Myxococcales bacterium
AGCAGCCACGCTTCCAATGAATAGGGGTGCGCCTTGAGGAGCGTCTGCGCTTCTTCCTGGGCGCGATCCATGCTCCCCGTCGCCACGTATGCGCGCAGCCGCAACAGGTGTTGCGGGGCGCTTGCGGGCTTGCGTGGCGTCTTGCCGCTGAACCAGCGCAGGATGCTGGACCACTGCGCTTTGTCCGCATCGCCTTGGAGCAGCAGCGTCGCTGCGTCATCCGCCATGTCGGCTTCCGCAAAGCGCGTCGCTACGCGTGTAAGGAGCTCACGCGAGAGCGTCTCGTCTCCGTGGCCCTTCGCCAAGCGACCTGCAAAGTAGAGCGCGTCGTCGGCGAGGGCGCTCTTCGGATATCGTCTAGCTAGCAAACGGGCGAAGGTGAGCGACCGCTCCCAGTCATCCGTATCTGCCGCCGCCCGCATCGCGTACCACACCTGCACCGGCGCCGAGCTGCTGCTGCGGCACGGCCCGTAGTCGCGCCAGAAGGTCTTCAATAGGGCCCCGCGTTCGCGCGCCCAGTAGGCGCTCTTCATCCGGAGGGCCCGCACGCGGCAGACTTGCGCCTCGGCACCGGCCGCAAAGTTGGCTTCCAGCGACCGCAAGGCGTCCGTCTGCCGCCGCCGCGACAGTCGCTCGGCCTCTGCCAGCCACAAGCGGTAGCGTTGGGCTCGTGCCAGCCCCGCAAGGCGCGCCGCCGGAACGAGCTGCGCGAGCGGCACACCGAAGCCGTCGACGGCCTCCGCGCCCGCCACCACCAACAGCTCGCTCTCGGCAGCGCGTGGTGCGCGCTTCGCGGGCATGCGCCCCCAAGCACGTAAAGCCAGCAGCAGGAGGTCGCGGCGCAACGCAGCGCCTTCCGGGAGTCGCCGCGCTGCTTTGATGGCGTCGGCGAGCTGGCGAAGATCTGGCTCGGTTTCGGTCTCAAGAAGCCGGCGCCGCGCCATAGCCGCCGCAAGCTTGGCACCAGCAGGTGCCTCGGCTGACGCGGCGGACTGGCCACCGGCTTCGGAGAGCAGCGCTCGGATGGCGGCCTGCGCGCTGTCTGTGTTTCCGCCTTCTCCGGCTGCGAGCGTTCCCGCCAGCACTTCCGCGAACAGCAGCGGTGATGCCGGTCCGGTCTTCACAAAGTGCGTGGCCGCTCGCCGCCAGCCGTCGATGTCTCGCCCTTCGCCCGAGAGCCGAATCTGCGCCTCCAATAATCGCTTAAGCGCCGCATCCGGCTGCCATTCGAACCCGATGTCGGCGCATTGTACGGGCTGAAGCGCCCGCGCTGCCGCCGCGTTTGCATCGGCCGCGTCCGTTTCGGCGCTGGGTGCCGCGGTAGTCTGAGGGGGCGCTTGCCGAGCGGGCAGTAGCGCCCCCGCGGAGAGTATGGTGAACACGCGGGTTGCCGCCGCCCAAGCCATCATGATGGCCCGGAACCCAGCGGCCCATCGTTCACCGGCCCATCATTTGCCGACCCACAGTGGCGTGCGGTGGGCGCGTCGAGTTGCGGCGCGTCAGCTATGCGCTTGAGCTCGGGGCCTGTTGCGAAGCGGTCCTCCGCCGGTGACGTCTCCTGCGGCATGGTCAGGCCGCAGTGGCTCTCGAGCGCGGCAAGCGCCGCTGCTAAGACCTCCTGGGCGCTCCCCTCGCCGTTCAAGCAGGCGAAAGTGTGGTCCGGAAACAGGTCCGGCAGCGCGCGGTAGTAGTGCGCAAGCCAGGTCTGCCGGTCGTCGTCCTCAAGCAAGCCGCGGGTCCCACCGCGCGCCTCCCGCCGCGCCTGCGCGGTCTCGGGAGATACCAAAACTAGCAGCGTCAGGTCTGGCGTCCGCGCCCAGGGCTGCAAGCTGCGTATCCAAGCTTGTTGCGCCGCCGCGTCGGCCGCCCCGTAACTCTGGTAACCTACCGACGAATAAAGGTAGCGGTCCGAAATAACCGTGTCCCCCGCAGCCAACTTCGGCTCAACCTCCTCCGCGAGGTGCATGTAGCGGTCTGCGGCAAACAGTAACGCAAGGGTCTCCGGCGCCTTGAGTGCGGTGCTGGCGCGCTCTGGGCTCTCGAGCACACCCCGCAGCCAGGCGCCCACCGCTTGGCTCGAGGGTTCGCAGGTGAAGCGCGCCCGCGGCAGGACGTCCGCCAGGCTTGCGGCCAGCGTCGTGGTCCCGGCGCCGTCAATGCCCTCGACGACGATAAAGCGCCCGTGAGGCAAGGCATCACCCTCGCCTACCTCCGGGCCCGGAGCCTCCTCTGCATTGACGCCCATGCCCGAACTCCTACTGGCCTTCCGCCCGAAAGGCAAAAACGCGCGACGAGAAGCTGGCCGGCTAAGGTCCTACAGAGGCAGCAGGCTACGCGTCTAGACAAAATCGCGAACCGCTGATGGTGCCTCGCCGCCATTTAGCCCGCGTGTCCGGACTTTTAGCGAGGCCGTATGGCCAGCTCACACCCCTGGCGCTGCATGCGTGGCCGCATGTCACGCCTTGCGTCAGGCGTGGGGCGTGGCACTAGGGGGCGCATGTTGAGTCGGAAGTCTGTACCTGTGGCGCCGCGCTGCCCTGAGCGCCCGCACCGATTCGACCATTTCGGTCACACCTGGGAAGACCCCTTCGCCTGGCTGCGCGACCCCAACTACCCCGACGTCGAGGATCGTGACATTCGCGCCTGGTTGGGGCGGGAAAATACCTACCTTCAAGAGGCGTTAGCGCCCTTCGATGCCTTTCAGGACGACCTCTTCTCTGAGCTGTGTCGCCGGGTGCCCCCGGAGGACCACAGCGTGCCCCTCGTAGATGGGCCTTTCGTTTATCAGCATCGCTACAGCGAGGGCTCGGAGTTTTGGACGCTCTGGCGCTGGCCCGCTGCGGCGTCGGATAGCGAAGGCCAGATGATTCTCGATGTGCCGGCCCTCGCTGCGGCGCACACGTACTATCAGGTCGGCGGCGTCGCCCTGAGCCCGGACCACCGCCGTCTGGCCTTTAGCGCCGATAGCGATGGGTCCGAGCGCTACCGTATCACCGTCCTCGACCTCGAGACCGGCGCTGTGCTCGATGACACCATCGAGGGTTGCCAGGGCACCATCGTTTGGGACCGGGCGGGCGCAGGCTATTTCTTTGTCGAACTCGACGAAGCGCTCCGTCCGAGCTTCCTGCGCTACCGGGCGCTTGACCAGGCGCCTGGTCAGAGCGTGGTGATTCACGAAGAGACCGACGCTCGCTTTTGGCTGGGCTGTCATGCGTCGAGCGATGACGCCTACCTCATCTTCGGCTCTGAAGACAAAAGCTCATCCGAGTGGTTCGCGCTGCCGCTGGATGCACCCAC
>SLEO01000109.1 GCA_007124745.1 Myxococcales bacterium
CCGCGGCATAGAGGTGGTCGGCGGAGACGTGCGTGTAGACTTCCGTGGTGCTGGGGCGGGAGTGGCCGAGCATTTCTTGGAGCGAGCGCAGGTCCGCGCCGCCTTCGAGGACGTGGGTCGCGAAGGCGTGCCGCAGACGGTGCGGGTGCAGGCCCGCGTGGCCCAGCGCGTTCTGCCCAAAGGTGCGTACGATGTTCTGAATCTGTCGGCCGCTAAGTGTGGTGCCGCGCTCACCCAGGAAGACAGCCTCGGCTGCGCTCGTTGTCGCCGTCTCAAACCGCCGCGCGAGGTAGCTGCGCAAGGCATCGATGGCAGGACCCGAGAGCGGTACATCGCGCACTTTGCGTCCCTTGCCGCTGACCCTGACCCAGCCGCCGTCGAGATCGACGGCGCTAAGTACGAGGCCTGCGACCTCGCCCAAACGTAGGCCTGAGCCGTAAATCAGCTCTAAAAGTGCCTTGTCTCGCGCTTGCCGAAAAGCTCCCTGGGAGCTTTCGGGGTAGGTTACCGCGGCTTCGACGACGCGGCCTGCTTCCTGCGCGCTCAGGGTCTTCGGCAGACTGCGTTGCGCGCGGGGCAGCTTGATGCCCGCCGTAGGTAGCACCCGGACGACGCGCTGTTCGAACAGGTAGGTAAAGAACGAACGCAAGGTAGATAGTCTTCGCCTCAAGGTGCGGGATTCATCCTTAGCGTCGAGCCGGAAAGCCACGTAGGCGCTCAAGTGGTGAGCCTGAAGAGCGCCGAGCGCCTCGGGCATGTCCTCTGCTTGCAGAAAGGCGCGAAACGCTTCGAGCTCGTGCCGGTAGGTACGCAGCGTGTGCGCGGTGCGTCCGCGTCCCTGCTGAGCTGCCAGAAAGGCCTCAATGCCCGCGCTTAAGTCCACAACATCCCTTGTTTCCGAGCCATCCCCGCACGCGAAGGCCTCTACACGCTTGGTTTCCATCACGGCTTCTCAAGTCGCTCGCCGAGAGGGAAGTGCTCGACCTTGTGGTCGGCTGGCCGTCGACCCGCTGCGCAGCGGCTAAACCTACGCTAGCCGCTGAAGGCCTTTGCCGTACAACTTTGCGTGACTACCCGCGGGATCTGGCTGAGCGCGCTTCTGTAGCGTGACGATGCCACGCAACGGGCGAGAGCATGTGGCCGATGCGCCGCCCGTGGAAGATTCAGTAGCGCGCTCGGATGTGCTTGCGGCCGAACTCGGTGTGACTGCGCCCGCGACGTTTAGAGACTTGCGTTGCTGGTCCGCAAAACCCTCCGGATGGGATGCTTCGCCCCGTATCGCCATCGTCGGCTCTAGACGCGCGGACCCTGAGGCTTGCCACTTTGCCTTCACGCTCGGCCGAGTGCTAGCCGCTTCGGGCGTTACCGTCGTATCGGGTGGGGCCTTCGGCATCGATGCTGCGGCCCACCGTGGGGCCCTCGCTGCGGGCGCTAGCGGACGAACGCTTGCGGTTATCGGTTCCGGTCTCGACCATCTCTATCCGCCAGCGCACCTGCCGCTCTTCGAAGCCATCGTGCGTCAAGGTGCGGTGCTCTCTCACCTACCTGATGAGGTGCCCCCGTTGCCCCATTTGTTCCTGGAACGGAATGGGCTCATTGCCGCTTTGGCGACGGCGGTGGTCGTTGTGCAGGCACCGGTGCGCTCGGGTGCCCTGTCTACGGCGCGCGCAGCCCTTGAGCTTGGTCGACCGCTTTGGGTGTGCCCCGCCGCGCCCTGGGATGTCCGCGGCCAAGGCAATGCGCACCTGTTGGCGCGCGGTGCCCGAAGTTTGACCGATCCCGTCATGCTGCTCGAAGCGCTTGGCATCACTGTCCGACCCGGCATCGCGCCATCCAAGGCCGTCTCTGGCGTTGCAGCCCCGCGTAATCAACGCGCCCACAAGAACACGCCCCGAAAGCCAAGCCGCCGAAAAGGAGTGTCTGACGCGCTCCCCCTTGAGCTCCATGCTGGCGTCGCCGCGACGCAAGCCGAACTAGGAGGTGTTCTCGGTGCTGCCTCTGATGCATTCCCACGACTTGCGTTCAGTGAGGCAAGCGTTCTTTCGGATATGGCCCGCCAGGTTAGAGATGCGCTTGGCCCGAGCTGCCGCAGCGCGAGCGAAGTGAGCCAGCGTACCGCGCTGCCGATAGCGCGCTGTCTAGCGGCGCTGAGCGAGCTGGAAGTCGCTGGACATATCGCGCAGCAAGCGCCCGGAGCCTACTTCCGCAAGGAAGCGCCGGAGCCCTGAACCATCCCCTCAAAGCGCTGGCGGGGCGCAAGCCCCGGGGACACGAGGCTTCCATGCGCGGACCCTGCTCGCCCTCCCGAACTTGCCCCAGGCCCATGTCCCAGGGGCTTTCTGCGTCTCGAGAAATAGGGCGAGCGTTCAGGCCGTACGTAGCTTGTCGGCTTCATGCGTTAGCGCCTGCGGCGCCCTGCGGACAGGTCCAGCTGAGCGTGTGCGTGCTAGGAGGCGCCTGTGTCTTGGGACATTACGCTTGTTGCGGCCACCTTGGCTTGCGTCGTGTTGCTGTTCTGGGGCGCCCAGCGTGCCAAAGGGTGGCGATGGCGTCGGCGCTTGCGCGCGGCACATGCAGCAGAGCGCAATGCGGAGCGTCTATTTGTGCAAGCGGGCTATCGCGTCGTGGATCGTCAGGCGCGACGCCTATGGCCCGTGACCTGCGATGGTACCTTGCGGGAAGTCGAGCTGCGGGCGGACTACATCCTGCGCCAAGGACGTCGGACTTTCGTCGCCGAGGTCAAAGCCGGACACAGCGTCGGCCAACTCAACCACGGACCCACACGCCGCCAGCTTCTCGAATACAAGCTCGCGTTTCGCGTCCACGCGATTCTCTTGCTGGACGTCCATCGCGGTACCTTGAGTGAAGTAGACTTTCCCGCACTTTCGCCCGCCACCCGCACCCCTGGGGCACTCCTCTGCGCCGCCCTTTTGGCGGGCGCACTCTTCGGTGCGACCGCCATGCTGGTCTGGTAACGGCCTCGGCGTATGAGGTGAAGCGCCCGCGCCGGTTGTTCAGCTGTCAACGTATGCGTTTCAGTCCCTTGATCCACGTATCTGGGTCGCCTAGTCGCACATCCGTAGGCAGAGGTGTGCCCCACCGAACGGTAACGGCCCAGGCGCGTGGTGTGATAATTATCTCAGGCATGAAAGGCTCAGGGTGCCGGCTACTGGTGGGACTTCTTCTCATGGGTTGTCTCGCCCCTGCGAGGGAAGAAAAAGACACATCGAGCATCAACAAAGTTGGTTCGCCGTCCGATCTAGTGGATGAAGTCGAACCGAACCTAGTTGCGCG
>SLEO01000318.1 GCA_007124745.1 Myxococcales bacterium
ACAAGCTCGCCGCGTTCGCTGACCGCATCGAGCCCCGTGGCCTCAACGCCGAAGCGCTCACGGAAAGCATTCCCGAGACCTTCAAGGTCCCAGTCCTCGTGGTGTTTGCCCTGCGGACAATGCGTCTCCACCAGGTTCACGATGAGAGTGTCGCAAAGGTCGTAGAGCCGCTCGCGCTGCTCCGTGAGGCCAAGACTCACCGCATCCAGGAGGAAGTCTCGCGCCGCCTCCGGCTTTGTGGCAAGACGGCTAAGGTCCAGCCGCACGCCGAACCATAGGTAGATGTCCTGCTCCAGGTTCGCCGTACGCAGGGGCCCTAGCTCCGCAAAGCTCGCTTTAGCGGCCGCGGCCTGCGCAGCCCGCGCCGCGGCTTCGTCTGCGTCGGAAGGAATGACCGCACCGTGGAAACGCACCATGTTTTCGACGGTGGGCGCGACAGCATCACGCAGTGCCTTGTCCGCCGCGGCGACGTAGGGCTTCGGTTCGAGACCCGCTTTGCGCTCCTTCTCGGTAAGCACCGTGCGGTACTGCCCCGTCAGAATCTGGCGACGCAGAGTGTAGATGCTGACGCGCTGCTGATTGAGTACGTCGTCGTACTCCAGCATGTTCTTACGGATATCGAAGTTGCGCTCTTCGACTTTCTTTTGCGCACCTTCGACGGCTTTCGACACGCGGCGATGCTCGATAGGTGCATCGTCCTCCATGCCGAGGAAGCTCATCATGGCCTGCATGCGCTCGCCGGCGAAGATGCGCATCAAGTCGTCTTCGAGCGACAGGTAAAAGCGCGAAGCGCCCGGGTCACCCTGACGTCCAGAACGGCCGCGGAGCTGGTTGTCGATACGTCGCGACTCATGCCGCTCGGTACCGATAATGCGCAGGCCACCCGCCGCCAGTACCTTGACTTTATCCGCCTCGCAGGCGCGCTTGTATTCCTCCGTCGCCGCCTCGATGGCGAGACGCTCAGTCTCCGCATCCGGTGGTGCAGCGGGGTCGCGTTGAGAGAGCACCTCAAGGCGCGCGAGCATCTCCGGGTTGCCGCCCAGCACAATGTCTGTGCCGCGGCCGGCCATGTTGGTTGCCACGGTCACAGCCCCCGAACGACCGGCCTGCGCAACGATGTACGCCTCGTTTTCGTGCTGCTTGGCGTTGAGCACGTGGTGCGGAATGCCCTTCTCGCCCAAAAAACGCGACAACACATCGGATTTTTCAACGCTCGTCGTACCGATAAGCACGGGCTGACCCGCGTGATGCGACTCCTCGATATCATCGGCAATCGCTCGAAACTTCGAGGCCTCATTGCGGTAGATCAAATCCTCCGAGTCGACGCGTTGGATGGGCTTATTCGTCGGAATAATCGTGACATCAAGGTTGTAGATTTTGTGAAACTCAACCGCCTCGGTATCCGCCGTACCCGTCATGCCGCTGAGCTTGCGGTAGAGGCGAAAGAGGTTCTGGAAGGATATCGTGGCTAGAGTGATGTTTTCGTCCTGAATCGGGACGCGCTCTTTCGCTTCGATGGCCTGATGAAGCCCCTCAGACCAGCGGCGACCCGCAAGGACGCGGCCGGTGAACTCATCGATGATAAGCACCTTACCGTCGGCGCTCACCATGTAGGCCTGGTCCCGGTGGTAGAGCGCGTTGGCGCGCAGACACTGCTGAAAGATGTGCAGCGTCTCGAGATTCGCAACGTTGTAGAGATTGTCGCCTTCGAGCAGGCCCGCCTCCGTCATGAGGCGCTGGGCGTAAGCATTGCCCTCTTCGGTGAGTGTGACGGAGCGCTGCTTCTCATCGAGGGTGAAGTGCTCATCGCGCACGAAACGCGGCATCAGCGCGGTAATGCGGATGTACTTGTCGCTCGCCGTCTCCCCGGGCCCGCTGATGATCAGCGGTGTCCGTGCTTCATCGATGAGAATCGAGTCAACCTCGTCGATAATCGCAAAGTTGAGATCTCTCTGAACGTAGTCAAAGATAGAAAACTTCATATTATCGCGGAGATAATCGAAGCCAAACTCGTTGTTCTGTCCGTAGGTGATGTCCGCCCGGTAGGCGCGGATTTTGTCCTGCTCGCGCTGTTGCGGCACGATGACGCCCGTCGATAGCCCAAGGAAGCCATAGACTTGGCTCATCCACTCCGCATCGCGACTCGCCAGGTAGTCGTTGACGGTGACGACGTGGACACCCTTGCCTTCGAGGGCGTTGAGGTAACACGCCAGCGTGGCGACGAGCGTCTTACCCTCACCCGTCTTCATCTCGGCGATTTTGCCTTCGTGAAGGACCATGCCGCCGATGAGCTGCACGTCGTAGTGCCGCATCTTCAGCGTGCGCCAGGCCGCTTCCCGGCAGGTGGCAAAGGCCTCCGGCAAGAGGGCGTCCAGGCTCTCTCCGCGCTCCAAACGCTCCTTAAAGCGCGCCGTCTGCCCGGTAAGCTCGCTGTCGCTGAGCTTTTTCATCGCCCCTTCCAGGGAACCGATGCGCTCAACCAGGGGCTGCATCCGCTTGATTTCGCGGTCGTGCTTAGTCCCGAAAACCTTTTTGAGTGCCTTATCGAACATCTATTCTTACCTGAGTGTCGCGCGCTTGCCCCGGAGCCGCCCGTCCCTGCAGCCGCAGGACGCTGGCGGGGCAACCTCGCACCCGTGCGCGGGTGCCGCCGGGTAGTGGGCACGGCTGCGTACCCTGATGCCACCGGGCGACACCACCTTACGGGATCGCCAGCGGTCACCGTCCGCGCCAGTCTAGCTGCTAGCGTTGGCGCGGATCTACCACTGATTCGAGCGGGACGCATCGGTCTCGCGCCACGCGCCTCCAGACCCGGACTTGGCTACGGAATCGCGGGATGCCCCTGGGGCATTAAGGTCACGCAGGCTCGTCGAGGGAGGGTTCGAGCGAGCGCTCGCGACGCCGCCAATAGCGTTGGTAAAGAAAGACGCTCGCAACCAGCAGCGCACCGGCGCCGAGCGCCCGGCGCTTGCGACCGCTGAACCAAGGCTGCTCACCGCTCAGCGCGCCCAGGCGCTGCAGCGCGCTCGCGTCCGCCGTCATGCCCCTCGCCGCTTGCCAGTAGTACTGCCAGAAACGCCCGTTATGCAGCGCCGCAGACGCGCTGGCCGTCTCGGTATCGGATGCGGCGGTGTTTGCGTTGGGAACCGCGGAGGCCCCACCAGCGGTTGCCAGTGCTGCATCGCCTTCCAAGACGAGGGCCGCGGAAATGGCCCGCTCCATCTTCGGAAGCGCCGCATCTGGCGTCGCCGCATCCGCGCCGTCGGACTCCG
>SLEO01000324.1 GCA_007124745.1 Myxococcales bacterium
ACGCGTAGTGGACGCCAGCGGATTCCAATAGACGCTCGGCAAACGCGAGGTCCGACTCCTGATACTGCGTGAGCGTTTCGAAGACGGGAAAGCGGTCGCGGTCCTCATGCCAGTCACCGGAAACGCTCACCTCACGGCCGAAGGGCGCGAGCCCAGCCTTAAGGACCTCAAGCGCTACCTCCACGGCGGTGAGTTGCTGAAAGACACGGCTGCGACAGCCGATATCGAGCAAGGCGAGCGCGGGCACAAGCTCCACCTCGACCAACAGATGATCTGCGAGGTTATGGCCTAGCTGAACCCGGCGCAGGATGCCGTGGATACAACGGATGTGGGGCTTATGCTCAAGGGTCAGCGAGCAGGCTTTGCCTAGCAAAGTCTCGGGCCTGCGCGCCATGTCCTTCGTCACGATTTCTAGGCGCAGCGCGTAAGGTCGGCTGAGGGTCTCCTCTCCCCGGACGGCCCGGACGAGCCACGTGCGCTCAGGCTCGCCATCTACCTCAACTTTGTAGCGAAGTTTATCGCTTTTGTTCGCCCGTTCAGCCAGGTGGACCGCGCCTTCGATAGCCTGCCGCAACAACGCTGCCGCGCCGCCGGTCCCGCCGGGTGCCTGCTCGAGCGCTTTGAGCGGAGCCAGCGCTAAGGTTGCGGCGTCCGGGCTATCGCTACGCAGCTCACTGACAAGCTCCTGCGCGTACCCGGCGCTTTTCGTGGTCTTGTCACGGGCTGATTTCGTCGTCTTTGCAACCTTCTCAACGGTCTTATCGATGCCCGATGACTCGGAATCCTTCTTGGAGGACGCCTCGTCGGCGCACGCTTCAGCGGTGTCTTCACCAAGCGCATCCAATGGCTTGTCGAGCCTTTCAGGCTTGTGCGGGTCCGACGGACTCATACGCTCTCCCACATAACGAGTGCTCTCGGCCGTCTAGCCTTCGCGTTGCGTCCCGTCATATCAGGCCGCCGAGAGCGGTCTCTCAGTTAAAGGTTGCGGAGAAATTGACTGCCACGGAGAGCGGGTAAAGTGCGCCGCCCTCGTCTGGAAGGTAGCCCCACATGAGCTCACCGTTGAGGCCGAGACCCCATTGTTTGCCCGTCCACCACTCCTTGCCCAGGGTGATTCGCTGCAAAAAGCCGATGTTCGAGGAGGCTGTATCGTTCAGCACTTCAAGCACGGCACGGCCGACACCGATGGTCGTCGAAATGTACAGGTTGTTCGGCATGATGTAGTACGAGACGCCCGGACCGATGCCGATGATGGTCAGCGACACGTCATCATCGCGGGTAGCCACTGTTTCACCGCCCGAGCGAAACGTCGGGCCCAGTGCCGTTGAGAAAAAGGTTTCTCCGTAAACGATGAGGTTCTCGACCACCGCGCCGCCAAGCGCAAAAGCGAAGTTGAAGGCGCCGCCATCTACAGAGCCTCTCTCCCCGAAATCAGATCTGAAGAACGCGCTCGTGTAGCCGAATCCAACGTTAAAGCGCAAAAAGAAACCGTCATGAGTGTATTCACCAGCGGTTGGCGTGCCCGCTGGATCTTCCTGCGCCGTCTCAGGTGAAACTGCCAACTGCGTTCCCGGTTGGCTCACCGTAACACTTGTCTCGCCCACCGGCGCAGTCTCCGGTGCGCTAGCGGTCGTCGCCGTTGCCTCGCGGAGGGGGGCGTCTTCAGTCTCCTCGGTCCCCGAAGGCTGTTCGGGTTGCTCCGCGCGCGGCGCAGCGGCCGTCGGCGCGTCGGGCTTCGCTTGGGTATCCTGGGCGCAGAGCGTCGCGCTAGCCCCTAAACTGGCCAAAAAAAGGCCCAAACAGGCGCCGTCGCGGAGTCGCCATGCTTTCGAGTTGGTCCGTGCGAAAACCGTCATTCCCATGTAGGACAACGTAGCTCAGCCGATTCTGCCAACTAAAGATATTTTTGCGGCAAGGACGCTTAACTTACGCAGCGGCGCCCAGGCGCTCTGCCAGGTCGCCGCTCTCGAAGAGGTCGACGACAATGTCGCAGCCACCGATGAACTCGCCTTTGACGTAGAGCTGGGGAATGGTCGGCCAGCTTGAGAAGACCTTGATGCCCTCGCGCAGCTCTGGGTCACTCAGCACGTTCACGTCGTGGAAGGAGACGTTGAGCCGCTTCAGCACTTCGACGACCGTCGCGGAAAAGCCGCATTGAGGAAAGAGGCGTGTTCCCTTCATGAACAACACGACTTCGTTTTTCTTCACCAAGTTTTCGATACGCTGTCGGGTGGCTTCGTTCATCTGTCCTGCTCCTCGTTGAAGGCTCTGGCCTACTCTAGCGCGAAGAAAGTCTCCCGCATTATTCCCCGCCGCGCATGGGTCTGCGGCGGGCCTGAACCATCCCCTCAAAGCGCCGGCCCCGTCGACCTTCGGTTAGCCGGCCTGCCGAGCGCTCCAGCGCGCGGGCGTGAAGGTCTTCAGCGCCAACGCATGAATCGGGCCCGCCATGAGGTCTCCCAGCGCAGCGTACACGGCTTGATGCTGGGCGATAGGGGTTAGCCCTTCGAAGGCGGACGCAACGATGACCGCTTCGAAGTGATCTCCGGTGCCCGTCATGTCGGAGATCTCGACGTGGACGACGCCTTCGAGTTTGTCGCGAAGCAGTTGCTGGAGGTCGGTGGGGTTCATGTCAGCGCTCCGAGCGTTGGATCCCAACGCCGAGCGCTGGCTCCAAATGGAAAGACGCAGAGCCTAGTGATGACGAGCGCTCGCGTCAACGCATGGGCGGAGGCATCCTCCATTGCTGAGTAGCGGATGGGGTGCCGCAGAACCGCTTCCGTGTCCTTCCGGACTTGACTGCGGACCGCTTCAATGGCAGCGAGGTGCTCAGGGATGGGGCGTGTATAACGCTCGTGAGTGTGCGAGGGCGCTTCGCTGGGCGGCGTCCGCGGCAGGGTGTCCGCGGCAGGGCGTGCCGCGGGCGAGTCGGGGTGGCGTGCGCGGTGACAGCGTGCCCTTGCTCTCCTCGCCTTGGCCTCCAGGCTCCGGACGTGAACGGAAAAACCCGCCGGCCGCGCTCCCTTGACCGCGTTCCCTCGGCCGCGTGCCATGCGTGGGAGCGTTGGGCCGGGTCCGTTCCTCTGGTGTGAATCCGTCTGGGTGAAAAACGTCGGTTAGAAGTGGCCCAAGGGCTAAATCGGTAGGAGACCTATGACCTGGGATACGGACCGTTTGCTAGGTGCCTACGCCCGACTGGTGCGGCAAGCCTCGAAACCGGGCCCGGTGCTCTGCCTGCTGGACGGCGACGACGTGCCGGTGCCCCCACAGACGGATGCATCCACGCGTTCCTTTCAGCCGGCTAGCGCGCCCTTCTCGGGCGTCGCTACTCCGTGTTCGTGGGTGATCGCACGCAGACCGGAGAGTGGACCCGGTAGTGGACTCAGTGCCGCCCGCACGGCTAGCGCAAGCCAGTGGCCCCGCGGGGACGCCGAGGGCCGCTACGCACAGCCGCCCAGCGACCCTTCGGGTAGCCATGCTGGTGACCCCCCGCGCCCCACTCCTGCAGGGGGTGAGCAGGAGCGAGGTCCCCGCGCCATGCATTCGGTTCCGCCGCATTTTTCCTGGGCGACGTTGCTGATGGACAACGGTGGCGAGCCTTTCTCCGGCGTGCTCGTCGGGCCGCCCAAATCCGATGCACTCGTTTTCGACGAAGGACGCTGGCTCTCGGGCGCGCTCAAAGTGCTCACCGAGCATGGGCAGCTCGCCCTCGCGCTCCCCAGCCCCGACGTGCCCGGCGCGGCGGCCTGGGAGGAAGCCCTGAACGCATGGCTCGATAAAGAGGGCTTCGGTGCTGTGATCGAGGTCGAGGTAGCGGGCGCGCGGCTGTGGCTGGCGGCGCGCTGGCTCTCCGGGCGCTTTCGCGTTGCCCTACCGGACGAGAGCGGTGCCGCAGACCCCTTCGCCGAAGACATCAAGGCCCTTGAGGCCCAGCTCGACGCGTCCAAGCGTCGTCAACTGGCTACTAAGTTGCGCGCGGACCGGGCGGATGCCCTCGCGTCCCGAGCGCTGCGGGGATGGCAGGAAGCCGAGGCGCATTCCGCCTACGTTGCCGAAGAGTGCGACCGTATGCGGGAGCGGCTCCTCGATCTCGATTCTGAGCTCCAAACGGCGCTCTTCGCCGTCGACGAAGCCAAGAACGCCGCTTTCGGCGCCCCTCGGGTCGATACCGCGCAGCGGCGGCTCGAAGGACGGTTAGCGGGTCAGGCGTGGCGTGCCTACGCGGCGGAGAACGCCGTCCGGTTGCAACGTGATGTGCGGAAACAGCTTCGCGAGCGCCTGGACCGCGCAGAAGCCTCTGAGGCGGCGCTGCGGCATGAGGCTGCTCAGCAAGGCGCTGAAAAGCAAGCCTACGCAACCCTGGTCAAAAAACTCCAACACGATGTCGCGGCGCTGGCCCGGCTACCCGTGGAGCTTGAGGCGGCGGAGGCGCGGCGGGAAGATGCGGAAACGCTGGTGCGGGAGGCTGCGGTGCGCCTGAGCAGCGTGGAAGCGCGGCTCGATGAGAGCCGGAGAGCCCGCGCCGCCGCGGCGGAAGCCCAGCGTCTCGCGGAGATGCGCTTGGAGGAGTTTCGCGTGCGTCATCATGCGGTTGAGGCGCAACGGGGTACGTTGTCTCACGCCCTCTCCGGGGTCTTGTCCGAGGTGCGCGCCGCCCAAGAAAGTTTGGTGAGCCGGGCGTGGATGTCCGGAGCCCTCGGGGATGCGAACGGTGCGTCGGGCCTGCCGCAAGACGGTCGGGCGGGCAGCCCACGTGAGGAAGGTCCACTGCCCGATGCGCGCTGAATCACCGCATGGCATACACTGTGCGTGCAGCTAATCCCTGGATGGCCATGACCGATGCGAGTGCGGATGCGGGCCCAAGCAGCGCCGGGGGGCTCGGCGATGCTATTGGGAATGTCTCGGCTGCGAGGGATGTCCCGGTGACTAGGCGTTTCGCGGTCGCAACGTCGCGGCGGGTACGCGGGCGTTTATTCGGGCCGGCCACGTGGCTAGGTTGTGTCCTTGTGTGCCTGCAGGTGCTCATGGCCTGCGGCAGCCGCACCGCGCTCGATGTGCCGGCGTTGCCCGAGCCGGAGCCCGCGGAGCCTGCGGAGGACGAGGACCTCCCGGTGCTTGTTTGTGTCGAGCCCGCCGAACTCGCAGCCGGCTCAGTCTCCGTGGCCTTGCAGACGGCGGCGCGACTTGCGCGGACGGACGTCACCCTGCTGGTGGACACCACAGCGTCCATGGGTGACGCCATTGGGCAGATCCGACGACGCCTTGTGGAGCGGATTATCCCCGCCATCGTCGACACCCTCCCGGACTCACACTTTGCCGTCGCTGCCTTTCAAGATTTCCCCATTGGGGTCTATGGCGCGCCGACGGACCGGCCTTTTGTGCTGCGAACGCCTGTGACCGACAACGTCGCGCAGGTGCAGGCGGCGGTCGAAGCGCTGCGTCTAGGCAACGGGCGTGATGACCCGGAATCCCAGGTGGAGGCGCTCTTTCAGCTTGCCACGGGGGCCGGCCTCGAACCCTACGTGCCGCCCGCTGGCGGCTGCCCGCGAGGTGGCGTCGGGTACCCCTGCTACCGCGACGGCGCGCTGCCACTCATCTTCCTGTTCACCGACGCGCCAATGCACAATGGTCCCGGCGGGTCGGAACCCTATTCGCCCAACATCGTGCCCCGACCGCACACCTTCGACGAGGCCGTCGAGGCGCTGTCGACCATCGGGGCGCGCGTCGTCGGTTTTTCAACGGGCGAGGCCCTCGGACGCCCGGACCTCGAGGCGATTGCCTCCGCTACAGGTACCTTAGACAGCGACGGTGCCCCCTTGGTGGTCGACATCGGACGCCGGGCGCAAAACCTAGACGCCTCCGTCGTCGCGGGCTTCCGCCGTTTTGTGAGCGAGACACCTTTTGACGCGGGCGCAGCGGTACGTGACCTCCCCGGCGAGGCCTCCGTCGCCGGTCTCGTTGAATCGGTTTCCCCCGTGCGTGCTGAACCCGCAGGGGGTGCCCGCGCCATCGATATGAACACCTTTCGTGGCGTGCGTCCGGGCACCCGCCTCGTCTTCCGCGTTAACTTTGCGGATGGCGCCCTCGAACCCGCGGCGGAGGCGCGCCTTCTACGCTTCGCGGTCGATTTCTCCACCCCTGACGGTGCCGTGCTCGGCAGCCGCATCGTCGACCTGCGCTTGCCAGGTACCGGTGCCCCCACCTGTCCAGCCACAGCACCCCCTGAACAGGGCTAAGGCCCGACAGCGCATGTGCGCTTGCCTACGCGCGCGTCAGGTACGCGTAGGTATCGCGCGCAAGTTCGCCGAGCGTGGCGAGTTCACCGTCGTCGCCGAGCGGCGTGCTGAGCTTGCGCGGGTCGTTGCGCAACGGCTCCACCGCTGGTGCCGCTTCTTCGAGGTCGAGGTCCGCGAGCGCTTCAAGCGCCGTCGCGACAATTTCCGTCGCCGGGTGGTCAAGCGCATCGACGAGGAGCTGTCCGGCGCCTTCCTCCATCACCGTGGCGAGGGCGCGCAAGGCCACCGCCGTCACAGGTGCGGGGGCGGCGCCGTCGAAAAGCAGCGCCTCGGTGAGTTCGGCAAATGCTCGGAAGCGCGCGTGGGCTAGCTCAATGAGCAAGTCGAAGAGCGGGTGCGCCACGCTTGGGACGGGCGAGGCCGCCGCGTGCACCAAGCGCGGCAGGTGGTCCTCTGGTCGTTCCGCCAGTACCCGAGCCACCAGCACTTTCAGCGCCGGCGTTTCGGCGTCTCGGATTGCATCGAAAGCCTGACCGAGCGCGGCGCTGTCGTGTTTCAGACTAGCGACTAGCTGCCCGCGGGCCGCTTCAAGTTCGCCAAGCACCGCCTTGACGCGTCCAAAAGCTTCGTGAGCCGTGCCCGCGGAAGCGGCGCTGCCGGGGGGGCCTTCGGTCTGAGGGCCGGTCCCCGCCACCTGGGCATGGTGTGTGTCTGACGCGCGTCCGCTCATAGCGGAGCGATAGCTGCCTGAGCGGGCTTAGCAAAGGCCAAGCAAAAAAATCAGCGACAGCAGCGAGGCGCCGAGGAGCCCGAGCGCTAGGGCGATAACGATACGCTCAAACCAGCTCACCGTCAGTGTTCCCGGGCGTGGCGCAACACCCGCGTCCTCCCGCTGGGCGAAGTGTGGCAGCGGCGTGACGGCGATCGGCCCCTCGGTGTCAAAGTCGTCCGGGTTCGCGCCGTAAGCCGAGGCCGCATCTGCGCTTGGCGCTGTCGAGGGACGTGAGCCCCGAAACGAATCGTCCGGGCCCACCGCAATCGTTTCCAGGCGCGCCGCGATTTCGTCGGTGAAGCGCAGATGCGTGTCTCCGATCCTGATCAGGTCGCCGGAATGCAGCCGTTGGCTGCCGACGATCGTGCCTTGAACGCGTGTTCCGTTTTTGCTGCGGCAGTCCTCGAGCGTGACCCGTGTGCCGCGGAGGCGCAGCATCACGTGCGTCCGAGAGATGTCCGAATCGTGGAGACTCAGCGAGCAGGACTCGGCGCGACCGATGGTGAAATCCCTGTCCGGAGGGGTGAGCATTAGGCGCGCCCCGACCTCCGATTCGCGTGGCGTCTTGAGCACCTCCAGGTAGGGAAATGGGCCGAGGCCTGGCTCCAGTGCAGCGAGAAGTTGGCGCGCGAAACGCAGAGGCGCGCCCTGATCGCCCGCCTCAGCAACCACCGGTATCGCCTCAGTCACTAGGCGAAAGGGCCCGATATCGATGGCAGATCCCGGGCTCAGCAGGCATTTGCGCCCGGCAACCAGCCGGCGTCCGTCGATGGCCGTGCCCGCCGTCGAATCCAAGTCGGTGACCGAAAATCCGCGGGTGGTCAGTTCCACCAGCGCATGACGCGTGCTGACCGTGCGTTGCGCTAGCCTAACATCCGCGTCCGCGCCGCGGCCGATGAGCATGCGCGGTTGGGCGAGTGCAATCGAGAGCACTTCGGGCGCTTTGACGCCGAGGGAAGCGTCGAAATGCACGGTGAAACGCAGTGCCATCGGCCCGAGAGGCTGCGAGCCCCGCGGGCCGCCGTCAAGTGCAGATATTTAGACAGCACCCGCTGCCGTGGGTGACGCTCGTGAAGCTTTAGGTAGGCGTTCAAGGGACTTGGACGCTTGAACGCCCGGAGGATGGCGCGAGTGGCCTCGGGCCGCTCGCACTTCTTCTAGGTGTTGGGAGTCGACCATTCGGGGTGTGCTGCAAGAAGCCGCGGGGTTTTTGTAGAAATCACTTTCGAACGGTTACGGTCTCAGACAGCGAGGACCTGGTCTTGAAGGAGTGGCAGCGATGAACGCGACGGAACGTAGAACAACGGGCACAGGACGCATAGCCCTAGGCTTGCCGGTGCAGCTCGTCCACGAAGGCTTGGGCGAGGTTTTGCCCGCAGAGCTGCGTGATCTGAGTCGCGGTGGCTTTTCGATCATCAGCGCGATGGGCCTTGCCGCCGGCGCGCAGATGAACTTCCGCATCGACGCCATGGACGGACGGCCGCCCATTGAGGGCACCTGCAGCGTGGCGTGGAATCACGCCCGCTCGCTCGGCAACGCCGCCCTCGGCCTGAGCTTCATCGATGTCGATCCGATCTCGAGCTCGCGTCTAGAAGAGGTGCTCGACGCCCTTGAGGGCGACGAGGAAAGCTCGGCGCCGGAGTCTGAGGCGCTGCCGAAAGTGCGCGTCATCCGCGGCCGCGTTTGGCTTTCGCCGCTCGCACCTCAGCCCGCGGGAGAGTGGTTCACCGCGGCGCTGCCCCTGCGCAAAAGCTCGGTGCATCCTGGCCTTTGGGAAGGTCCCGACGGACGCTGTGGTCGCCTCGAAGACTGGTGCCTGCGTCTCGATGGCGAGCAGCCTCGGGTAGAACTACGCCTCGCGGAGGCCGTCTGGTCTGAATGCGGCGAAACCGAAGGGGCTTCGACGGCAGCAAGCGTAGCGTGGTCGGACGAAGACGCCGCGCGAGATAACGCGTCCTGTATGGATGCGGTCGTCGATACCTGGCACGCCCACGACCTGTCGGAGGACACCACCCCGGATCCGAGTCTTGGCGAACGCTTGCTCGGCGGCCCTTCCGAGGAGATGCTGGAAGCGGGCGCCCTTGAGAGCCTAGACGACGAGGCGACCACATCGAACGCGACCGACGAAGGCCATGCCTGGTTGCCCACCGCCCCCTCGGAGCCTCACAGCGCTGGCAGGGCGCCCTCCGCCGCTCCCTCGGCTGCCCGCACGTCTGTTTGGACCGGAGCGGAGTCAACGTCCGCGGGTGCGGACGCCCTTGAGGAAGTGGATGCCGAGCCGGCTGCGCAAGGCGAGCCCATCGCTGGGCCTTCCGCGACCTGGTCCCCGCCCGCCGCCAATCTTCCTGGGCTTCTACTCTCGCTGGCGAAGGCGGCGGGGCAGACCGCGCTCCACTACGCCGTATGGGCGTTTCGCATGATCACGCCGCTACTGCAGCAAGGCGTTGAGAGCGTGCGCGCCTTGATGAAGGCGCGCCGAAGCAAGAGCCGCAAAGCTACGGCGCCCCGCCGCCGGCAGCAGGGTGCACAACCGCGCGCCGTGCAGGCGAGCCCGAGGACACGCTCCGACGCGCCGCTCGTACCCGCACGCAGGCCCTTGGGTCGCTACGTCTTGGGCCTGGCAGCGTTCGCCCTTGTCCTCTACGCGATGTGGCCGGAGCCCAAGCAACAAGGCTTCGAGAAGGCACTCGAGCAGGCGGAGAAGAGTGCGCGGCTGAAGGCTGCCGCCGAGGGTGACGAGGCGGGTGAGCAAGCGGCGAGCACGGCCGCCGACCCGGCGAAGGCGCAGGTGGCCAAGGTCGCCGCTGCCGGGGCACTGCCCGATGACAGCCCCTACGCCGTCGACCTCAGCGAAGCAGAGCCCGGCGAAGTGCCCGCAGCGGTGCGTTCCGTCGGCCAAGACCCAAGCACCCTCCACTTCGGCACGCGAGATTTGCAGGAGGCGCGAAGCTTTTTCATCCGCATGAGTCGCCCCGTTGAGCTTTTGCGCGGCGAAAAAGCCGTCGATGGCTTTTCCGTCAAGGCGCTCGGCGCTCTCGCGCTCGACCGAGCCGGCCCCATCGCCGAAGGCCATCCCCGCGTCGAACGCGCCATGGTGCTCAATCGTGGTGACCACGCAGAGCTGACGGTTCGCTTCCTAGGCGAGAAAACCCCTCGCTATGAAGTCATCGCCCGCGGCGCCATCCTAGAAATCCGCATCGCCGAACGCCTCGATGCCGACAAACCCTGACGGTCCTTCGAGGTCCAGCGTGGCGTCTGGCCACGCGCGCGTCGTGTCTTGGCTTTTGCGTCGACGGCGCGACCTTGAGGCATGGGCCGTGCTTCGTCTCAACGCCTCTCATCTGCCGTCAGAACTCACGCCGGAAGAACCCGTCGCATGTTGCCTCAACGTCCCTCTCAATGGTTAGACATCGAGGGGTGTGCCGTAGTGGGCGGAGAAGACCCACTCTGCTTGCGCTTTGCGTGTGCGCGGCGCGCACTCTTTTTCACGCAGCGCTTCGGGTAGGGTGTCCGGGTCGGCCTGCTTGCCGATGACGAAGGCGACGAGGGGTTTTGCGGCTTCGGGCACGTTGGCGAGGGCGCGCACGGCGTCTTTGTCGAAGCCCGCCATGAGATGCGTGGCGTAGCCTAGGGCGACCGCTTGCAGGTTCAGCTGCGATAGGCCCAAGCCAATATCGTGCTCCGCCCAGGCGTTAGCTTTGCCGTTGTGCTCGAAGTGAGTGAGCGCAAGCGCGATGCCGACCACGGACGCTTGTTTCGCCCACACGCGGTTGCTCTCGACCAAGCAGCCACACAATGCTGCGAAGGCTTCCGCGTCCTGCCGCGGTGCCACGAGCAAACGCCAGGGTTGGGCGTTAAAGCAGCTCGGTGCCCAGCGCAGCGCTTCGAGGCACTGCCGTAGCTCAGTCGGCGCCATGGGCTCGGGCAGGAACGCACGCGGACTTGAGCGCTTGAGCATCAAGTCAGCGATAGGATAGTCGGGTAGGCTAGGCTGGGTCATATAGAAGGTACCCTTAGCTGTTGGGGCAGCCGCGTCGAGGGCGCTTGCTCCGCCTGCTAGGGCTGCGCGCGTCGCGGAAGCACGGAAAGAGTGAATATGAATTGGTTCGACACGCACTGTCATCTCGATGACCAGCGCTACGCTGGCGACCAGCAAGACGTCGTCGAGCGCGCGCGTGCGGCGGGGGTATCTCGCTGTGTGACGATTAATTGCGCTCAAAGCGCGGAAGCGCTCTCAAGCGGCGTGGAACTCGCGGAAGCGCTCGACCCTTGGACCAACGCCGAAGCGCGAGAAAGCCGCGAACCCAAGCTCTCCGCGGAGACGTCGCCGCTGCAGGTTTACGCCACCGTCGGTGTGCATCCCCACGACGCCAAACACTGGGTTGACGAAGCGACGCTCACACCAAAGGCGGCATGGAGTGACGCCTTTTCCCGGGTCGCCGCTCAAGGACGGGTGGTCGCGCTCGGCGAAACCGGCCTCGACTACCACTACACCCATTCGTCCCAGGCCGCGCAGCAGCACGCCTTCCGCCTCGCGATATCCCTAGCCAAGCTGGTGAAAAAGCCGCTAGTTGTGCACACAAGGAATGCCGCCGAGGACACGCTGCGGATACTCGACGAAGAGGGCGCGAAGGACGTCGGTGGCATCATTCACTGCTTCTCGGAGGACGCCGACTTTGCGCGCGCAGCGCTCGACTTGGGCTTTGTCTCGTCCTTCAGCGGTATCGTCACGTTCAAGAAGGCCGAGGCCATCGCCGACGCTGCGCGGCGTCAGCCACTGGATGCGCTCCTCGTCGAAACCGACGCCCCCTACCTCGCGCCCATGCCCTACCGAGGCAAGCGCAACGAACCCGCCTTCGTGGCTCACGTGGGCGAGTTCATCGCAAAACTACGCGGCATCTCACCCGAGGCCCTAGCCGAAGCCACAACACGCAACGCCTGTAGCGTATTCTCCCTACCTCACTAATGCGGTGAACAAGTGGGTTGAGCCTGGCACCCTGAGCCATCCCCAGGGTGAGCCTTGGGGGACGAAAGCCGCGGGGAAATGGGCCTTCCGTGCGCGGACCCTGCTCACCCCACCAT
>SLEO01000203.1 GCA_007124745.1 Myxococcales bacterium
CCGCGTAGGCGAGGGTGCTGGGAACCAGCCCAAGCCCCTCAAGCGAGCGCAGAGCCGCCACAATCGATGGCAGCTCAATGTGCTCCGGCGGCATCACAATCAGCGTATCGAGCGGATCCGACGCGACCCAACCCGCCTCGATAAGGACCCGCCTCGCGTGCAGCATGTCCCCGAAGCGCGCGGCAAAGCGCGGTCCCGCAGCAGCGCCCGCGCGCGTCATCGCCGTCACCGCACGCAGCCGACCCGCCTCGAGGACCCAGAGCTCGGCGTTGAGCGTCGTCAGCGGCGCAGGATCATGACTTGCAACCACGAAACGAAACCCGCTCGCCGCAAGCCCTCGCACTAAGCCCGTCAGCGCTTCAGCCGCCCCACCATCAAGCCCCAGGTAGGGCTCGTCCATCAGGATATGTCTGGCGCCCGAGGCTAGCGCGCAAGCGAGCCGTGCCCGCTGCCGGTAACCCTCCGACAGGGTCGCATAGCGCTGAAACCGCGCCTCGCCGATGCCCAGGTGGTCGCAGGCGGCCTGCGCGCGCGTACGCGCCTCACTGCCTGAAAGGCCCGAAAGCGCTGCCGCATCTTCAATAACCTGCAGCACCGACGTCGCACCTGGGACGGGAGATTCGCGATCGGGTACGTAGAACGGCCGAGGCGCGCCACCCCTACCAGACACGTCATCTGCCGTGCCGGCCCCTACGGACCCTGCGGTAGGTGCCACGAGTCCAGCCAGTGCCTGGAGCAGAGTGCTCTTGCCCGACCCATTCGCGCCCAGCAGTCCGACCACGGGCCCGCACCAGGCAAAGTCGCACGCCTGCAGCACGCAGGTCTCACCGCGTTCGAGACAAAGACCCACACCACGAATGTGTGCTTCCGTCGGGGGCTCTTCCTTTTTGGCGACGCGCGTCTGCATCCGCTCCGGCGATGTTAGCGCCGCGTCCGCGCGTTCGCTAGCCACCGCAGATCTCCGGACCACCAGGCTGAGCGTCGTATGCCTACCCCGCCAACTCACTGCGCCGAGTCACTGCGCCGAGTCACCGCGCCGAGACCACCGCACGTCCGCCGGCGTGCTGCGCTTAACGCGACCCATCCCCCGGCCATGCGTATCAGGTTAAGGGCCTGAGCCGGCCGCGTGTCCCCGCACACACTCCCGCGCGCTCCTTAACATCGCTGCGGTTTTTGGCTGTGGGCGCCCTCGAGCACAGACCCTTCACCGAACACGCCTTGGCTATCCCCTCATTAAGTCGAGACGTAGAAAGCCGCGGGGAAATGGGCCTGGAGTAAGTATGGTGGGGTGGGTGGGTCCGCGCACGGAAGGCCCATTTCCACGCGGCTTTCGTCCCCCAGGCCATCACACTGACGATGGCTCAGCGACCACGCAGCTCGCTCGACCGATCACGCGTGACGCCGGGGCTGAGATATCAAGTTGATGTCGCACAATGTAACCCGAAGACCGGCCAAGTGTAGCTCCACGTGCCGCACACGTCAAGAATACACACTGACTCTCTTATTGAACCCGAAGCACAGCGCCCACTTCCTCTCTTTCTTTCATACACTTACGCGTTGGCCCGCGCCTTGCAGATATTGTGCTTTCACAAACGCTCTTTTTTGGTATACTTAAGGAGTCAGGTCGGACACACAGACGCGGAGGACTAACGGATGTCGATGGAAATCAAGCAACAGATGCGCCTGTCTCAGCAGCTGGTGATGACCCCCCAATTGCAGCAGGCGATTAAACTGCTGCAGATGTCACGTCTCGATGTCATCGACCGCGTCCACGAAGAGATGCTTGAGAACCCGGTGCTGGAAGACGCCGCTGACATCAGGTCCGCCGACGCCGACCCAGCGGAGGAGCGAACGCTCTCTGCGATGGAGGAGCAGGTCGCAAGAGACGACCGCGAAGCCCTGGACCGCCGCCGCGAATCCGAGGTCGCCACGAACGAAATCGACTGGGAGCGCTACCTCGAAAACCATGCCCTCCAAGCTCCCATGCCGAGTGCACGGGCGGCCAACTGGTCCGACGACATGCCGAGTCTGGAGAGCACCTACTCCCGCAGTGAAGACTTATCCGTCCACCTATTGCGCCAGATTGGAACGAGCGACTTTCTCGAAGAAGAGCAGCGCTTTGCCATGCTCGTCGTCGGCAACCTCGACGACCAGGGCTACCTTAAACTCGAAGGCGTACCGCCGCGACAGGTTGTCCCGGTGCTCGCTGAAGAGGCCGGCATTGACGCCGAGGACGCCGAAGAAGTGCTCAAAATGATTCAGCAGCTCGAGCCCGTAGGCGTGGCCTCGCGGACCCTCGGCGAGTGCCTCAAGACGCAAGCGGTGTTACTGGGCCTCGACGACCTCGTGATCGCCGTCATTGAACGCCACCTCACCAACTTGGAGCGACGCAACTTCCAGATCATCGCACGCGACCTCAATGTTTCCGTCGAAGATGTTTACGACATCGCCCAGATGATCACCGAGCTTGAGCCGAGGCCCGGTCGCAGCTTCACCTCTCAGCAAACGCAGTACATCACGCCGGACGTCTACGTTCATAAAGTAGGCGATGACTACTTCGTTGTACCCAACGACGATGGCCTGCCGCGCCTCAAGATCAGCGGTTTTTACCGCAATGCCATCAGCGGCGACGACCAGACCAAAGAGTACATTCAAGCCAAGCTAAGGAGCGCGCAGTGGTTGATCCGCAGCCTGGAGCAGCGGCGTAAGACCATCATCCGAGTGACCGAATGTATCGTCGAGAAGCAGCGTGAGTTTTTCGATAAGGGCATCGAATATCTCAAGCCCATGATTCTTCGGGACGTGGCAGAGGCTGTGGAACTTCACGAAAGCACCATCTCGCGGGTCACAAGCAATAAGTACGTGCACACGCCCCGAGGCATATTTGAGCTCAAGTTCTTCTTCAACAGCGCGATCAGGCGCGATTATGCAACGGACATCGCATCCGAGAGTGTCAAGCAAGCCATCAAAAAGCGCGTGGATGCAGAAGATCCGAAGGCGCCGCTTTCAGACCAGAAACTCGTCGACTACCTCGCCGAGGATGGTATCGTTATCGCGAGGCGAACCGTGGCGAAATACCGAGAAATGCTCGGCATTTTGAGCAGCTCTCGTCGCAAGCGCTACTACTGAGCTGTAGCTGTTGAGGGGGCATTTTACAAAATGCCCCCGGGTTTGCGGGAGTGAATCCCGCTAACCCTCCCCCGCTCTGCCCCCAGTGTGGCCTAAAGCTGCGCGCGGGGCCCCAGCACCCACTTGCTCCTTCCTGCAGCGTTTTTGCTTTCTATACCCTGAGCGATCCCCTCGTTAACTCGAGACGCAGAAAGCCGGGGGGAAATGGGCCTGGAGTAAGTATGGTGGGGTGGGTGGGTCCGCGCACGGAAGGCCCATTTCCCCCCGGCTTTCGTCCCCCAGGCTCACCCTGGGTGATGGCTCAGCCTAAAGCTAGCAATTGGTGTCCTAGCACCCACCTGCTCTTTGCTTCAGCGTTTTCGCTATCTGAACGCTCTGAACGCCCACCCCCATTGCAACGATAATGACATATCGATTATCTTGGTGAGACGCGCTAGTGGAAAGGAGATGCATGCGTCGCAGAATGCTCATTTAAGCGTTTGGCGGACATGGCAACATCAGTTGCTTCACCCCTTTTCACCCCAGCGACGCATGTTGTACATACAGGGAGGCTGATATCGATGATGGATCTCGCATTTACCTTTAGGAATATCAAGTCATCTTCCCGTCTCCAGACCCTAACGAGGTCAAAGCTAGAACGTCTCGACAAACTAGGACTCGGCCATCTCCAAGGCCATGCGGTGTTCACCCGTGACAAACGCGACTGTCAGGTAGAACTGTCCCTATCGATGAAGGGCCAGAACTATCTGGCCTCTGCTAGCTGCGAGGATTTTGCCCAAGCTATTGAGTGCGTTGCAGAGAAGCTAACCCGCCAAATCAGGGACTCGAAGGCGCTAGCGACCCATCGCCGACGGCAGGCCCTACCGCTCGCCGCACAGCTCGCACGCAAGCGCGACGCATCCATCCCCGCGCACGCCTAGCGCGCGTCGGTCAGGGTTTCTGCGTGCGCGCGCCCCTCGACGTGGGGAGCCGTGCTAGGTGCTCAACCATCATGGTTGACGCCGCGAAGGCCCCCCACTGCGTTTTCGTCACCGGCATGTCCGGCGCCGGCAAAAGCCAGGCGCTCCACGCCTTCGAGGACCTCGGCTACTACGTCATCGACAATCTCCCCTCGGTGCTCATTCCCGACCTCCTGCGCGTCGCGGAAGACGCGCCGCTTTTGAGCGGCCGCCTGTGCCTAGGGGTCGACGTGCGCTCCGGCGGCGGCGTCCAGGCCGCTGTGAGCGAGATTGGCCGCCTCAAGGCTCATGGCGCGCAAGTAGAAGTCATCTTCTTTGACTGCGACGATAATGAACTGCTCAAGCGATTCTCCACTGCGCGCCGTCCGCACCCTCTCGCGGCGGAGAGCGACGACTTACTTCGTTGCGTGGCCCTCGAACGCGAACGACTCGCCGAGATTCGCAGCCTGGCGGGCATTTGCATCGATACAACCAGTCTCAGCGTCCACGAACTCCGCCACCTTTTGGTTGAGCATATCGCTGCAAGCGATCAGCCCCTCAAGATGCGGACGCGGCTCGTATCGTTCGGCTTCAAATACGGGGTGCCCATCGACGCAGACTTGGTCTTCGACCTGCGTTTCTTGCCTAACCCCTACTTCGTTGAGCACCTCAAGCACGGGACAGGTCTCGACACGGAGGTCGCGAGCTTTGTCATGACGCAACCCCCAGCGGTACGGTTGCTGGAGGACCTCACGCAGCTTCTTGGCTGGCTACTCCCAGCCTACGCCCGCGAAGGCAAACCCAGACTTACAGTAGCCATCGGATGCACGGGTGGGCGCCATCGTTCCGTGGCGTTTTCCGAGCGCCTCGCTCTGGCGCTACGCGCGGCGCTCGGACACGCGCAGGATATCGCCGTCCGGCATCGCGAGCGCGAACGATGGTCGGACAAGGCCCCGCTGCATGGCCTGGTTTGACCGCATGGCTTGGACTCAGGGCGTGGGCCTGACGTCACCTGATCAAGCCGACACGACCTGGTCCAGGCGCGCCCAACGCGCGCCTCACCTAGGCTACGACGCTGTAGTGGGCCTCGACGGTGGCCTTCGGTGGGCGTTCCATACCCTCGACGCGGCTCGTCACGAGCCCCTGGACATCAAAGCAAATGCAGCTGCCGACCTCAGGGAGACCTTGCGTCACTTTCACGCCTCCATTGTCGGAAATCGCTAGTGCGCCAAGTACTTTCTGGTTAATGGCAGCGTGGTTCCCTACCCAAGACCCGCTCTCTCGGTCTCGAACGGCGACGCACACGTCACGGCGCAGATGGTATTCGGTGTTTCTCGTCAAATACACACGGTGGACGCGTCGATCCGGGCCTTGATAGCTCATCATGGTGCCTGCGTTACCTTCCTCGGTCCTTAAGCTTAGGTCAGTGTTGTGTATGCCCGTCATCCTCTGCACCTTCACTCGCTAGGGCTGCCACGCTTTAGGCTGGCACTTCTACACGGCCGACGAGGCGCTGTCGCTCCAGCGCACAGCCCTCATCCTCCGCGGTCGGTGACGGGGCAAACGTCGCACTCGGCCCCCTCCGACTCCACTTGAGCAAGATGTGGGCCGGTGGGCAACACGCACCGATACGCACCCCACTTCACCCCCCTCGACGCCAACGCTCTCTTGCGTCCCCTATCGGCGACCGATTTGGGGGACAGCCCTTCTTGAAGGCTTCTGGCGTCGTCGACCCTGCTGCAATCCTGTACTTGCACCCATGTGACCACGCCGCAAAGGCGAGCGTAGCGGTGGCATGTAGAACGATAGCTGCGCTTGCCGCTTCTGGGGACAGTCGTAGGCAAGCCCACGCACACGCGATCCAGCTCACCAGCTAAGTAGCTGAGATCCCAAGATGTATGCCCGACACCTACCATGGATCACGCAGTGCGACCTCGACGCACCTTTGGGCCGCGAGCCGGATGCGAAGAGCCTCGATTCGCCTAAGCTTTTGGCGCGATATATGAGGTGCTACGTGCCGTTGTTACGCCGAGGCTGGCTCTTGGCACACAACTCGCTTTGCCGAAACGCAGAGGAGATATTCCGTGAAACTACTAATCAGCGCTGGCTCCCACATTGGCCAGCGGAAAAACAACGAAGACGCCTTTCTCTACGATGCCGCGCAGGGTCTCTTCGTCGTAGCCGACGGCATGGGCGGCTACGAAGGTGGTGAGGTGGCCTCTGAACTGGTGGTGCACAGTCTCCTCGACTTCGTGACCCATTCGGCGATGTACAACGATAGTGATGTCGCGGACCAAGAAGACATTGAGCGCCAAGCAACGCGCCTTTTGGACCTCGGGATTCGCTTTGCGAACCGCGAGGTAGCGAGCCAGCGCAAAGCGCGCCTGGCTCAGATGGGCTCCACCGTCGTCGCTGCCATTATCCGGCAGGGCATGCTGGTGGTGGGCCACGTGGGCGACAGCCGTGCCTACTGCTACCGCCGGGGCGAACTGCGCGCGCTCACCCAGGACCACTCCCTCTACACCGAACTTAAGCTCGCAGCGGGCGACGACCCGCATGCCTACGTCGACTACGGCGAAACCGGCCACGTCCTCACCCGCGCCATTGGCGTGCCCGGCATGTGCCTGCCCGACTTAGCCAGCTATCCCCTCGAATCCGGCGATACCTTCGTCCTGTGCACCGACGGATTAAGCGATGCCTTGCCCGACGCGCGCATCGCCGAAGCGCTCGACGCCTGCGGCGCCGCGCCCAACGCCGAGACCCTCATCGCCGCCGCGCTCGAAGCAGACGCTGACGACAACGTCACCGCCATCGTCATTCACTGCATCTAGGGGGTCGAAGCCGAATCTAGGCGGCCGCGTCGCTAACCTGGCATCGCTTCCCGGCGACCGAAGCTGGTCTAAGCTGCGCCGGGAACTTTCGCGGCGCCTTTGGTGGCGGCGCTCGGTGCGCGCGCGGACTCGTGCCGGCGGGCGGGTTGCCATTCCGTCGTCTGGTCGTCGAGGCGGGTTTCGAGGAAGCGGGCCAGGCGCCAAAAGTCGCTGTCGGGCTCGATGAAGCGCACTTCCGTCGTCAGGTTGTCGGGGTTAACGAGCTCGTGGAAGGGCACGTAACACAGCTCGAGTTGGCCCGTGACGCTGACCATGTGCCCATCGAGGCCTTCTTCGACCAGTGCGCGGTAGGCGCCGCAGCCGAGCTGCGAGCCGAGCGCCACGTCAAAAGCGTGCGGCGGCGCACAGCGCGACTCGTAGCCGAGCTGCACCGAGGTAAACTTCTTCCCGTAGCCCGCCTTGGCTTCGAAACGCGCACCGGCTTTGTCCGCCAGGTAACGCGCGAGGTTCACTTTACCGAGCGAAATGTGGCCGTGCTCGTCTCGCGGCACACCCTCTAGAAATGACGCCGGCAGCATTTCCGCCAAGCCCTCGGCAATGACGATGGTGCCGTAGTGCTTGCCGCGACGCGCGCGCGTCTCGACGAGCGTCACGATGTGCTCGACGAGCGCATCGACATTCAGCAACGTGCGGGTTTTACCTTCGGCATCCGCCGCTTCGGTAGCGAGTTTTCCGCGTACGTCTTCTACAGCCACCACCATATTGGCCTCTCCGGCCATGGCGACACCATAGGAAAGCCAACCCGCTTTGCGGCCCATCGTCTCGGCAATGAAATAACTACCCGTCGATATCGCATCCGCCTTGAGGTTTTGCAGCTCCTTCGCCATGACGTCTACGGCGGTGAAAAAGCCAAAGGTGAAGTCGATGCCGCGGTAGTCGTTGTCGATGGTCTTGGGCAGGTGGACTACGCTCACGCGGCGCGAGCCTTCGGGCAAGCGGCGCTGATACTCGTAGAGAAAGTTCGCCGTCTTGAGGGTGTCGTCGCCGCCGATGGAAATCAGCGCATCGCACTCGAGGTCGACGAGCGCGCTGTAAACATTGCGCAGCCGCTGCGTCTTATCCTCGTCATCGAGGTCCGCCGCGCAGGTGATGCCCTTACCGGGGTTCGCGCGCGCCGTGCCCACAATGATGCCGCGGGTGTTGCGCAGGCCACGCATGTCTTTTTCGGTGAAGAGACGGTAATGCTCGTCGGGCAAGAGCCGACGGGTCGTGGGATGGTACTCTTGCAGGTTCGAATACCCGTGAAAAAAGCCGATAACTTCATGCCCGGCGTCGAGAAACGACGTCACCGCCGCCGAGATGACCGCATTCGCTGCGGGTGCGGGTCCGCCGGAAAAAATCAGTCCTACCCGACGTTTCGCTGTCTTTTCCGCGCCGATAAAATCCACGTGCTGCATGCCTTCTCGACCTATCTCCCCAGCGCTTCCGAGCGCGCTAGCGGACGCAAGGGCTACAGCGAAGCCTCGCGTCTGGCAAGACCTTCGCGTAGTCGCCCACGCCACAGCCTAACGGCGCCTGCACGTGCGGCGCAGGACCTGCAACGGTCTGCGTGCGCATCGCGACGCCTATGCGTGCCCACCTTCGCTGCGGTTTCGCGCCGTGGGCGCACCCGCCGATGGCTAAGCGTGGGCGTGCTCTTGGCAGCGAGCTTGCTGACGATCGCGCGCACGGTGCGGGCCGAGCCCACGTCCGTCAGCGTCAGCGCCCCGCCTGCGGGGCCACCTCCCGACTACGTCGCCGCAGCGCAGGACCAGGACGGACCATCTCCTGTGGCACCGTGTACGCTGCCGCTGCGCATCCAGGTCGCGCAACGGCGCGCCGAGGAAGCGGCACCCCCGGGCGAAGCCGTCGTTTCGCAGGCCTGGGTCAAGGCCCAAGTCGCCCGGGCAAATCGCATCTTTGCGGGTACGGGCATCGCGTTCGCCATCGCTAGCCTCACCACACATGCCGCGATACCCGCCCACTTCCGCACGCGCTCGGACCGGCACGGGCTCGGCAGCCACATCAAACCTGGCGCTGTCCAAATCTTCGCGGTGGAGACGCTGCACGATGTCGATGAGGCGGACCGGCTCCGAAGTGGCGTGCACTGGAAGGTACGCGGGCCGGCGACGCCGCCCTGGGAGGTCTCGGCGCCGCGTAGCCCCACGCTTTCCGCTGGCTGCCAGGCTCTGCTAGCGCGTTCGCAGGCTAAGTGTGCCCTCCGGCCGCATCTCATCATTTTAGCGCAACAAGCCGACCGCGACGTGCTCGCCCACGAGCTTGGTCACTTCTTCGGCAATCGGCAGCACGACCACACCCCCGGCAACGTGATGAGCTACGTGCCTGGTGAGGCGGACGTGCCCGTTTTCACCACAGCGCAAGTCGCGCGCGTCCGAGAAACCGCAGCCTGTCTGGTGCGGGAGGGAGAAATCACACCGCTGACCGCACGGCAAGCCCCTTTGACAGGCCCTGGTCAAGCCCCGGTCAAGCCCCGGTCAAGCACTGATCAAGCCATAGCCGCCGGGCTTGCGAAGGGCGCGCTCCGCCCTTAGACCGCGCTCCACCATGGCAATCGGCACACATACCCTAGGCACCAGCGTCGGCCCCCTCACCTTCGAATACGACTGGAAAGACACGGCGCTCTTTGGCCTGAGCGTTGGCCTAGGCGGAAACGACCTCGATTTTCTCTACGAGAAACGGGGCCCCAAAGTCTTGCCCACCTTCGCCCTCGTACCGGCGTATCCCGTGATGAACCAGCTTTTCGCCGCCGTGGACGGTAACTTCCTCGGCTTGGTGCATTCCGGCCAGTCCTTTCGTTTCTTTAAGCCTTTCGCGCCGAGCGGCACCGTCCTCACGACGGGCACGGTGAGCGAGGTGTATGACCTTAAGCGCATGGCTCAGGTGGTGTTCAAACTCACGAGCACCGATGCGGCCGGCGAGCTTCTCTGCGAGGCGGAAGCCTCGATGATCTACCGCTTCGATGGTGGCTTTGGCGGCCAGACGCCGCCCCGCCGGCCCAAAGAAGCGCTACCAGACCGTGACCCCGATGCGCGTTTCCTCACGCCCACGCGTCCGGACCAAGCCCTCCTCTTTCGCCTCCTCGGCGACGACAATCCGCTGCATATCGACCCCGATATCGCGCGGGAAGTCGGCTTCGACCGGCCCATCCTCCATGGCCTCGGCACCCTAGGCGCGATCAGCGCAGGCGTGGTGCTGGAACTCTGCGGAAGGGCCCCGGAGCGGCTCGCCGCGCTCGGCGGAACCTTTCGTAAGCCCGTCTTCCCCGGCGATACGCTAGAGACGCGCGCCTGGCGGTCGGAAGACGCAGACACGCCTGGACTTGTCCAGCTTCAGACGCTGGTTCCAGCGCGCGAAAGCGAAGTGGTTGTCAGCGGCCTGTCCGCAACGCTACGCTCCTAAGGGTGAACGCACCCGTCTACCTCGTCGCTGGCAAGCGCACACCCTTTGGCAAGTTTGGCGGCGCACTCGCGGCGCACTCGGCAACCGACCTCGCTGTCCTCGCCGCCCAAGGGGCCCTTGAGGCGGCGGGGGTCAGCCCGGAGGCCATCGACAGCGTGGTCTTTGGTAATGTCCAGCAGACGAGCAGCGACGCGCCCTACCTCGCGCGGCACGTGGGCTTGCGGGCGGCGGTGCCGGTGGCCACGCCGGCGCTCACGCTCAATCGCCTCTGCGGCTCCGGGCTCGAAGCCGTGCTCGAAGCCGCACGTCAGATTCGACTCGGTGAGGCCGACGTTGTGCTTGCGGGGGGTACCGAGAGCATGTCCCAGGCGCCGCACGTCGCTCGTGGTCTGCGCCAGGGTCTCCGCCTCGGTAAGAGCCCGGTGCTCGAAGACTCCCTCTTCGCATCCCTCACCGATGGCTTTTGCAAGCTCGCGATGGGTGAGACCGCCGAGCGCCTTGCGAAGGAAGTCGGCATTAACCGAGAGCTAGCGGACCGTTGGGCACTCCGCTCCCAGCAGCGCGTTGCCGCAGCGCAGGCCGAGGGACGCTTTCGCGACGAGCTGCTGCGCGTAGATCTACCTCGCGGCAAAAGCCTTGAAGCCGATGAGCACCCGCGCGCAGGCGCCACGCTGGAGGACCTCGCGGCGCTACCGACGGTCTTCGCGGCGGGAGGTGTCGTCACTGCAGGCAACGCATCAGGCATCTGCGATGGCGCCGCGGCGCTCGTCGTCGCGTCCGAAGCGGCTTGCAAACGCCTAAGCCTTAAGCCCTTGGCGCGGCTGGTCTCCGCTGCCGTCGTCGGCGTGCCCCCGGAGACGATGGGCATCGGTCCTGTGCCCGCACTGGGCCAAGCCCTCACGCGGGCGGGCCGCCTCCTTGCGGACCTCGACCTCATCGAAATCAACGAGGCTTTCGCCGCCCAAGTGGCGGCAGTCGTCCAGGGCCTCGGGCTCGACGACGCCACGGCAGAAGCGCGTGTTAACGTGGACGGCGGCGCCATCGCACTAGGCCATCCCCTCGGGGCGTCTGGCGCGCGCATCCTTCTGCACCTCGCCCTGGCACTGCGCGCCCGCAACGGCACCCTAGGCGCCGCAAGCGCCTGCATCGGCGGCGGCCAGGGCATCGCCGCCCTCATCGAACGCTGCTGACCTACGACGGCGCTGCGATGCGTTCGAGGTCCTCTACAAGGGCCGAGTCCAAGGTGATGCGTTCGCTCGCGAGCTGAGTCTGCATGTGCTCTGCACGCGTGGTTCCCGTCAGCGGCAACATGCCGAGCTGGCGCGCGAAGGCGAAGATGAGGGCAGGCGCGTCGATATCGAGGGATTCGGCCAGGGCCACCACCGGGGGATGCTGCAGGACCTCGACGTTGGCTGTCAGCAGGGAAAAGCCCTGGTAGGTCACCCCTGCCTCACGACACACAGCCCGGACATCGCTGTCCCATCCGGTCACCGCGAAGCAGCGGTTCTGCACAAAAGCAGGCGGGCGCTCCGCCCAGTCAAGCAGGGATGCTAGCTGGGAGGCTTGGACGTTCGAGATACCGAGCTGGCGTACCGTGCCGTTTTCCGTCGCCGCTTCCATCGCGCGCCAGGCTCGCTTGTCGGTCTCGCTCAGGCCGCGGGCCTGCGAAGGCCCGTGCAACAGCA
>SLEO01000129.1 GCA_007124745.1 Myxococcales bacterium
CGCGCGGCCGGCTGAGTGACGAGGTGCGCGCGTGGGCCGATGGCACCCAGCACCGCCGCTGGCGTGACCTTGACGCGCAAGACCGCGTGACGCGGCAAGCCTGGCCGGACAACAGCTTTGTATCCCGCCGCTACAACGGCCAAGGCCAGCTGGCAGAGGCAGGCGTGCTCATCGAGCACGCTGAGTACACGGCGTTTGGCTGGCCGAGCGCGATGCGCTTTGGCAATGGCGTCACCAGCACGCAGACCTTTGACATGCGGCGGCGTCTTGCGCAGCGCCGTGCTGAGAATACGGCGGGCGAGGACTTGCTTGATTTGGCGCTAACGTACGACCCGACATCGCGCGTGATCGAAGAGGTGGACGGCCGTCGTGATCTCTCGCCGGGGCTAAGCCTGAGCGCGCGCTACACCTACGACGACCGCTACCGCTTGACAGGTGAGCTGCGCGCAGACGGCGAGACCCGCTACAGCTACGACACTTTCGCCAACCTCACCTCTGTGGACAACACAGTGCTCGGCGGCCATCCGAACATGACCCTGCGCTACGGCGTGCCCGATGAGCATGGCGCGCTTGGCCCAGACCGCCTGGCAGAAGTGACGCTAGGCGACGGCAACACGGAAGCGTTCAGCTTTGACGGCGCTGGCCGGCTGGTGGCAGACGGTACGCGTGAGCTGAGCTGGGACGGCAAAGGCCGCCTGAGCCAGGTAGTGCGCCGCGCCGAGGGCGACGTTATCATCGAGCGCTACACCTACGACTTTGCCGACCGGCGCATCGAGAAGCGCACGTGGCTTGGTGCCGCCGCGTGGGTGGACCAGTCAGACGACGCGATGCCGTCGCCAAGCAGCCTGGTGCGCTACCCCTTCGACGACGCCGAGGTCCGTGGCAACGCACTAGTGCGCTACCTACGCGTAGACGAACACCGCCAGATACGTCTCGACGCCATCGTTGACAGCGCTAGCGCTGAAGCGGCCGTGCCGCCCGTGTTACGCTCGGGTGAGCGTGATGGGCGTGGTGGGCGTGGTGGGCCTGGTGCTGGGCTAGGCTGGGGCGCGCTAGCACTAGCGTGCCTTCTGGCGCTGCTATGCATCGGCCGCCGCACCCCAACGCCCCGCGGCCTCTCAACAGGCAGCCGTGTCGCGCGACGGCGACCAGCACTAGCTCTGGCCCTACTAGCGCCACTGCTGTCATGCGGAGGCGACAGCGCCTCAAGCAATATCCGCGACACCGCAACGGAGCTAACGGCGTGGCCAGAGAGCGCACAGCTCTACCTGCACGACCTGCATCAAAGCCCGGTGGTGCGCGCCGGCAAAACAGGCAGCGCCGAAGTCCTGCTAGCCCACAACGCCTACGGCGCCGTACGCGCTCGCTCCGGGCCCATCAGCGACCCGCACAGCTTCGCCGGCAACGAAGCCGACACGGGCTCTGACCTAATCGACTTCCAAGCCCGCCCCTATCGTCCAATCCTAGCGGCGTTCACCGCCGTCGACCCAATCGCTCTGTTTGCGTCAGGTAACCTGCTTGCGGAGCCAACGCGGCTCAGCCCCTACACCTACGCCCTTGGCGACCCGGTCGGTTACAGCGACCCACTGGGTCTGCAGCCGCCTTCGGCCCGGCTGGGGTCGGCGCCGCCCGTGACGGAGAGCTTCGGCAGAGCCGCCCTGGACATCGGCAAAGACATTGCCAGCGCCGTCATCGAAGACACAGTCGTCACCACAAACGCGTTGGGTCCCGCAGGGACGGGCGTCGGCGCCATCAAGGGTCTCGCCCGCGCAACCGCGATGGCCGGCCGCAGTGCCCCCCGCCTAAGCGCCGCCCTGTCTCGCTCAATCGACGCCGCGAAAGGCAGCGTCGCCTCAGCAGGCAAGTGGGCCGCAAGCAAATGGCAATCCCTCTCCCGCTCCACCTCCGCCGCACGGGGAGTAGCGAACCCAGTCCCGAAGACGCTCGCGAGAGTAGTTCCCGACAATCCAATCACACGCGCATCTGGGACGTTAGGTAAGCCCGGTGCATCGGATGTTTTTGTCACTGCACCAGGCGACATTAAGGGCCTTAATGCCTCGCAAATTGCGGAACGGTTAACTATTCCGCAAAGCCCGACTGGATTCAGAATCATTGAGTTCCGTACGCCAGCGGGTGTTGCTTCTCCGGTCAATAGAGCCGATCCGGGATTCATTGGCGGGGGGCGAACTGCCGGAGGCGCACGTGAGTTTGTTGTCCCAAACTCTAAGATCCCGTCAGGTGTGCACGCGAGGATTGTGCGATGAATAAGAAGCCGGATTGGGATGAAAACTGCATTGTCGGGGCATGGATCGAGGCGGCAGATGGTTCCGTAGTCAAGGACTCTGCTTGCGATCGAATCCAGTGGCTTACGGAATCGTACTTCGAGCAGATCGCAGTGGATGGCGATAAATGGTCCGCTCTTTACAGAGATCCTGAGGAAGGAAGCTATTGGGAGTTCACCTATCCACAAAGCCACATGCATGGCGGCGGCCCACCCGCACTAAGCCGTATTGCTGAAAGCGTGGCCCGGGAGAAATACGGAGGATCCTAAAGCCCGTTCCTTGGGAACATCAGGTAGCGCAACCCGGTACTGGTGCTGGCCTAAATGGGGCCTGGACTTGCCTTGATATAGTGGAGAGAAAGATTATACGGCGTAGGCCGCGGCGTAGCGACGTTCGGCTTGATCTCCACTATATCGGGGCGAGTCCAATCTTGCAGTAAGGGTCAGCTGACTACAGCAACTGGCAACATAGTTTGCCAGTATATGTTGTCTGGCCGCCACGTAACCGTTCCGGGGGTTCGCGAAAGTTAGCGGTTGACACGCGATCTTGGGCCGCTCCCAGGGAGGTCTTGTGGGCCGCTCCTGGGCCGCTCCCAGGGAGGTCTTGAGCGCACGACGCAACCCGCGTTCCTCGGTGGCCGAAACGGGTCGCATGACCGCTCCGCGACGCATCTTACCTGGGCCGCTCTGGGCCGCTCCCAGGGAGGTCTTGAGCGACGCAACCCGCGACGTCTGCTGACCGAAGCCGGCCACATGACCGCTCCGAGACGCATCCTGCCAGGCGCTTCGTACATCGTGGCACGCCGCTGCGCCCAGCGGCGCTTCTACCTCACGCCCACACCCCAGCTGGTGCAGGACATCAAATACGTCCTCGCGTGTGCGGCTGCGACCTTCGATATCGAGCTGCACGCCGCTGTCTTCATGTCGAATCACTATCACCTCTGGCTGACAGA
>SLEO01000237.1 GCA_007124745.1 Myxococcales bacterium
AAAGAAAGCGACCGCATCGCCACCACCGTCGCCATGTTGGAGGCTTTTGGGGTGCACTGCGAGGTGCGACCCGACGGCTTTACGGTGCATCCGGCGGCGGCGCTGAGGCCGGCGGAGGTGACCAGTCACGGGGACCATCGCATTGCGATGAGCGGCGTTGTGCTGGCGTCGCGGACGGAAGGTGCGTCGTCTATTCGGGACGTTGCCTGCGTTGACACCAGTTTCCCCGGTTTCGCTGCGGTGGCATCGAGCGTTGGAATCGACATCGCGACCTGCTAAGGGCACCGGCGCATGGACGCGCCCGCACCTCACCCCGTCGTCACGCTAGATGGCACTTCCGGCTCCGGAAAGTCCACGCTTGCCCAGCGTATTGCTGCGGCGCTCGGCTGGTCCGTGCTCGACACCGGCACTCTCTACCGGGCGCTAGCCTGGGGCGCACTCCAAGCGGGCGTTGAGGATCTTGCTTCGAGCGCTGACGTACTGGCAGCTATGCCGGTCACGCACTTCCGACCGAACGCCCAAGGCGCCTCTATCCTCGTCATCGAGGGACTGGCGGACCGGGCGGTACTCACCCGTGACGCTGTCTCAGACGCGGCGAGCCGCGTGGCGGCGCTGCCCGAGGTCCGTCAGGCGCTGCTGGCGCTTCAGCGCGATGCGGCGCTCGCGGGCCCCATTGTCGCCGAAGGGCGAGATTGCGGCACGGTGATCTTCCCCCAGGCCTTGGTCAAGTTCTTCGTCAGCGCGGACCTCGAGGCGCGTGGCCTCCGGCGCGCCGCACAGCTTGGGACGGCGGCGCCGGATGCGGCTGAGCGCCTCGCCCAGCGCGACGCGCGGGACCAAAGCCGCGCCTCCGCGCCCCTCGAACGCCCGCAGGACGCGGTGGATATCGACACCACGTCGGCTAGCGTCGAGGCGTGTACGGCGTTCGCCGTCGCCAAGATCCGCGAGCGGTTGGCGCGTGCGCGTTAGCCTCGCAAGGCATCGGACGCGCGCGGGTTGACAGTCGAAGCCCCAAAGCATAAGCTTCCGCTCCGCATTTTAACTCTATTTGCCCTGATTTCGCTTCGGCTACGCATTGCTTAGGTACCGCGTTGCCGAGACAACCCCCGCTTCGCGCCGTCGGTGGGGGTTTCAGTGGTGAGTGCAACCAGGCTGGCGCGCACCATAGATGATGACCGAAACAACAACCCAAACCTCTGCTTCGCCCGTCAGTGCCGCCTCGCCCATGGCGGCCCCTTCCATGAACTTCGCCTCGCTTTTCGAAGCGAGCATGGCGAAAACCGAACAGCTCCGGGAAGGAGACATCGTCTCTGGCCGCGTGGTCAAGGTGACGAAAGAAGTGGTGGTCGTCGACATCGGCTTCAAGTCTGAAGGCGTCATCGCGATCAATGAGTTCGTCGGCGCAAGCGGCGTCGCCGAAGTTAAGGCCGGTGACATTGTAGAGGTTTTGGTCGAGTCCAAAGAGGACGACGACGGCATTGTCACCTTGTCCAAGGAGAAGGCAGACAAACTCAAGGTCTGGGACGAGATCAGCCTCGCTTGCGAGCGCGAAGAACTCATCACCGGAACCATCACGTCGCGCGTGAAGGGCGGCCTTGCGGTCACCATTCGTGGCGGAGTGAAGGCCTTCCTTCCGGGCTCGCAGGTCGACCTGCGCCCCGTGCGCAATCTCGACCGCCTGCTCGGTCAGTCCCACGAGTTCAAGGTCATCAAGTTCAACAAAAAGCGTGGCAACATCGTGCTCTCCCGCCGCGCACTCCTTGAGCAGCAGCGTGATGAGCTCAAGCAGGCAACCCTCGAAACCCTCGAAGAGGGCCAGATTGTCACCGGCAAGGTCAAGAACCTCACCGAGTACGGCGCGTTCGTGGACCTGGGCGGTATCGACGGACTGCTGCACATCACGGACATGAGCTGGGGCCGCGTCAATCACCCATCAGAGGTGTTTAATGTCGGCGACGAGGTCACCGTCAAGGTCCTCAAGTACAACTCGGATACCGAGCGTGTCTCGCTTGGCATCAAGCAGACCCAGGAAGACCCCTGGAACATCGCCGAGCGCACCTACAAGCCTGAGATGCGCGTGCGCGGTAAGGTGGTGTCGCTTACAGATTACGGCGCGTTCGTCGAACTCGAGCAGGGCGTAGAGGGTCTCATTCACGTGAGCGAGATGTCCTGGCGCAAGCCCAAGCATCCCTCGAAGATGCTTGAAATCGGCCAGGAAGTTGAATGTGCGGTCATCGAAGTCGATGCGCAGAACAAGCGCATCAGCCTCGGCATGAAGCAGCTTGAGCCGGATCCGTGGACGGCCTTCATCCAGAAGTACAACCCCGGCGACATCATTCGCGGCAAGATCCGCAGCATCACCGAGTACGGCCTCTTCGTCGGCATCGAAGACGGCGTGGACGGCATGGTTCACAAGTCGGACATTTCCTGGAGCACGCGCTTCGAGAACCCCCTCGAACTCTACCAGAAGGGCGACGAGGTCGAAGCCATCATCCTGTCCATCAACGAGGACGACCAGCGCGTATCCCTCGGTATTCGCCAGCTCTACGAGGACCCCTGGACCTTCGCTTCGGAGCGATACCCGCTCGGCACGGTCATTGAAGTGCGTGTGGCCGCTGTGGGTGACTACGGCGCATACGCGGAAATCGAGCGCGGCATCGAGGGTCTTATCTCGTCGCAGCATCTCGATGTGACGCCGCAAGAGGGCCAGATGTTGAAGGCGGAAGTCATTCACATCGACGGCGAAGCGCGTTCGATCAACTTGTCCATCAAGGGCCTTGAGAACAAGGAAATCAACGTGGACCCGGCGAAGTTCGCTCAGGCCCGCGCGGCCCAGGCCAACCAAGACGCGCAGCAGCGCCGCATCGGGCCCAGCGGCTCGGGCTCGGTCACCCTCGGCGACCTGCTCAAGGACAAGCTCATCGGTCTTTCCGGCGACAAGTCCGAGTCCTCCGACGAGTAAACAGGCCCTCCGCGTCGGAAACGGAAAGCCGGCGGCTCCTTGGGGCCCGCCGGTTTTTTTTGTGGTGTGGCCCGTAGCCAGGTCCACGGCCGGCCACCCAGCTCGGGCAACAGGTTGTGCCTCCGTTGCGAGGCGGCCGGCTCCGGTGTGAAAGGAAAGGGGGGCGGGAGCGTCCCGAGTGGTCCGGGCGTGCGGCCTCTCCGGCGGCCCGGGCACGCAGGCGTGCCCTTTGGCGCCCCCCAGATGCGGGGCCCGCCGAACC
>SLEO01000377.1 GCA_007124745.1 Myxococcales bacterium
AAACCCAAAGACCAGAATCCCAGCGCAACCCACTCGGTTGCCGGCGCCCAGGCCGGGGGCACGCCCCGCCGCGCAGCGGCGCCATGTAATGAAATCCGGCCGCTGATGAGCCTCACCACCCAAGGTGGTGAGCGAATATGGTTGCGGGGGCCGGATTTGAACCGACGACCTTCGGGTTATGAGCCCGACGAGCTACCTGGCTGCTCCACCCCGCGATCAATGGCGCGTAGTGTAGTGTGGACACACGTTGGGTCAAGGTTTTACTCGTGGCGCTGGCGCTGCTTTTGGCGAGCGCGTGCGGCATTCCGAGGGCGCAGGCTCAGGCGTTGGGGTGCCAGACGCCGTTCTCGGTGACGATAGCGGTCACGAGGCTAGCGGGCGTGATGTCAAAGGCGGGATGGCGGTAGGCGACGCCTTCGGGCGCGAGCCGGTGACCACGAATCAACGCAGCTTCGTCGCTCGAGCGCTCTTCGATTTCGATGCGCGTCTCTGGGCTCCAGGCGCGGTCTATCGTGGCCGTCGAGGCGGCCACGATGAACGGCAGGTCGTGGTAGCGGGCTGCGATGGCGAGCGCGTAGGTGCCAATCTTGTTGGCGACGTCTCCTCGGGGACTGATGCGGTCTGCGCCCACCACCACGCCATCGATATCGCCGGCCGCCATCAATGCGGGGCTCATGGCGTCGGTGAGCAGCGTCACCGGTAGGCCCAGCGTCTGCAACTCCCAGGCGGTGAGCCTTGCGCCCTGCAAGTAAGGACGCGTTTCATTGGCGTAGACGTGCGCGAGCCGCCCTTCAGTACCGAGCGTGCGCAGGATGCCGATGGCCGTACCCCAGCCGCCGCAGGCGAGTGCGCCCGTATGGCAATGGGTGAGCAGCCGACGAGAACCCGGCAGAAAGCCTGCCCCGAACTCACCAAGCCTCCGATTCGCCGCAAGATCATCGGCGTGGAGTTGCTTGGCGGCGGCCAGCAAGTGTGCCGCTCGCGCGGAGGGCTCAAGGTCCGCCACGGACATGGCTTCTTGGACCATGTGCATGACGGATCGGCTCAGATTAACGGCAGTAGGACGGGTGGCGATGAGCGCCTTGGCAGCGATACCGATGACGCCTGCGAAAACTTGGCGGCCGGAAGCCTCGCGGGCGGCAAGTATGGCGAGGCCGTAGGCCGCCACCAGGCCAATCGCGGGGGCACCGCGCACCTTCATGGAGACGATGGCTTCGGCCACGCCGTCCGTATCCGTTAGCGTGTCGTAGTGCACCAACGCGGGCAGTAGACGTTGGTCGAGCACCTTAAGCGACGAGGTCGCCTCATCGAAGATGAAGGGTTGCACTTCATCTTTGATGCGCGCGTGCTTGGGCTCAGGTGTTGTCGGCCCGGCGATGACAGGATCAGCGGTCAAGCGGGGTCACCCGCCAGCTCAGCATCGAGCACCTCGCCAAGCGCTTGAGGGTTCGCTCGGCCGTCTGTCCGTTGCATCGCTTGGCCCACAAAGAAGCCCTTTAGGCCGAGCTTGCCCTGACGGTAGGCCGCGACTTTGTCGGGATTGGCCGCGAGAATCGCTTGAACCACCGCCAAGATTTCGCTGCGGTCGGATATTTGCGACAAGCCTTGGGCAGCTACGATGGCCTTGGGGCTACCGCCTTTGGCGAGGAGCTCTGCGTAGACCTGCTTCGCGAGCTTCGAGCTCAGCTCGCCGGACATCACCAGCGAGACAAGCTCGAAGAGGGCTTCCGGCGTGACCGGGAAGTGAGCTGAGAGGCCGTCGTAGCTAACCTCACGCAGCACCTCGCTCTGCAGGTAGTTCGCCACGGGCTTCGCGGCTTCCGCGCGCGCAGATTCATCCGCCGCGTGGGCGAGCGTCGACTCGAAAAAGCGGGCAAGGCCCGGGTGCGCCGAGAGCACGCCGGCGTCGTAGTCACTGAGCCCGAACACGGATTTCCAGCGCGTGCGCAAGGCCTCCGGCAGTTCGGGAAGCGCAGCGCGCGCGCGGCTAAGCAACGCCTCATCGACTACCAAAGGCGGCAGGTCCGGGTCAGGAAAGTAGCGATAGTCGTGGGCAAACTCTTTGCTGCGCATCGCGACGGTTTTTTGTTCGTTTTCGTTCCAGGAACGCGTCTCCTGAACGACCTGTCCGCCGGAAACGATGACCGACTCTTGCCGGGCAATCTCGTAGTCAATCGCCTTGCGCACAAAGCGGAAAGAGTTGATGTTCTTGAGTTCCGTGCGCGTGCCGAGGGTCTTCGAGCCTACGGGGCGAATCGACACGTTGGCGTCGCAGCGAAACGACCCCTCTTCAAGATTACCGTCGTTCACGCCGGCAAACATGAGAATCTCACGTAGCGCGCGGAGGTAGGCTTCTGCCTCCTCCGAACTCGCCATGTCGGGGTTGCTGACAATCTCGATGAGCGGGATGCCCGCGCGATTGAAGTCGATGTGCGAAAGGCTGGCGGAGCCCACGCCGTGCAGGTTTTTGGCGGCATCTTCTTCGACGTGAATGCGCTCAAGCGTCACGCGTTTGCGCTGACCTGAAACCTCGATGTCGACGTGGCCTCCCACGTTGAGGGGTCGGTCGAACTGGGAGATTTGATAGCCCTTGGGCAGGTCGGGGTAGAAGTAATGCTTGCGCGCGAAGATGCTATCGCGCTGCACATCGCAACCAAGGGCGAGGCCCGCCATGACCGCGAGACGAATCGCCACCTCGTTCACCGCCGGCAGCGCCCCGGGCAAGCCCAGTGTCACGGGCCCGATGTGCGTGTTGGGCACGTCGGTGAAGCGCGCTTCCGCCGGGCAAAACAGCTTGGTCCGGGTCAGGAGTTGGGCGTGGACTTCAAGTCCTATCACTGCCTCGAATGCACTAGACATGGGCCCCGCCTTTCTCTGCGACGCTGGCTCCAGCACGCGCTCCGCCTAAGGGTTCGAGTCCGAGGCGAGCGGCAGCCTCGACCGGGTCAGGAAGTTGCTGTTGCTGCGACGCGATATCCAGTCCGCGGTACAGCGTGTCTGCCAAGCCAAACAGGCGGCCTTCGGTCAAGCTTGGGCCCATAAGCTGGGCGCCGAGCGGCAGCTTGACACCTTCCCAATCGGCAAACGCGCAGGGCACGCTAATGGCGGGCAAGCCCGCAAGTGAGGCTGGCAGCGTGAAGATGTCAGCGAGGTACATCGAGAGTGGGTCCGCGACCTCTCCTAGCCGGAAGGCGGGGGTCGGCGTGGTCGGTGAGAGGATGG